>NZ_NPMN01000004.1 GCF_002266425.1 Tissierella sp. P1
GAAGAATCAGTTCATGTAAGAGGTACTGTAACCGACAATATTGGTTTAGCGAAATTAGAGATAAATGATAAAGAGATATTAGTAGATGAATCTAATAGTTTCCATGAAAGATTGATGCTAGACCAAGGTGAAAATACTATTACTGTAAAAGCAACTGATGGAGCAGGAAATGTAACTACAGTTGTAAGAACTGTATTAGTAGAGTTAGAGTCACCAACTATTACAAATATCCAGCCATCAGAAGATATAGAACTTGGAGCAGGGGATGTATTAAGAGTTAGCTTCAATGCACCTACAGGAGGGCAAGGATATTTTAGAATAATGGTTCCATTTGGGTTACAAAGCAATGAAATAGGAATACCAATGACAGAAGAAGATGGATTATATACTGGAACTTGGACGGTGCCAGAAGAAACAGGAGCAGAAAATTTATTGATTGAAGTAGTATATAGAAATGAATATGGATACGAAATAACACAAATGGCAGAAGGAAAAGTTAAGATAATAGCAGGTGAAGGACCTGTTGATCCAGAACCAGCAAGAATTACAAATCTCCAGCCAACTGAAAATACTGAGCTTAGAAGTGATGAAACCTTAGAAATAAGCTTTAATGCACCATCAGGAGGTAAAGCATATTATAGAATAATGCTTCCATTTGGACCTTCAGCTAATAGGCTTGGAAATGAGATGACAGAGGTTGAGCCAGGATTATATAAAGCAACATATAGAGCACATGAGGGAGTAGTAGCGTCAAACTTGCAAATAGAAGTAATATTTACAGGTGAAGATGGAGCTACATTAACAGAAGTAGCCAAAGGAAAGATAACATTAGTAGGAGATATAGAAGACCTTCCAGTTAGTGCAGTTATTATAGGTGATGAGGCTTTTGATACAGATTACCTAAATAATAACCCAAGAGCACAAGCTAAGCTAGTAGAGTGGTATAACTCGAACAATCCAGTTTATATTAAGCTTAACAACAACACTTTTATCACTGAGGACGGTGAAAAAGTATCAGTTGATGTATTACCAGAATTGCTACAATACTTTGATACAACAGGTATTAAGTTATATGCAAAATAAAATATAGATTTATATGACAAAATAGGACTATAACAAAAAATGTAAAGTAAAACGGAGTAGAGGACAATTAATTGTTCTCTACTCCGTTTTTAAAATTCCTTTAAGAAATAGTTCAGTATAATAATTTATCTTCATTTTAAGTTTTTCATTTACATCTGTTATATTGTTATCACGAAAATATATTAATATATTAAACATTGAAGTTGCATAGATATGGAAAATAAAATCTATGTCTACAGAGTCTTTTAGCTTGCCAGAGTTTTTAAGTTCCACTAGCTCGTCCATTACATTGCTATTTAATTCTTTGCTGTACTTGCCAAAGTAAAATTTCATCATAACTTCTATGGGTGCTCTGTACCAGGTACGATTAAATTCTATTTCCTCTGGAGTACATATTTCTTCGATAGGAATAACTTCGCTATTCATTAGAAAATATCCTGTCTTTTCTTTTTCTTTAGCATATATTTTTTTTTCAATATTACTTAATAGATATAAATAAAGGTCATCTTTATCATCAAAATATTTATAAAAGCTACCTATTGAAATTTCAGCCTTACCTGTTATGCTCCTAATGCTCACCTTTTCATATTCTTCGTTAGTAAATATTTCATAAGCCGCAAGAGTTATTTTTTCTTTTTTATCAGAAGGTAAGTTAAAAAACGTTTGCTTAGGCATGTTTTCCTCCTTTAATAAATAAAACTTTATTGTTTAACTAACATTATAGCAAATTATTAGGAAAAAAAAAGTAAAATTACTAAATTCTTTAGGGAATCTAAAAACTTAGAAAAGAAAAAATTTTCAAAAAAATAATTGACATAAAGACTTTATTATGTTATTGTGTTAATAACATTTTAGAGGTGAACAGGTTCACCATTGAACATTAAAGCGTTACATTACAAAAGAAATGGGAGGGAGTTAGGTGAAAAAATACATAGGAAAGAGAATTTTGACGGGGCTACTAACGATTCTTATAGTTTTTTCTATTAATTTTATAATTATTAGATTAGCCCCTGGGGATCCTATAAAGACTCTTATGGGAAAAGAAACTGATGATCCGGCACTGCGAGCTGCATTAGAACAAAAATATGGGTTGGACAAGCCGTTACCTACTCAATTTGTTGTTTATTTAAAAACCGCTTTAACTGGTGATTTGGGAACATCTATTATTTACAACAGGCCCGTAACGGAAATGATTTCTGAAAAGCTTTCTGCAACTATTTTACTAGTTTTAACTTCAGGCATACTATCCTTATAATAGGTACATTAATGGGGATTGTAGCAGCAAGAAAAGAGGGGTCAATTATTGATGTTATTTTTTCAGGTTTTTCTTATATACTAAATTCTATGCCTTCCTTTTGGCTAGGGCTAATGCTCATTATCATATTTTCATCTGTTTTAAAACTACTTCCTACCTATGGAATGACAGACCCTAGAGCTTCTTATACTGGAATGGCTTATGTGATGGATGTAATGAAACATATGATACTTCCTGTAGGTACACTTTTATTGGTTGAGATTCCTCTTTATTTTAGAATTGCAAAGTCTTCTATTTTACAGGTCACCAATGAGGATTTTATTCTTACCTTAAGGGCTACGGGTATGAGTGAGAAAAAGATATTTAATAAATATATTTTTAGAAATGCTATTTTACCTACCATTACAATTTTTGGTATATCTATGGCTTATCTAATTACTGGAGTAGCTCTCATAGAAACTGTTTTTGCATGGCCTGGCACTGGTAGATTGGTACTTACAGCTATTACCCAGAGAGACTATCCTACTCTAATGGGAATATATCTTGTAATGTCAATTTCAGTTGCAGTTGTAATGATGATTGTAGATATTGTATACGCAGTATTCGACCCAAGAATTAGGTACTAAGGAGGGTTCATGATGAATATAAAGAAGGTTATTGATAGAGCTAAGAAAGTTATTATAAATGATAAACAGCTTATGTTTGGAGTCTTAGGAATTATTTTCCTTTTAGTAATTGTTATATTTGCACCATTTATTTCAAGTCAGGATCCATATTATTTTGGAGGAGATATATTAAATAAAGTTGGAGAAAACGGTCATATACTCGGGACCAATAAAATGGGTCAAGATGTTTACAGTATGATTATATATGGGACCAGAACCTCCCTTAAAGTAGCTGTTATTTCAGCTCTTATTTCTGGAATACTAGGAATTTTAATTGGAGGGATTGCAGGTTTCTTTGGCGGGAAAATAGATCAGATTGTATCTGAGATTATAAATATATTTATGATGCTTCCTACATTCTTTTTAATACTCCTTATTATTGCTTTGTTTGGTAATAGTATTATCAATGTAATGATTGTAATAGGATTTACTACTTGGCCAAGTAATGCAAAGCTTATGAGAGCCCAGGCATTATCATTGAGAGAAAGAACTTTCGTTAAGGCTGCTACTGCCATGGGTGAGACTAAAAGCCAGATACTATTTAAATATATTATTCCAAATGGTATATTCCCTGTTATAGCTAATACAACAGTTGGAATGTCAAATGCTATATTAACAGAAGCAGGCCTTAGCTTTCTAGGGCTTGGAGATCCTAATACTATTAGTTGGGGACAAATGATATATGAAGGGAAACCTTATATTACCAGTGCATGGTGGGTGGCAACTTATGCTGGAGTAGCTATTGTAATTACAGTAACTATATTTTATCTCTTAGGAGATGGATTAAACCATGTACTTAATCCTAAGCATATGACTAAAAGGGGTGTTTAAGGATGGAAAGTATATTAGATTTAAAGAATTTTAACGTTACCTATGTAAATAAACATAAAAGTGTATATGCTGTAAAAGATATAAGTTTCAAGATTCATAAAGGGGATTCTTTAGGTATTGTTGGTGAATCGGGTTCAGGAAAGTCTACTTTAGCTATGGCTTTGCTTAGACTTTTGCCCGATAGAAGTACGAAGATTTCAGGAGTTGCTGAATTTATAGGACGTGATTTAACTAAATTATCTGAAGAGGAACTTAAAAAGATTAGATGGAATGAATTATCTGTAGTTTTTCAAAAATCTATGAATTCTCTATCACCAGTTCATAGAATAGGTACTCAAGTAGAGGATATTTATAAGGTTCACCATCCTAAGGCTACTAAAAAAGAGATATTCGATAGAATTTCCAGTTTGCTTGAATTAGTTAATTTATCTGGAAGAGTATATAATCTATATCCCCACGAATTATCGGGAGGTATGCTTCAAAGAGTTTCTATTGCCATAAGCCTTATTCATAATCCAAAGTTATTGGTAATGGATGAAGCTACTACTGCTCTAGATGTTGTAACTCAGGGGCAAATACTTGATGAAGTGCTAAAGATGGAGAAGGATTTAGATATGACTAGGATTATGATCACTCATGATATGTCTGTAGTGGCCACATCTTGCAATAAGGTAGCCATTATGTATGCCGGAGAACTCATGGAAATAGGATATGTAAAAGATGTTCTAAAGGAACCGTTACATCCATATACCAAAGGTTTATTATCTTCTTTTCCTTCCCTTAAGGGAGATAAACTAAAATTAGAGGGAATAGGTGGATTTTTACCAGATTTATCTAAATTATATGATGGATGCGTCTTTGCTCCACGTTGTAAATATGTAACGGATAAGTGCAGAAGGGACAAGCCTGCCAAGTTAGAAATGAAGGATGGAAGAAATTTAAGCTGTCATCTATATGGAGGTGAGGAATAGATGGAAAAGAAAAGTTCCTATATAAAAATTGATGATGTATCTATGTGGTATCCCCTAAAGAGAGGCTTTAAAGGAGGGGTAAAGGGAAAACAGTGGGTAAAGGCTGTTGATGGTGTGTCTTTGGAGCTAGAAAAGGGAGAGGTACTTGGAGTTATTGGAGAGTCTGGATGTGGAAAATCTACTTTAGGTAGAATTCTTGCTAGACTTGAAAACCCTACTAAAGGAGACGTACTCATTGATGATATATCAACAGGGGAACTTATGAAAAACAATCCCAAGGATTTTAGAAGATTGGTACAAATTGTATTTCAAAATCCCTATGACTCTTTTACGCCTAGAGATACTATTGAAAAGATTTTAATGAGGCCTTTAGATATCCATTCTATTGGAAAGACATTAGATGAAAGAAGAAAAATTTGTTTAGAAACTTTAGAGTCTGGAGGATTACGGCCTGCAGAGGATATTATGAAAAGATATCCCCATGAATTATCAGGAGGACAATTGCAAAGGATATCTATTTTACGTGCCATGCTTCTTAACCCTAAGTTATAATAGCTGATGAACCTGTTTCTATGTTAGATGTATCTGTAAGATCTGAAATCATAAATATGCTGCTGAAGCTAAGTAAGGAGAAAAATGCTGCTGTTATTTTTATTAGCCATGATATTGCTTTAACTAGATATATTTCTGATAAGGTAGCAGTTATGTATTTGGGAAAAGTTGTTGAATATGGGGATAGTGATACTGTGGTTAAAGATCCAAGGCACCCATATACTCAAACTTTGATTTCAAACTGCGGCTCTATTGATCCAGAAGAGATTATGAATAAGATAAATATTGAAGGAGAGCCACCTACACCTGTTAATCCAGGACCAGGCTGTTATTTTGCACCAAGATGTTTTAAGGCTACTGATGAGTGTTTCAAAAAATATCCTTCTACCTATGAAGTTTGGCCAGGTCATATGGTAGCTTGTGATAGATTAGACTAATTTGACAAGGAGGGTTAATATGAAGAGAAAGTTATTTTTAACAATCATAGCTTTAGTTCTAGTCACTGTAATGGTAATAGGATGTACTCCTAAGACTACAACTAATACTCCGTCTGAAGGTGAAAAAGGTGGAGAAAGCAAGCCGGGAAAAGAAAAGGTATTAATAGTAAGAGCTTCTGGAGATCCAATGTCTTTTAACCCAGATACTTTACCAGATGACAATGCCTATCCTATTGTACAGAATATATATAATAGGCTTGTTAAGCTAGATGCTAGTAAACAAATTATACCTGATTTAGCTACTAAGTGGGATGTAAGTGAGGATGGAAAGGCAATTACTTTTTACTTAAGAAAAGATGTGAAATGGCATGATGGTGAAAATGTAACTAGCGAGGATGTGAAATATACCTTTGACACAATAAAAGCTAATGAATCCTATTATATGAGTTCAAGATTATCCATAGTTGATTCTATTGATACTCCAGACGATTATACTGTTGTGTTTAATATGAATCAGGCAGATGTTTCCTTCATTGCTGATTTAGGTTGGTATGCTACTTTCATATTACCAGAGCATGTATATAATAATGGACAACCATGGGAAGAGAACCCAGCCTCCAAGAATCCTATAGGTTCTGGACCATTTAAATTCTCAGAGTTCAAACAAGGGGAAAGTATTACTTTGATTCCCAACCCTAACTATCATGAAGGTGCTCCAAAGCTAGATAAGATAATATTTTCCATTATTCCTGATGATGCCACTGCTGTTCAAGCATTGTTAAACGGTGATATAGATGTGTATGAAAATGTGCCATCAGCAAATGTAGCAGAAATGGAGGCAAATGGCAATATTAGATTGGCCTTAAATGAATATCCATCTCCTATGAGGATTATATTTAATTTAAAGGATAAGACCTTACAGGATGTGAATTTAAGAAAAGCTATAGCAACTGCCATCAATAAAGAAGAGATATCTCAAAAAATCTATAACGGAGTACAAAAACCAGAATATAATATGTATCCTTCGTTAATTGAATGGGTTTCAAATAGTGAAGAAACATCTCCTAGATTCAATATTGAAGAAGCCATAAAGATTTTAGAAGATGCTGGATACAAAAAAGATGCCAATGGTTTCTATGTAAGAGGCCTTACTATAGATGTATTTGAAGGCTCAGGATATCCCGATGCGGCTAAGCTAATGGAAGCAACTTTAGCTAAAGCTGGTATAGAATTAAAGGTTCAAGTTCATGAGTATAATGCTTGGTTTGATAAAGTTGGGACACAGAGGGATTTTATGCTTGAGTTACAAGGTGGATTTATGGGACCAGATCCAGCTGCTTTACAGAAACGTTTTGGTACAGGTGTAGGAAGTAACTATGGTGAATACAGTAATAAAGAATTTGATGATTTGTTAGTTCAAGGAGCCTCTACTGGTGATCAAGCTAAGAGAGCTGAATATTATAAAAAAGCTCAAGCAATACTTGCTGAAGATCTTCCTTATATTCCAATAGTAGCATTTGCTGGATATGATGCTAATAATGTTCAATTTATTAATCTACCAATAGATGGTGCTGGAAAATGGGGATGGGCAGAATATACATTTACTGACTTAAAATAGTCTATTAATTTAAAAGGTTAATTGCATATCTTAAAGATATGTAATTAGCCTCCATTAGGAGGTTAAACAATGAAAAAGATATTTGATGATGTAATAAATAATATACCTGAATATAAGGAATTTTTAACTGTAGAGGAGATGGATGCTAGTAGTAAAAAATTAGCTGAAGAATTTCCAGAGATAGTAGAATTATTTGAGATGGGTGGAACTAGAGATAACCATCCATTGTATTGTCTAAAAATAGGTAATGGCTCTAATAATGCTCTTATGTTTGGATGTCCTCATCCAAATGAACCTATAGGAGCAATGATGCTTGAATATTTTACAAGAGAACTTGCTGAAAACAAGGAGCTAAGGGATGAACTAGACTATACTTGGTATATAGTTAAATCATGGGATGCAGATGGTACAAAACTTAATGAAAACTGGTTCAAAGGACCTTTTACTTTATATAATTATGCAAGAAACTTCTTTAGACCAGCAGGTCATCAGCAGGTTGATTGGACTTTCCCCATAGATTATAAGAACTTACATTTTCATGATACTATTCCTGAAACTAAGGCTATGATGGACCTGATTGATAAAATCAAACCAAAGTTCATATATTCCTTACACAATGCAGGCTTTGGAGGCGTTTACTGGTATATATCCAGAGAAACTAGAGAGATTTATGATGATATGAGAAATGCTGCTAAAAAACAGGGTATTCCTCTTAATTTAGGAGAACCAGAAGCTCCCTATTGTGTAGCCTTTAGTCCTGCAATTTATCAAGATTTGGGTATTCGTCAAAACTACGATTATTTGGAGAAGTATGGTATTTCTAATCCTGAGAGTGTTATTAAGGTAGGAACCTGTAGTGCAGACTATGCTAAAGAAGTTTGCGGAGCTTTTACCCTTCTAACGGAGCTGCCATATTTTTATGATAAAAGAATAAATGACTTGTCACCATCTGATATAACTAGAAAAGATGCAGTTTTGAAGAGCATGGAATTTAGTCAAGAAGCAGATATTTTTATTAAAGAAACGTTAAATAGTGGAATTCAGTATATGGATAAAAAAAATCCTTTTAGATTGGCATTGGAAGCTTTTACTGATAATGATGAAAGTAATGAAGCCACTAAGAAAATGGTCAATGAAAATCCAGATTTTGCTAAGATAGCTACTGTGGCTGAAAAATTCGATAATTTATTAATCTCTAAATTCTATAAAATGTTGTCCTATGGTTTATTAGTTAGGGCTAATGAAATTGAACTGTTAAAGATGGAAAAAGATAATGAAGATGATTCTGAAAAGAAATTAATTTTACAAAAAGCCTTTAACAATGCAGAAGAGAGATTAAAGGAACTAAGTGAATTATTAGAAAAAGAAATTGATTATGAGGTTGTACCTATTAAGAAACTTGTGAGTATTCAGCTTGAATGTGGTCTATTAGTAGCAGATTATTTAAACAGGAACTAAGGGGGATAAACTGATGATTCTTATTAGAGGTGGAACTGTTCATGACGGAAAGGGAAATATATTAGAAGATGTAGATATATTAATAGATGGTAGCCATATCAAAGATATTAGACATTCAATTGAAGTTTCTAATGACATTGAAATATTTGATGCTAGAGGAAAGGTAATATTTCCAGGATTTATAGAGTCTCTCAATATATGGGGATGTAAAGGGCCTGGATGGGGAGATGATGACTTAAAGGAAGCTTCAGACCCTATTACTCCAGATATGAATGTGGTTTATTCTTTTGATCAGGATAGCATGCTGTTTCAAAGAGTTTTTGAATATGGAGTAACTAGTGCAGCTATCACACCTTCTACTTCCAATGTTTTAGGAGGATATGCAGCAGTATTTAAGACTTATGGAAAACATCCTTATGAAATGCTGGTGAAAGAAAAGATAGGAATGGTATCCTCTGTAGCTACAGAGACAAAAAAGGTATATGGTACTCGCAATACTTGTCCTATGACTAGGATGGGTGCCTTTGCACTTTTAAAACAAGCAATTATAAAGGCTTTGGATTATAGGAATAATGATAATAAAGATTATGATTCTAAGTCTGATGCTCTGCAAAAATTAATAAATAGAGAAGTTCCGTTATTTGTAAACTGTAATACTAAATCTGAAATGGATGCTGTGGAATTAGCATTAAAGGATTTTCCTATAGATATTGTTTTTACAGGTGCTTTTGGTGTAAATGAAAATACTGGAAATATTATTGGAAATAAATTTAGTGTGATTTTGGGAGATTTAACTAATGCTATGTCCTCCGTAAATAGTAAAGTAGACTTAGAAGGAATAAAAAAACTTATGGAAAATGGAGTAGATATTGCTATTAGCTCCTGTGGTGATAATGTTTCATCAGGGAAGGAATCCTTATTGTGGAATGCTATATTATGTTATAAGTATGGTTTAAAGAGTAATGATGTACTTAGGATGATTACTTCTATTCCAGCTAAGATTCTTGGTGTAGACGATAGAATAGGGTCTATAGAAATCGGTAAGGATGCGGATATTATTATATGGACAGAAAATCCTATAGAAACTTATACAGCTAGAGTTGAAGCTGCATTTATCAATGGAGAAAATATCCTAAATACTAGGAGGGTTGAATCATGCTGGTAATAAGGAATGCTAAAATATATACTTCTGCCAATAGGGTTATTGAAAAGGGTTATATTGTGATAGAAGATGGAAAAATTGTGGATGTGGGAGAAGATTTAGAATGGGATGCAGAAGATGTAATAGATGCTGATGGTCTTGTTGTAACTCCAGGTATAGTAGATGCCCATAGTCATATAGGAGGATTTGGTACAGATATGAGCGATCAGGATTTGAATGAAATGACTAAGAATTCTACTCCTGAAGTTGAAGCAGTTTATTCTATAGATACAAAATCAAATATGTTTGAGAGGGCTATTAGATCAGGAATTACTACTTCTGCTATTGCTCCTGGGAGTGGTAATGTAGTAGGTGGACTTGTGTGTGCTGTCAAATCCTATGGACACAGTATAGAAGATATGTGTATTAAAAATCCAATAGCTTTAAAAATGGCCCTCGGAGGAAATCCTAAAGGGGTCTATGGAAAAAGAAACCAAATGCCTATGACTCGCATGGGAATTGCTAATGTAATGAGAGAAACCTTAATTAAAGGTCAAGAATATATGAGGAAAAAAGAAGCTGCAAAGGATGATAAGTCAAAGGAACCTCCTTTTGATTTAGGACTAGAAAATGTATGTAGGGTTCTTAGAAAAGAGATTCCATTAAAAGTCCATTGTGAGCAATTTGATATGTTGACTACTATAAGAGTTGCTAAGGAATTTAATATAGATTTTACCTTAGATCATGCATGGGGTGCTAGTGACTATTATGATGATATTGTAAATTCAGGTTGTAAAGGAGTTATTTACGGACCTATAGGAGTGTTGCTTTTACCTGGTGAATGTGGAAAAATTGATATATTCAGCCTTATAGAATTAGATAAAAGAGGAGTTCTATGTTCAATAATGACAGATGGACCTATATTAAATCCCGATGTAATCTTTGTTCAAGCTGGAGAAGTAGTTAGATTTGGAGGAGATATAGAAAGAGTAATCAATATGCTTACTATAAATCCAGCTAAAATAATTGGAGTTGATGATAGAGTAGGGTCAATTGAAAAGGGTAAAGACGCTGATTTAGTTATCTTCAAAGGTACTCCAGCATTAGATACTAATGCCGCTGTAGTATATACAATAATCAACGGAAAGGTTGTTTACAACCAATAGGAAAGTTCGAAACTGAAAATAAGCTTGTTATAACAGAGTAATATATTTAAGCCAGAGGATTCCCCCGCCTCTGGCTTAGATATATTATTTGATTTACTTAGTCATTAAGAATATAATTAAATCATCAATATTTTTAGGAAGTGTGATATGAATTTTAAAAAATTACTGACGAATAATAGATTGCTAGTTAGATTGATAATTTCATATTTAATAACCTCTATTTTACTTACAAGTATTCTAATGGCTGTTGTATCCTATTTTGTGTCCTCCAGAACTAAGGCTAAGACCAATGAATCCCAAAGAGATTTAATGAGGCAGTCCTACAATACTGCCTATTATGCTTTGACAAATATCTACGGAGATTTTTATGTCCTATGGTCTAGAGATGAAGATATAAGGAGGACTCTACAAGGAGCAGATATATATGAAGAAGATATTAAAATAGCATCTAAGATCATAGACAATGCTGCATTTAAAGATGATTTGGTTGACTCTGTATATATAATAAATAAGAAGGCTAATTTGATTATATCTAATATCTATCCTCCTCAATCCATAGAGACTTTCTATGATAAATCTTCTGTAGAACTGTTTAATGACTTTGAAAAGCATTATAACTCATATAAAAATGAAGTATTCTTTCCAAGAAAGACCTCCTATAGTATCTACGGGACTAAATATAATAAGGATTATATTTCTATTGTATATGCAGCAAATAATGAAGATGGTAAACTTGATTCAGGGATAATAGTTAATATAGATCAAAATAAATTGTCTAGTTTATTGAATACAGCTAATAGAAAGGAAATTATGCTGATTGCAAACAGTGGAGGTAAGATTATATCAGGTTCACAAGGTACAGGTTTTGCTAAGCCTTTACCTAGAAGTGATATTTACAGAAGTATAGCTAATAATCCAAATGATGAAGATGGATTCACAGGAGAATACCTAGGAGAAAAATCCTTTATAACCTTTAAAAAGGCTGAGAATATAGGATTCGTATTTATTAGTATAGTACCTTATTCTCTAATAAAGGCTGAGACTACCCAGATAAACAGAGTAATTGCTTTATTTTTCATTATTGCAATGTTTATTAGTCTATTGGTCAGCATTTTTTCAGCTAAGAGGATTTATGAGCCTTTGGATAAACTCATAAAAAATATGAGGAAAGATCCCTCTATAGATAATGTAGTTGGTGTAGATGAATATACCTTCTTAGGAGAGGCTTATAATAGTCTTATACTAAAGAATGTAAGATCTCATGTATCTAGGATATTTAATGGAAACTATAATGATTCTGCTGAAAAGATTCTAGGTTTTTCAAAAGAGAAATTTTTAACTTTAGCTATTATGGCTGATGATTCCAATTCTTCTTTAGACCTTTTAGAAAAAGTACTTGATATTATGGAAATAGATGTCAAATGGGTGGCAGCTATTACTTCTTCAAATTCCATAAGTTGTATAATCAATGAAGATGATTTTGATGATGGTAAAATGGAGAATATTATGGAGGAATTGGTTAATTTACAGGGACTTATAGTAGAGGACTTAGATATAACGGTTTCCATAGGAATAGGAACTGTTGTCAATAGCCTTGATAGTATTAAGTTTAGTCATAGGTATGCTATATTGGCGGTTCAATATGCTATGTCTATTGGTGAAAATCAAGTAATATTATATAATGAAATAGAAAATAGTAAAGTTGCTGCTTCTGTAAATAAGGATTCTATTGCGGACAAAATAGAGGAGTATGTATTGAACAACTTTACTAGACAAGATTTTTCTGTAGATGAAATAGCTGAGGAAGTAAATTTATCATTAGGATATATTAGACAAATTTTTAGATCTGAAAAGGGAGTCACTCTTAATGATTATATTATTAGCTGCAGGATAGATAAGGCTAAGGAGTTGCTAATCAATACAGATAATACTGCCAAAGATATTTCTGAAGCAGTAGGGTATTATGATAACAGATATTTTTATACTTTGTTTAAGAGGAAGGTTGGTATGACTACTGAGGAATTTAGAAAGCTACGAAAGGAGGAGTTGTCCAATTGAAAACAAATACTATAGTAAAAATACTTATAATATTAGTAATAATTTTATCCATGGGTCTTATAGCCACTACAATCAAGCTGACAACAATGGATAAGAGCATTGTAAATCAAGACACTCCAACAGTAGTTGATAAAAACTCGGGAGATATAGTGAAAAAACCAGAAGAACAAGGTAAAGAATTAGGAGAAAATAAAGCTGAATCTATTGAAGAAGAACAGCTTGAAGAAATTGGAAGCAATAGTTCAGATGATAATTCAAAGGATGATCCAAAGAGTAAAACAGAAGTGGCAGATAATAATCCGCCAAAAGAAAATAAACCTTCAAAAGAAGAAAAGCCTAAGAGTGATAAATCAAGTGACAAGGACAAGCCAAATAAAGATAAGCCTAATAAAGATAAAAAGGATAAAAAGGACAAAAAAGATAAGAAGGATAAGAAGGATAAAAAAGATAAATCAAAAGAAGAAAAAGCAATAGTGAATTCTAAATATATATCCACAGATGAGGCAACAAAGATTGGATTAGATAAAGTAGGATCAGGGGCAAAATTAATTAAAATAGAATCAGATCTTGATGACAATCCACCAAAATATAATCTAGAAATTGTGTTAGGAAATTATGAATACGAAATAGAAATTCATGCTATAACTGGTGCAGTAATAGATTTTGAAAAAGATGAGATTGACGATTGAAACGTTGCAAATACTAGATATACAAAAAACAAACACAAGGATTCTATACATGTTGGATATCTAAAAAAGAAGGTTTTTGATAGTATTTGAACTTGTTGATAGTCATGAAAAATCATAGAATGAAATTAAGAAATAGAATTAAGAAAAAGATAAGGAGATGATTTTCATGACAAAGAAAACAATTAAAAAAACATTGCCTATTTTAGCAGGAGCATTAATTATATCCTTAACAACTCCTATTATTCCATCTAATTTATTGGCAGAGGCAAGTAAGGGTGTTAAAGTTTCTACTACTAAGGCTTTAAATAACAAAGGAGTAGTTAAGAAAATTCAAGACAAGAAGATAGTAGATAAGAAAGCTGAAGATAAGGTGAAAAGTGAAAGATATATTGGTTTGGAAAAAGCCATAGAAATTGCAATGAAAAAAGTTGATAAGAAGAAATCAGAAGTTACAGATTATGAGATTGCATTAACTTATGATGACCCTCATTATCTTATTGAAATAACTACCATAAATAATCCTAAGATTTATAAAATATATAAGGTAAAAGTTCATGGAACTACTGGAGAGATTAAAGATGTTCATGTAGATAAGATTAAAGATAAAGAATATAAGATTAAAACCAATAATGGAAGATTTATTTCAAAATATGAAGCTAAAATGATTGCATTAAAAGAGGTAAAGGATGAAAAAGCATTTATAACAGGCTTTGAAATTGAATTAGAAAAGAAAGTTCCCCATTATTTAATAGAAGTTAAAACCTCTAAATATAAGTATTTAATGAAGATTAATGCAGAAACTAAAGAGGTATTTGATTTAACAAAGGAAATAAAAGATAAAGATGAATATTGTGGGCATGAGTATAAAATAAAAGGAAACTCTGATAAAATAAATAAAGATAAAAAGCCAGTAGTCGATGTAAAGTATATTACAGAGAAAGAAGCAATAAAAATTGCTTTAGATAAAATTGGTAGAGATGCAAAAGTTGAAGATATTGAATTTGAGAAGGATGATAATCCACCAAAATATGAAATTGAAATGTATAATAAGGATTATGAATATGAAATAGAGATTCATGCCACAACTGGAGCAATATTAAAATTTGAAAGAGATGGAAAATAATAAATACAATATTTGTTTGTGCAGAATTTTTGTATAAATTCCCCTAATAGAACCCCTAGAGGACTTAAATCCCCTAGGGGTATTTTTTATAACGAATGGAAATTTCTATTTTTTATCTTTATAAGATTTGATTGAGGTTTAACCCTTAATATATGAGTTAGTTAGGTTGACAAATAAATCTTATAGTTATCACATTGTATAAAATATATCTATAGCTAGATAGAGTCTTATAGATAAACCTAATTTGACTTCAATATACCAGAATGATAGACTAATTCTGACAAATTTTGTACAAGGGGGAAATACGATGAAGAGAATAATAGCAATGTTGTTAATACTTGCTATGGTTTTTACATTTACAGGCTGTTCTAAGAAAGAAGCTATAGAAGATCCTAATACAACTCCAGTAGTTGGTGAAGATACTGAGAAAAAAGATGATGAAGTTGTAAATGATAAACCATTTGAAGGAACTACTTTAGAAGTTTTAGTGGCTTATGGCGGTGCTGAAAATTCATTTGATGCTTTTACTGAAAAAACAGGTATAAAGATTGAATGGTTAAGTATGTCAACCGGTTCAGCTCTTGCAAAGCTGCAAGCAGAAAATGGAAAGACTACTGCTGATATTTGGTTTGGCGGTGGAGTCGATAGTTATTTAAATGCTAGAGATGCAGGATATTTAGAAGCATATAAATCACCAGAAGTATCTGCTATAAATCCTCAATATTGTGATAAAGATGGATATTTCTCTGGATTAGCATTAGTTCCAGCTGGATTTATTGTAAATAATGATCTTCTTAAAGAAAAAGGCCTTGAAGCTCCTAAGACTTGGGAAGATTTAGCTGATCCAAAATATAAAGATGAAGTAATGATGGCTAACCCTGCAATATCAGGGACTAACTATGCTATAGTCAGTGGACTTATTCAAGCTTGGGGAGAAGAAAAGGCTTGGGATTATTTCAAACGACTTGACGAAAATATTCAATTCTACGCAAAGGGTGGTGGAGAGCCACTTGAAAAAGTAGCAGCTGGTGAATTTGCAATAGGTGTTGTTGCTATTACTGGCGGCACTTTTGCTGCTGGAGATACTAATCCAACTAGCGTAGTTTATCCAGAAGATTTAATTCCATGGACTCCTGCACCAATAGGAATATTTAAAGCTACAGAAAACCTAGAGGCTGCAAAGGTATTTATAGATTGGTACTTGTCACAAGAAGGACAAACAATACTTAGAGAAGCAGATGCTAGAATCATGGCCAGAGATGATGTAGATGCTCCAGAATTAATGAGTGGATTAGATAAGAGTAAACTTATAGATTTTGATTTAGAATTAATGGGCAAAGACAGAGATACAATTCTTGAAAGATGGGGAGCTCTAGTTGGTGATAAATAGTAAAGATAAAAAAGGAAGAGTTGAATTTTCAACTCTTTCTTTTGACTATATAATAGATAAATTAATTTTATTTGCAGTAATTATAAGTTTACTCGTCTTTATCTTATATCCAATTGTAATGGTTATATCAACATCTGTATATCGAAATGGAGTTTTCTCATTTAATAATTATAAAAATTTATTGAACACTCAAAATCTTAAATTAATAAGAAATAGCCTATTTGTCTCAACCTTATCTTCAATACTTGGGACTTTTTTTGCATTATGCATTGCGATCTATACTTTTTTACAAAGAGGAAAGTTGAAAAAGATAATCCATCGATCTTTGATGATTACTATGATATCTCCTCCATTTGTTTCTGCTTTGGCATTGATTATGCTCTTTGGTCGTAGAGGAATTATAACCCATAATTTACTAGGACTTAGTGTTAACCCCTATGGCTGGCAAGGAATTGTTTTGCTTCAAACTATAGGACAAATATCTCTTGCATCTATGATGCTTATTTCTACATTAAATTCAATTGATTTGAGACAAATACTAGCATCTAGAGATTTAGGTGCTACACCTATGGAACTTTGTTACATGTGATTTTACCTAGTGTTTTTCCTGGCATTATGTCTGTTTTATTTTTACAGTTTACTATGAATTTAGCTGATTTTGGTACTCCAATTATTATAGGAGGAAAGTATAAGGTATTGGCTACAGAAGCATATATGACTATATTTTCAGCAGCAGACTTAGGAAAAGGTGCAGCGATATCTGTGCTCCTTATACCACCAGCCGTAATTGCATTTTATTTTTATCGCAAAAATATGGCTAAATTAGACAATTTATCTGATGGAACTAAAGCTGTTGGAGGAGATAATTATGAATTTAGCTTACCAATTGGATTTAGGTTTATACTTGGGTTAGTAACAGGAGTATTTTTTATCTTAATGATTTTAAAATACGGTAATATATTTCTATCTGCTATATCTACAAATTCATCTGGTAAGTTGGTATTTACTTTAGCACATTTTGAAAAAGTCAGATTTATGTATTTGCCATCCTTATATAGGAGTATTGTTCTTTCTGTAACCTCTGGTATTATTTCTTCAATAATAGGGATTTTATTATCATACTATACCCATAGAAGAAATATTCCTATGATGAAAAATATAGAATTTATTTCATCTCTACCATATATTATTCCTGGAATATTTTTTGGACTAGGTTATATTGTGGCTTTCAATAAAGAACCTTTATTATTGACAGGCACTTTCGCTATAGTAATACTAAATTGTACCTTTAGACATATATCGGTTTCAAACAAAGCTGCCAATGCTGCTTTTACAACGATTGATAAAAAGATTGAAGATGCAGCTAGAGATTTAGGAGCATCAAGATTTAGAATATTTTTAAGTATTATACTGCCTTTATTAAAATCCACATTCCTTACTAGCTTTATCAATACATTTACAGCCTGCATGACTACAGTAGGAGCTATAATTTTCTTAGTGTCGCCAAGAAATGTTGTAGCTAGTATTGAGATGTTTAAGGATATTTCAAATGGTCAATATGGCTTAGGAGCAGTAATGGCTAGTCTACTAATCATTATAACTGTTTCAGTCAATTTGATTGCTATGAGACTATTAAGTAAGGAGAGAGTGTAGCTATGTTTTTACAATTGAAAAATTTAACTAAGCTTTTTGATAAAGAAAATGGAGTTAAGAATTTTAATTTAGATGTAAAAGAGGGAGAGTTTATAACTATATTGGGACCTTCAGGATGTGGTAAAACTACTACCTTGAATTTATTAGGGGGATTTTTAAAACCAGATAGTGGAGAAATCTTGTTAGATAGAGGAAATATTACTAATCTTCCACCAGAGAAAAGACCAATCTCTACTGTTTTTCAAAGCTATGCTCTTTTTCCTCATATGAATGTAATAGAAAATGTAGCCTATGGCATTAGATTTTATCGTAAGGAAAAAAAGAGAAAAGCAATGGAAATAGCTAAGGAGTATATAGATATAGTAGGACTTGCAGGATATGAGAATAGTAGAGTCGGAAATTTAAGTGGAGGACAGCAGCAAAGAGTTGCTCTTGCTAGATCTATGGCTACCAATCCTAAGATTCTTCTGCTAGATGAACCTCTAAGCAATTTAGATGCAAGTCTTAGGGGTAGAATGCGTGAAGAATTAAAAGAACTTCAAAGAAGGTTTAAAATCACAATGATATTTGTTACCCATGATCAGTCTGAGGCACTTTGCTTATCTGATAAGATAGTTGTCATGGATAAGGGTAATATAGTACAAGTAGGCACTTCGAGGGAAGTTTATTTTTATCCTGTTAGTGAATATGTAGCATCTTTTGTTGGAAAGTCTAATTTATTAAATGAAGATGGTAAGACTTATATCATTAGACCAGAAGATATTAAGATTACGAAAGATATTAATGGGGAATATATAGTTAAAGATAAAATTTTTATGGGACAGCATACAGAGTATAAAATTACTAATGATAGACACTCATTAGATGTGAATCTATCAGGAAAGGAAAGTAGCGATTTTCAGATTGGAGATTTAGTTGGCATAGAAATAGAACATAGAATTAGTATATAAAATTTGAGAGTTTATAGGTGAGGTGTATAAAAATGAGTAGATCAAAATATAATTTTGATGAGGTAATTGATAGAAAATCTAGTAATTCCATAAAGTGGTCAGGCAATGATGATTTATTACCTATGTGGATAGCAGACATGGATTTTAAAGTTGCAGATGAAATATTGGAAGCTATGAAAAAGACAATAGACCATGGTATTATAGGGTATGATGATAGACCGGACTCTTTCTATGAATCTATAATTCAATGGGTAAGGACAAGGTACAATTGGGAGATTAAGAAGGAATGGTTAGTATTTACTCCTGGAGTAGTATCGGGCCTCAGTATTTCAGTAAATGCTTTTTCTAAAGAAGGAGATAAGGTAATAATCCAACCTCCTGTATATCCTCCTTTTTACTCAGTTATAGAGAATAATAATAGAATAGTAGAAGAAAATTCATTAAAAAATAATGGGAATAGATATGAAATTGATATTACTGATTTAGAGAATAAGATAGATGAAAAGACTAAGATGGTAATTATTTGTAACCCTCATAATCCAGTTGGTAGAGTATGGCAAAGAGAGGAGCTTGAAGCTTTTGGAAATTTATGTATAAAAAATAACATCATAATGGTATCAGATGATATACACTGCGACCTTGCTTTCAAAGGACATAAATATACTCCTTTAGCATCTATATCTGATGAGTTTGCCAATAATACGATAACTTTCATGGCTCCAAGTAAAACCTTTAATATTGCAGGATTATTTGCTTCTGTAGCTATTATACCTAATGAAGATTTAAGGAAACTTTATAATGGGATTATTGAGAATATTGGAATAGGTCATACTAATGGACTTTCTATAGTTGGTTTTGAAGCTGCTTATAAATATGGAAGTAGCTGGTTTAGTGAAGTCCTTAAATATATTGAGGATAATGCCGATTTTGCAGTTGATTATATAAGTAAAAATATTCCTGAAGTAAAGGTATACAAGCCTGAAGGAACGTTTTTGATGTGGTTGGATTTTAGTTCTTTGGGAAAAACCTCAGAAGAAATAGATAAACTTCTAATAAACAAGGGTAAAGTTCAACTAAATGATGGTACAACCTTTGGTATAGGAGGAGAAGGATTTTTTAGATTAAATATAGGCTGCCCGAGAAAAGTTTTGGAAGATGGGCTAAAAAGAATAAGAAAAGCTGTTCAGCAAGTTTAATAAATATTAGTTTTAATAGGAACCTTCAATGAGATATCATTGGAGGTTTTTTAGAATATTAAGATGTTTATATTCGAAATTAAAAATCTAGTCATTTAGTATGATTTATAATTATTTGCAAATTTTTCTAAAAATAAAGAGGATTTTGAGGATTGATGTCGAATATACCTTATATCATAAGAGAGAAAGGAAAGATAAAATGAAAATTAAAACTAAATTAATTCTATTCACTTTAATGATTTCTATTATTAGCATAATTTCTGTATCTATAATAAATTATGCAGTTTCCATCAGAGAGCTAGAAAAGGTAGTTAATTCTAATACTAACAGCATAGCAGCATTAACTACTCAAAAGCTAAATCAATGGATAGCAATACAAAAAGATTCTCTGGATGAAACGCTTAATAGTATATTGTATAACAATAACTATGAGCAAGAGTATTTGTATAGGTTTCTAGAAAGTCAAACTGAAAATAATCCAGGAAATGCATATTATATTGGATTGCCAGATAAAAGATTCATATCAGGTTCTGGATGGATACCACCAGCAGATTATGATGCAACTCAAAGAACGTGGTATAAGGAAGCAATTGGAATGGATGGAATATATATATCAAAGCCAGATATTGATGCTAGAACCGGAGATATGGTCATAACAGTATCAAAGGCAATTAAAAAGAGCGGCAGGGTAATAGGCGTTGTGGGATCTGATATTGCAATAGACTATTTAGTAGAAGTAGTGTCAAATGTAGAACTAGGGAAAGATTCCTATGCTTTTTTAATGGATGATGAAGGAAATATTATAACTCATTTAAATGAAGAATATAAGCCAACAGCAGATAAAGGGTATATAAATATAAAAGATATATTAGGTGGCAAACTTATAGATATAATGGGAAACAAGGAATTGTCCTTAAGAGAGAAGAGAATCACTGATTTCGATAATATCAGAAGATTTTGCTTTTTCGATGAAATCGAAGAATCTAGTTGGATGGTTGGATTGGCAGTATCAGAGAAGGAAACTTTAAAGGTGGTTTCACATGCCATTAATTTAACTTTAATTACTGTTGTGCTGTTACTTGTGGCAACGAGTATTCTATCCTTAACTGTGGGTAGTTCTATATCTAAACCAATCATTAATTCATCGCAAATTGCTGAAGAAATAAGTAACTTAAATTTATCTACTGGTATAGAAGAAATAAAGCTGAAACGTAAAGATGAGATAGGACAAATGTATCAGTCATTTGATAATACCATCAGAAAGTTAAAAATATTTATGAAAGATATGGATGGATCTATTAGGATAAATCATGAGGTTAATGAACAAACATTAGAAAAGATTCATTACTTATTAGGACAAGCAGAAGATACTTCAGCTACAACAGAAGAATTATCAGCAGGAATGGAAGAAACATCTGCTACCACAATATCTATCAATGAATCATCACAGGAAATAGAAAAGGCATTATCAGACTTTGCTCAAAAAGTAGAGGAAGGTGCGAATACATCTAATGAAATAAGTGTAAAGGCAGATAAGCTAAGTCATCAGTTCATTAATGCTAAGGATAAGTCAATGGAGATATATTCTAATGCAAGAGAAGAGATAGCAAAGGCCATAGTTTCATCCAAAGAAGTAGAAAAAATAAATGTATTGTCAAATGCAATACTACAGATATCAGAGCAGACATCTCTTTTATCCTTAAATGCGGCCATAGAGGCAGCAAGAGCTGGAGAATCAGGAAGGGGATTTGCAGTAGTAGCAGATGAAATAAGAAAATTAGCTGAAAATTCTAATTCAACAGTAGGTGAGATACAAACTGTAACAGAAAGTATAACAAAATCAGTGGGAGAGTTGATAGAAAGAATATCCCTTGTAATGGATTTCTTAGAAAAAGATGTAACTAAGGATTATGAGTTAATGGTAGATGCAGTAGGTCAATATAGGGAAGATGGATCTCACTTAAATAATATAATCTCAGATCTTAGTGCAACAGCAGAAGAACTTGCAGTAACTGTAAATGAAATGTCTTTAGCTATTAAAGAAATCTCTATTACTGTAGAGGAATCTACTGTCGCCACTACAAATATTGCTGAGAAGAATATGAATATTGTAGAGGCAATAAATGATATAAGCGGAATAATTGAGAAGAATAAGGAGATATCTGATAAATTAGAAGAAATAGTTTCTCAGGTTAAGTTTTAGAATAATCCCTAGATAAACTAAATAACTACACTTTTGATGGACTTTAATCCTTAATGTATAAATTAGCTGGAATTGGGACCAAAAAGTGTAGTTATTTAATATTGAAGTAGGAGGTTCATCAGATATAGGCAATGTGGATTATTCGTGCCCTGCATTTCATCCTATTTTATTGTTAGTCTCTAATATATATAGATGCTGAGTTGACAACGAAAAATATATCTATTATCAATTGTGAGAAAATTTTGGAAAAAAAGAAGGATTATTAAATTCTATATAGAATATATTATATAACTAAATAAATCTAAGGAGGTAGACCTATGTTTTTAAGGAGCAAAAAAATCTATAGTCTATTATTAGCATTATTTATGGTATTGGGTATTATTATTCCATCAACTGCATTTGCTGATACTGAGACTATCAAGATTACAGTTTTAGGAACCACGGACCTACATGCTAATATTTATAACTGGTCCTATGAGGATGGTAAGGAAACAGAAGACTTTGGAATGGCTAAGGTTTATTCTATTGTTGAAAAGGTAAGAGAAGAAAATCCAAATACAATCCTTATAGACAACGGTGATACTATTCAAGGTACTATACTATCTGATGATTTGTATAATTTTAACCTAGAATTAAAGCATCCAGTAATTGATGTAATGAATTTTATGAAGTATGATTCTATGACATTAGGAAATCACGAGTTTAATTTTGGATTAGAAATGGTTAAAAAAATTCAAGAGGAAGCAGAATTTCCAATCTTGGCTGCAAATGCAAATTATAAAGCTGATAACTCATATTTAGCTAAGCCATATATAATTAAAGAAGTAGCAGGAGTAAAAGTTGGAATTTTAGGACTTACAAATCCAAATATCCCAAGATGGGATGGACCTAAGGTAGAGGAGTTAAAATTTGCATCACCATTAGAATCAGCAGAAAAACATATTAAAGAGATGAAAGAGGAAGGGGCAGATTTAATAATCCTATCTACTCATATGGGATATACTGCCGAATATGGAGGAGACGGAGCAGACGAGATCATAGCTAAATTCCCTGAAGTAGCAGCTGTATTAACAGGACATGCTCATGTAACGGAAAAGCAAAAAGTAGGAAATACTTTAGTAGGGGCGGCTAGAAATGAAGGCAGACAGGTTGTTAGATTTGATTTT
Organism: Tissierella sp. P1; assembly: GCF_002266425.1. Classification (GTDB taxonomy): domain Bacteria; phylum Bacillota; class Clostridia; order Tissierellales; family Tissierellaceae; genus Tissierella; species Tissierella carlieri. The sequence goes on from NZ_NPMN01000004.1 coordinate 23,606, forward strand.
GAACTAACAAAAAAAGATGATAAATGGATAATTGGAGATAGTACAGTTGATATTATTGAAGTGAAAGAGTATGAAGCGTCTAAAGAATTAAAAGAATATGCAAAGGAATATCATAATAAGACATTAGAATTCTTAACAAAAGTAATTGGAACAGCTAGTGAAAACTTTGCCCCAGCATCAGAAATTCCAGGTATTCCGGAAGCTCAACTTAGAGACACAGGATTGATTGACCTTATCAATAATGTGCAACTTAAGGCAACAGGTGCAGATGTTGCTGGAGCAGCATTATTTGCATCAGGATCTAATTTAAGGGCTGGAGATTTAACCTATGCTAGTATATTTGAGATATATAAATATCCAAATACTTTAGTAGGAGTGGAAGTTACAGGAGCTGAATTAAAGGCCTATATGGAATGGTCAGCTGCATATTATAACACCTTTATTCCTGGAGATATTAACATAAGCTTTAATCCTAATATTAGAGTATATAATTATGATATGTTCCAGGGAGTAGATTATAAGATAGATTTATCTAAACCTGAGGGTGAAAGAATTGTAGATTTAAAATTTAAAGACGAATTAGTAAAAGATACTGATACTCTAAAATTAGCAATAAATAATTATAGATATGGTGGATTAAAGAACATGGGAATTATTAAAGGGGAGCCATATTTTGAATCAGATCCAAAGTCTCTTAGATCCTACATTGCTGATTATATAGCTGAGAATAAAACTATAGTACCCATAGTAGATAATAACTGGGAGGTTATAGGGGTAGATTTCAACCATCCATTAAGGGATTATATTATTGAACAGGTTAAAGAAGGCAAGATTGAGATTCCTAAATCAGAGGATGGAAGGACTATAAATGTTAAGGCTATTAATGCCATAGAAATGATAAATGCAGGACTTATTCCAGAAGAAGTATTAAAGACTAATAATATTAAAATAGAAGAGTCTACTGAAGAAACTCCAGCAGAAGAGCCAGGTCCTACTCCAGAAGTACCAGCAGTAGAGACACCAGCTCCTGCACCAGTACCACAGCCAGAAGTAAAACCAGTTTTAGCTCCACAAAAATATGTAGTAAAAGCTGGAGATGTTTTATGGAAAATAGCTAAACAATTTAATACCACTTGGGAAAAGTTAGCAGAATACAATAATTTAAAAAATCCACATTTAATCTTCCCAAATCAAGTAATATTGATTCCTTAATACAAATAAGGATATTTAACTAAGCTAGATCCATGTGATTTAGCTTAGTTTTTTATGGTTCATAAGAAAAATCCTAGTCTATTTTAATTGGAACTTGACCTAGAGTTTTAAGAAAAGGCTTTCTCGATGATTTGCTAGAAGTTTATTTATGAAAAACATCACAAGGTATCTTGATAAACTATTAAAGCATATAAACCGATATATAGGGTATATATATTTAAAATTAAATTAAGGGAGAGATAGTCTATGAAATTAAAAGGGAAGCTACTAATGTTTACAACATCAATTTGTATTATCTCAATTTTACTTATTTCAATTATTAACTATTCAGTATCTATAAAAAAACTTGAAGAGGAAATTAATGAAAATGTTATATTAGAAGCACACCATACGGCACAAGAAGTTGATGGTTGGATAGCTTTACAAAAAAATACTTTAGGATCTATATTGAATTTGATTTTATACAATGATAATCATGAGGCGGATTATATGAGGGGAGTTGTGACAAAAATAACAGCTGATAATCCGGGCAATACCTATTATATAACTTATAGTAACAAAGAAACTTATTTTCCCATTGGTGTAAGTGTATCACCAGATTTTGATGGGACAACTAGACCTTGGTATACAGGTGCCATGGAAACTCAGGATTTTTACATCACTGAACCCTATATAGATGCTATAACTGGCGATATGGTAATTACTGTTTCTAAACAGTTTAAAACTAGTAGTGGAATGAAGGGTGTAATGGGAACAGATATATCTATTAACTATCTAGTAGATTTCATTGCTTCAGCTGACTATGGAAATGGGTCCTATGCTTTTTTATTAGATGATAAAGGAAATGTACTTACTCATTTAAATGATGAATTTAAACCCAATAAAGATGGCAGCTTCAAGAAGATAGATGAGCTATTAGAAGGGAAAATGGCAGATATTATAGGAAAAACGGGAATTAAAATCAAAGACAGGGCTATAAGGGATTTTGATGGTGTAGATAGACTCTTTTTCTATGGAGATATAGAAGAATCAAATTGGACAGTAGGAGTTGCTATAACGCAAGACAGTGTAATGGGCAGTATTAATCGCGTTATTTTACTTACTATATTAGCTGCAATATCTGTAATTATAATATCTATTATATTAGTTTTATATATGGCAAGTACTATAACCAGGCCTATTAGAGAATCTGTTGAAATTGCTGAGGATATATCCAATCTGAATCTATCTCAAGAGATTGAAGAAAAAGACTTAAAAAGAAAAGATGAAATGGGGCAAATGTATCAATCCTTTAATCTTATTATACAAAAATTGAGGGCATTTATGAAAGATATGGATGGATCTATTAGGATAAATCATGAGGTTAATGAACAAACCTTAGAAAAGGTTCATTACTTATTAGGACAAGCAGAGGATACTTCAGCTACAACAGAAGAATTATCTGCAGGAATGGAAGAAACATCTGCTACCACTATATCTATCAATGAATCATCACAGGAGATAGAAAGAGCATTATCAGATTTTGCTCAGAAAGTAGAAGAAGGTGCAAATACATCTAATGAAATAAGTGTGAAGGCAGATAAGCTAAGTCATCAATTCATTAATGCCAAGGATAAATCAATGGAGATATATTCTAATGCAAGAGAAGAAATAGAAAAGGCTATAGTTTCATCTAAAGAAGTAGAGAAAATAAATGTATTGTCAAATGCAATACTACAGATATCAGAGCAGACATCCCTTTTATCCTTAAATGCAGCTATAGAGGCAGCAAGGGCTGGAGAATCAGGAAGGGGATTTGCAGTAGTAGCAGATGAAATAAGAAAATTAGCTGAGAACTCTAATTCAACAGTAGGTGAGATACAAACTGTAACAGAAAGTATAACAAAATCAGTAGGAGAGTTGATAGAAAGGATATCCCTTGTAATGGATTTCTTAGAAAAAGATGTAACTAAGGATTATGAGTTAATGGTAGATGCAGTAAGTCAATATAGGGAAGATGGATCTCACTTAAATAATATAATCTCAGATCTTAGTGCAACAGCAGAAGAACTTGCAGCAACTGTAAATGAAATATCTATAGCTATTAAGGAAGTCTCTATTACTGTAGAAGAGTCAACTGTAGCCACTACAAATATTGCTGAGAAGAATATGAATATTGTAGAGGCAATAAATGATATAAGTGGAATAATTGAGAAGAATAAAGATATATCTGATAAGTTAGAAGAAATAGTTTCTCAGGTTAAGTTTTAATAGGGAGGAGCTAGGTAGTTTTACCTAGCTCCTTAACTTATCTTATTTTTTTCTTCTTATAAATTGACCTATAGCTAACAATAGACCACCAAATCCATAAAAAATATACTCTGATGTTGTTCCTGTTGCAGGTAGAGATGGTGCTGCTAATGGAACTGATTCTACAATTTCTATTTCCTCTTCAGGAAGGATTTCTTCTGATTCTATTTTTATTTCAGGTGCAGCTTCAGGAATTTCTTCTTCAATAATTACTTCTTCTTCAGGTGTTTCAGGTATAGCTTCAGGAATTTCCTCTTCTATAGTTTCCTCTTCATCTGGCGGGGGAGTATCATCATCTTCATCCGGTGGTGGATTATCGTCATCGTCGTCATCTTCTTCTGGTGTCTCAGGATTCTCTTCATCTGGATAATCTGCTATATTTGTAATATTCACTTTGAGTAGCCTATCTTCATTAGTAGTTTCTCTATTCAATACTAATGAAAGTCCAGAATTACTCATTCCTTTAATATATCCAGCTCTATCTAATTCATATAGTTTATAGAAACCTTCCCCCAGATCAGAGAAGAAGACAATTCCCGTTGATCCAGTTGTCTGCTCGGATATGAACTCTTCTATAGATTCATTTGTCTTGTAAAGTCTGAAGGCAAATCCACTTAAACCTGGTGTAGCATTTCTTGTATCTACTACATTTTTAATTACTTCTATTGTTCCTTTCCATTTTGGAGGAGTTTCATTATCCTTTTGGTTAGTAAAATCTACATTAGCTTCTACATCTTCTAATATAGAAACTTCTAAATTATTATCTGATGTTAAAGTGTATCCATTAGGGATATCAATTTCTTTAATCATATATTCACCAGGATTCAAGCCATCCACTGTTACCGAGCTGTTACCTACTATTGTAACAGTATCTAATAATGTCCATGCTTCTGATTCATTAAGGATATATATCTCAAATTCAAACTCAGTTCCATCTTCTATAATATTATCTTCAGGATCTATAACAAGTTTTTTAATAGTTATTTTACCTTTTGGATCTGATTCATCAGGAATTTTTCTGTTTTCTACTTCAATTTCAGCTATATAATCCTCATCGGCATCATCGGGAAGAATTATTGTTTTTCCATTGCCGATACTACTTAAATATCCATCTGGAATATCCTCTGTTAAGGTGTATTGACCTTCTTCTAATTCTGTAAACTCAATGATTCCTTCATCATCAGTTTCTTTGGTTTTTTCATATCCGTTTGGTCCTATAAGGGTGAAACTTATACCTTCTGGTGATTGAATATTATTTGGATCTGTAACTGTCTTGATTACCCTAACTTTGCCTATCCATGGTTCTTCTGGTATGTCTATAATAATGTTAAAAGAGTAATGGGATATTTCTGGTATATTACCTCCATTATTATCTGGGGATCTAAAACCAGATCTGCTGCTGCCTAAATTTTCATATAGTCTATAACCATTTCCACCCTTCACTGCTAAAGCATCAATCGATACATTGTTAGCCTCAAAGCTTAAATACTTTCCATCATCTGATAAAGTGAATTCTATCCAATATATGGAGTTAGTGTCATGGATTTTATTTCCATCCTTATCAAAATAGATTATTGTACTTTCTGGTGGATCAATTTTGAAATCAAAACCTGAGTCATTTCCTGGGTAGTCAGTTCCAGAATCAGCAAAGCTGATATTTGGTATTATTGATACTGCTAAACTTAGTACCAGTAAGAAAACGATGAACAATTTACTGTATTTCTTCATTTTTTTCACTCCTTTCATAAATATGGAAATATAATTATTATAGCTATAGTATGCTGAATCCCCTTCTATGCTATAAAATTGAAACAAAAACTATTATTATAGTAATATTTCTATAGCTGTCCAAAAATGCAGAAAGCTGCTATGTTTTACTAACATAGCAGCTGAACAATCATTACCATATGGTATTAGACTTCAAGCTTTGCGTCCCCACCTTTCGGTGGGTTTGCCTTTATTATGTTCAATTATATAATTTTATTTATATATATTATACCAACAACTATTAAGTTAAAACATAAAGTTGTTAAAAAAGAATTATTTTTGATATTTTGGATAAAATTTCAAAAACAAGGAGGATTTACGAAAAGTATGTAGAATAAGTTATATATAAAGTGTAATGGGTATGATTACACTAAGTAAAATTTAAGGGGGTTTATGTATGAAGTTTAGAAACAAAAGAATCGTTAGCTTGTTTTTATCATTAGCCCTAGTATTAGGTATAATGATGGGAGCAGCACCAGCAGCATTTGCTGAAGAAATAGCAAAGGTAACTGTGGACATTGTTTCCTTTAACGATTTTCATGGTAATGTAAAGGATTTAGGTAAAGATATTGGTATGGCCAAAATGATAGGTTACTCCAAAAAACTTTTAGAGCAAAATCCTAATACAGTATTTGTATCTGCTGGGGATCTCTATCAAGGTACAGCTATATCAAATCTTACTTATGGTGCTCCTGTATCTGCTATGATGAAGGCTATGGGAGTAGTTGCTTCAGCAGTAGGTAACCATGAGCTTGATTGGGGAGCAGAACATATGAAGGGTTGGGCAGAAGACGGAGGCTTTGATTTTTTAGCTACTAATATTGTAGATAAAAAACTGGTAAGCCAGTAGAGTGGGCAAAACCTTATAAAATTGTGGAAAAAGGTAATATCAAAATAGCATTCTTAGGGTTAGCTCACCCAGATACAAGCACTCTTACAAAAGCTGAGCATGTAGAAGGATTAGAATTTACTGACCCAGTAGAAGCAGCAAAGACTTGGGTTAAATATTTACAAGAAGGTAAGGCGGAAGAAGGTACACCAGACGTTATAATAGCTCTTACACATCTTGACTCTGCACAAGATAAAGAAACTAAAGAAATTACAGGAAATGCAACAAAACTTGCCGATATAGAAGGAATAGATGGAATAATTTCTGGTCATAGCCATCTAACTGTAGCAGGTAAGGTAAAAGATGTTCCAGTGGTACAAGGATATAAAAATGGTCGTGGACTTGCAATACTATCTATAGAATTAGATAAAGATAATAAAGTAGTAGGCATAGAGCCGAAATATGACGACTTAGCTAGTAAGGCTGCTGATATTGTAGCAGACCCAGAAGGACAAAAGTTATTTGAAAAATTTGAATTAGAAGCTGGACCAATATTAGGTGAAGTAATTGGTGAAGCAGCAGAAGCTTTCACACATAATAGTAAAGAAGATAATGTTACTTTATTAGGAAGATGGTCATCAGAAGTTATGAAGGAAAAAGCTGGAGTTCAAGTAGCTATCCAAAATGGTGGAGGACTTAGAAGAACTCTAGAAAAAGGTGCTATCACAATGGGAGATATGTATGAAATTATGCCATTTGATAATGAATTAGTAACTTTAGAAATGACAGGGGCAGATTTAAAGAAAGCTATAGATCATGGTATATATAATCCAGAAGTAGGAAACGGACAATTTGCAGGTCTTATAGTAGAATTTGATAAAAATGCAGAATTCGAAAATAGAATTACAAAGATTAGTCTTGAAGATGGTACACCTATTGATATGGAAGCATATTACACAGTAGTTACAAATGACTTCCTTATAACAGGTGGAGATAAATATGATTTCTCAAAGGCTAAGAATATAGTAAATACTTATATACCGATTAGAGATGTATTAGTAGAAGCTATAAAAGAAGCTAAAGTAATTACACCAGTAGAAGTAGACTATTTAGTAGAAGTAGCAGCAGAAGCTCCAGTAGTAGAAGAGCCAGCTCCTACTCCAGAAGTGCCAGCAGTGGAGACACCAGCTCCTGCACCAGTACCAACTCCAGAGCCAGCACCACAGCCAGAAGTAAAACCAGTTTTAGCTCCACAAAAATATGTAGTAAAAGCTGGAGATGTTTTATGGAAAATAGCTAAACAATTTAATACTACTTGGGAAAAGTTAGCAGAATACAATAATTTAAAAAATCCACACCTAATCTTCCCAAATCAAGTAATATTAGTTCCTTAAAAAATAGTTTATAAAGATAATAAGTAACAAAAACGGTGCCAGGCACCGTTTTTGTTACTTATTTTAAATTTTATTAATAAAAATAGAGGATTTTAGAAATTTTTGTTGAATATATAATATAATATTATTGTAGGAGGGAGTATTGTGGGGAGAAAGCCGAGGATAGAATATTACGGTGCAATATATCATATTATTCATAGAGGAAATAATAAGGCTTTTATTTTTGAGGAAAATGAAGATAAAATAGAACTATTAAAGATTATAGGTGAAATAAAAGAGATATTTGATTTTTACTTATTAGCTTATACTATAATGGACAATCACTATCATTTTGTCATAAAAACCCACAACATTTCTATAAGTCGGATAATGCATAGAATAAATACTAGATATGCTAAATATTATAATAAGAAAAAAGGAAGAACGGGCTCTCCATTTGAAGGGAGATATAGGAGCATTTTAGTTCAAAATGAGTCATATCTTATAAGATTAATAAGATATATACATAATAACCCAGTATATGCTAGTATCTGTAACTCCATGACTAAGTATAAATGGAGTTCAGATGTGTTTTATAGAATGAATGTAGGTAATTTAATAAATATTGAAGAATTATTAGAGATGTTTTCAGTAGATAGGCTACAAGCCATAAAAAAGTATGAGGAATTGATGGATGAACCTCCAGAGGATTATAAAATACTAAAAGAAGAATTTGAACAGGCAGAATTTATAGGTAATGGAGAATTTAAGGAAGCATTAAATAAAGAGAATAAGTTCCAAAAAACAATTTCTCTTGATGACATATTAAAATCAGTTTGTAAAATAGGGTCAGATTACGAATTAATTAAGGAGGGTTCCAGAAAAAGATATTTGGTGAAATATAAGCAGGAGTATGCTTATGAGGCATTACGACATGGATATACGACAGATGAAATAAGTAAAAATATAAATATTACAGGTGGGGCAATAAGAAAGATATTGTTTGGAACTAAATAAGGAGGGATATTTAATGTATTTGAGCTGTTATGATGAAGTGAAAAAGATAACGGAAGATCTTATCAGAGTGCCTAGTATAGTTAAAACTTCTGGTGAAAAAGAGTGTGCAAAAAAGATAATGGAATTTTATGATGAGTTATCATATTTTAAAGATAATCCAGAGTATCTACTTATGCAGCAAACAGAAAATGATGAGATTGAAAGATATAATGTAATAGCAATGGTAAGAGGAACAAAGGGAGAATCTAGAAGGACTCTATTACTTATGGGACATTTTGATACAGTAGGTGTAGATGATTTTGGCTCAATAAAGGAGCATGCATTTAACCCGGATATATTGCCAGAACTATTGAAAAAGCTGAATCTAAGTGATGATGTAAACAAGGATATAGATTCTGGTGAGTATATGTTTGGCAGAGGTGGATTAGATATGAAAGCTGGGGTAGCTTCTCATATGTATCTAATCAAATATTTTTCTGAACATCCAGAAGAATTGGATGGAAATATTATAGCCATGGCTCAATGCGATGAGGAAGATAACTCTCATGGTGCAATATCATGCCTGAAGATATTGAAGGAATGGAAGGAAAAATATAATCTAGAATATATATCAGCTATAAATGCGGATTATTCTACGCCATACCATGAAAAAGATGAAAATAGATATGTATATTACGGGACCATAGGTAAAATGTTACCATCCTTTTATGTTACGGGAAAAGAAACTCATGTAGGACAAGCATTTGGAGGTCTAGATCCTAATTTAATAGTAGCTGAGATAACTAGATTAATGGATTTAAACCCAGATTTATGTGATGAAGCAGGGGGAGAAGTTACTATTCCTCCTATATCATTGAAACAGTCTGACTTCAAAGATATCTATACGGTTCAAACAGCAATTTCTGCTTATTCATATTATAATTTCTTTGTACACAGAATGAGTCCTGAAGACGTAATGAACAAGGTTAAGGGAAAGGCTGTAGAAGCTTTTGATAATGTTATTGAGTATTTAAACCATTCATACAAGAGATTCTGTGAAATAGGAGGGCATGTATATACAGAGCTGCCTTGGGAGACTAGAGTATATACTTGGGATGAGTTTTATAATGAATTAGCTACTATACATGGAGATAGATTTAAAATATATATTCATAATTTTGCTAAGGAATTAAATGAAAAAAATCCAGCTATGGATTTAAGAAAATTCAGCGTAACAGTAGTAGAGGAAGCTTGGAAATGGGCAGTAGATAAATCTCCTGCAATAATAATTTATTTCTCATCAACATTTTGTGCTAGAATAGAGATGCTGGGAGAAAGCCTAAGGGAAAAGGCTCTAATGTCTTCTGTAGAAGAATCTATAAAATTTGTACAAGACTACTCTGATAAACCTATAGTAACAAAAATGTTCTATCCATTTATTTCAGATATGAGTTTTATGGGGATGAGTGATAGTAGAGAAAGTCTCAAGGTGCTGGAAAACAATATGCCTGCTTGGGGATCTAAATACAATCATCCTATAGATGAAATATTGGAGGTAGATGTGCCAGTAGTTAATATTGGGACCTATGGAAAAGATGGACATAAAATAACAGAAAGACTTCATATGAGATATACTTTTGAAAATATGACTAATATAACTTATAATACAATTAAGAGATTATTAGATTAAAGAGAGGTGCGTCATGGGCATACTACTTAGCAGATTAATGAAGATGCCTTGTTTTAAGAATGCAAAATTAGTGGCAGGAACAGTCGAGAATAAGAATACTTATGTAGAAGGTATTACAATAATAGAGAGGCCAGATATAGCTAACTGGATTAAAGGTGGAGAACTTCTCTTATCTAGCTTTTACTCAATTGACAAAAATATCGAGGCACAAAAAATCTTAGTGACAGAATTGGCAGAAAAAAAAGCCGCTGCATTAATAATAAAAACCTCTAGATTTTTAACTACTATACCTGATGAAATAATAGATTTAGGAAATCAACTAGATTTTCCAATCATTGAAATATCAGGAGATACAAAATATATTGATATTACTTACCCAGTCATGGGAGAAATATTTAATGATCAGGTCAATAGATTAAATTATTATAAGGATTGCCACGAAAAATTTACCAAGCTATCACTTAAAATGAAGGGGATATCAGCTGTTGCAGAAACCCTTGGAGATTTAGTTGAAAATCCAGTAATAATATTAAACAATGAATTAACTCCAATAGCTTGGAATGATCCTAAATATAAAGATATAGATATAATTGATGATAATATTAAGGGCTTAGTAGAAAAGGATTATCCGGTTTATGGATTAAAGATGAAAATACCAAATACAAATGATACTATATATACTATGATAATAGAGCCGATTCAAGTGTTAAATGAAATAAGAGGATATTTAGGTGTACTTGAGAAAAACAGAATAATGGAGGAATTAGACTTTATTGCCTTAGAGAGTGCTGCAACTACATTGAAATTGGAGATGTTAAAAGATGTAGCAGTCACAGAAGTTGAGCTAAAATATAAAGGTGATTTAATGGATGATTTGATAAATGAAAGAATAGATTCTATACAAAGCATCTATGATAGAGGCAATTTATTTGGCTGGAATTTAAAAAGATCATTTATAGTCACTCTCTTAAATATTAGTCAATATGAAAAATATATTAATAATAAGAAAAACTTAACTGAAGGATTACATCTATTGATGGATAAAATAAAAAAACGTATAGATAGAGTATCTTATTATTATACTACAGATTATATCTCTATAAATAAAGGTGATTATATAATAATGTTGTGGCCTATAGAAAAAGGAGCTAATTTAAGAAGTTCATATAATGCAATTAAAGAATTTGGACAGGAACTCAAAAGAGTAATCTCAGATGAAATAGGAAATATTGAGGTATCCATAGGAATTGGTGGATTAGCAGAAAATCCTTTAGAAATAGGTAAGTCTTATTCTGAGGCTAAGGATGCAGTAAATTTTGGATATAGGATATTTGGAAAGGATTTCATCACTACCTTTGAAGAATTAGGAATATATAAGCTTTTATGCAGATATGAAAATAGGGATGATTTGAAGAAATTTGTTCATCCATCTTTATGGATACTTAAAGAGTATGATAAAGATAAGAATAATGAACTTATAGATACTTTGGAAAAGTATTTACACTGCAATCTAAATGCAGTAAAAACTGCTGAAGAATTATTTGTTCATTATAAAACGGTATTATATAGACTAAATAGAATAAAGGAATTAACTAATTTAGATATAGAGAACAGGGCAAATATGCTTGAAATCGAAGTAGGACTCAAGATTCTTCGTATAATAAACTAAGGTAGCTTCCACATTGTGGAAGCTACTTTAGTTTATGCTGTTAATATCTAGTTATATTATATTTCAGGATCTCTGTTACAGTCTTTAGAGTAAACATATGAAAAAGGTTCATATCCTATAGCGTAAGTAGCTTGTTGTACATAAGGTCCCATCCATATGAAATCACCTTTTTTCACTGATACCCAATTATTATCTAAGTTATACATACCTTCACCAGACAGTAAATATGCTCCATGTTCTTGAACGTGAGTTTCAATGAATGGATGAGAGCCACCAGGCTGGAAGGTTAAAATATGGAAATTCATATCAAAGGATAAATCTGTTGGTAGTAAGTCTATTAAAGTTACGTCTTCCATATCATCATAAAATATTGCTTCTAGGTTTTTAACATTATTGCTTACAACCCATGGTTCTTTTATACCATCGGCAGGAATATATCTTTGCTTATAAAGTACAAATTTTGTACCTTCCTTTGAATTATTTTCAATAATCATGGTGAGACTTGGCGGTGTATATACATATCCACCTTCAGTTAACTCATATTTAGTTCCATCAACGATAACATCTAGGCTTCCTTCTACTACATATACGAAAGTTTCAATACCATCCCCTCCAAAGCCCTTAGTATTTCCTCCGCCAGCTTCCATATTAATTAGATATTGAACAAAACTAGCACCTAGTTTTGGAGATGCAACCACACTAATTCTACACTTTTCAAAATGTGGAATAATATTATTAACAAGTCCTTCTGGTGTAATAAGAGCATAGCTGCCATGTCTTATAATTGATCTACTGCTTAATAAATCATTACGATAACCCATAATTAATTCTCCTTTCAATCAATTTACATTAATTATATCATATATATATTATGAAATTTATTGGGGCAAAAACCTTTATCCATTGTTGATAAAAATAATACAGCTTTTTATCCTTGATGGACTGTGATAAAGATGTAGAATAGAGATGTGTCGTAAAGTTAGATAAATAACAAACATTGGGAGGCGATATTATGAAGAAGCTAAATATGACAAACAAGATTATGATTGCAATGATTCTTGGAATGGCAGCGGGGCTAATCATAGGTCCAGCTATTGGTCCAATAAAAGTAGTCGGAGATATTTTTCTTCGTTTAATTCAAATGTCAGTGGTGGTTCTAATAATGGGTGCAGTTATTGAAGCAGTGGGAAGCTTAGACCCTAAAGAACTTGGGAAATTAGGAGGCAAAATATTTGCTTGGTTTATGGGGCTAACTGCATTGGCAGCAGCTCTCGGCATAGGACTCGGATACATAGTTAAACCAGGGGCAGGACTGAATATGGATATGGGAACTACAACTATAACTGCCTCTCAGCAAACATTATCTGAAATGATAGTAGGTTTCTTCCCTACTAATATTATCGATGCTATGGCTAAGGCAAATATGATACAAGCAATTATATTCTCGATTTTATTTGGTTTATCATTAAGTGTAATTGGAAAACAGGATAAGGATAATGTAGTTCTCAATTTTATTAGACATTTCAATGTGGCAATTTTAAATGTTGTTAAAATGGTAATGAACCTTGCACCGATTGGAATTTTTGCATTATTAGCATGGGTTACTGGATCTATAGGCGTTAAAGTAATTATTCCACTAGCTAAGTTTTTAGGTAGTATGGCTATAGGAACCGTTATTTATATGATATTCTTAATCCTCATTTCTGCTGCATATGCCAAGGTTAGCCCTATGAGGTTAGCTAAACATCTTTGGAAGATGACGGTTGTTGCTTTCACTACGACTTCTTCTGCTATTACTCTTCCAACTAAAATGGAAGATAGCGAGATTAAGCTTGGAGTAAGTAAGAGAATTTCTAGATTAGTTAATCCTCTGGGAATGGCCCTTAATAGTAATGGATTATCACTTTATCTATCATTAGCTTGTGTTACGTTAGCACAATTTTTTGGTATGGAAATGTCAATAGCTGAATTAGTTAAGATAGTAGTATTATCAACTTTAGCTTGTTTAGGAACAGTTGTAGTGCCAGGTGGTGGTTTGGTTGCTCTTGCAACAGTTCTACCGGCAATGGGATTGCCGCCAGAAAGTATTGCATTACTAGCTGGTATAGATTGGTTCTCAGGGATGTTTAGAACTGTATTAAACGTAGATTGTGATGCCTTAGTTGCCATGATGATAGCAGTTGACGAAAAAGAGCTTGATTATGATATATTTAATGGTAAAAAAGTAATTACCAGTTCTAATACACAATAGGTTTTTAGAGAACCCTGAGTAATAATCCATATGGGTTGTGATAAGGGGTTCTTTGTCATTGTTTATCCTTAATGGATAATTAATGCCATTTATATTTTCCAATATAAGAGAGCATTAAGATATATAATGATATTAGGTATGAAATATAAAATAAAATTAGAGAGGTGCAGAAATGATAAGAAGATCTAAGGATTATAATATAGAAGTAATCGATGGACTTAAAGGTGGAAAAGGTCATGTAACTGTAGTGAATTTCTTTGAGATGGAAGATTTTTTAGGTAAAGGAAGGCTCTATGGGAAATCAATTATAAAGCCAGGTAATTCTATTGGATATCATACTCATGAAGGAGATCAGGAAGCATATTTTATATTAAAAGGTAAGGCATTATATAATGAGAATGGTGTAGAAACAATACTTGAACCAGGAGATTTAGCTATCTGTAGAGATGGTGAATCCCACTCAATTGAATCAGCAGGAGAAGAAGATTTAGAATATATTATGTTAATTCTATACAATTAATTTATAAAATATTAGGAGGTATATAGTTATGGTACAAAAATTAGTAGCAATACCAGGTCCAACACCTGTAGTAAGAAGTATTCAAGATGAAATGGGTAGGGAAACAGTTGCTTTTGGTGACCCAAACTTTATAAAAGATTATAAAGAGTTGCTAAATGATATGATGGAATTATGGGATGCAACAGGTCAAGTTTTTGTAATAGCTGGTACAGGTACTATGTCAATGGAAATGTCAATAGCTAATACTATGAGATCTGGAGACAATATACTTATTGTATCTCATGGATTCTTTGGTAACAGATTTATTGAAATCTGTGAAAGAAGAGGTATTAATGTAGATGTGATTCAATCTGAATGGGGACAAATAGTACCAGTTTCAGACATTGAAAAGAAACTGTCACAAAAACATTACCATGCTATGACTGTAACTCATGTAGATACTTCAACAGGAGTTGCTGCTCCAGTAGCAGAAATCGGAGAGATGATGAAGAAGTTCCCAGAAACTTTATATATTGTAGATGGAGTTTGTGCTACAGCAGGAGAGCCAGAGAAATTAAATTCTATGAATATAGATGTTCTTTTAACAGGGTCACAGAAAGCATTTGGAGTATGCCCAGGATTAGCTATACTTTGGGCAAGTGAAAAAGCATTAGCTAGAAGAAAATCATTTGGCATGATTCCAGATTATTATATTGACTTTGAAAAGTGGATACCAATAATGGAGGATCCTTCAAAATACTTTGCTACACCAGCAGTAAACCTTATTTGGGCTTTAAAGGAATCTGTAAATATAATTAAAAAAGAAGGTATTGAAAATAGATACCAAAGACATATTAAGTATGCAAAGGCTACACAAGCAGCTCTTGAAGCTCTGGGATTTACTATTCTTGCAGATAAAGAACATAGAGCAGTTACTTTATCAAATGTGTTGTATATGGATGGGATAAATGATGTAGAGTTCAGAAAGATATTGGCAGAAGAAGGTGCTGTAGTAGCAGGAGGACTTGCAGCTTATGCAGGTAAAATGTTCAGATTTGGACATATGGGTAATATAGATGAACACTATCTAGTGTCAGTTATGGGAGCTATTGAAAGAACTTTAATAAGATGTGGGATTGAAATCGAAGTTGGTAAAGGCGTAGGTACTTTATTAGGGAATTTAAGATAAAAGGTTGGAGTTTGGAGTATCGTCTTATGGTGGTAAGCCATAGGACGATATTCTTTTAATGTTTTATATAATTTTGATAAGTTTCAGTAATTCTTTTATCCACAATAGATAATGAATTAGTTTAGTAAAGGTAATATATTAGTAATAGAGTATTAAGATAGATTTTTCACAAATTTTTTACGAAAGGAAGTGTCAAAAATGGATACTATAAAGCCGTTAGATCTGGAGAATGAAACTATTGATTTTATTGAATGGCTAAGTAAAATGGGAGAGAGTTCAGAGGGCGGTATCACTAGATTATTATATACAGATGTTTGGAAACAAACTCAGGAAGCACTGAAACAACTATTAAAAGGAAAAGGATTTATAGCTTACTCTGATGAAGTAGGTAATCTTTTCGCCAGACTAGAAGGAAGTACTTTTAAGGATGAAACCATATTGACAGGTTCTCATATAGATACAGTAGTAAATGGAGGAAAACTAGATGGTCAGTTAGGTATAATAGGTGGAATTGTTGCGATGGAATATCTAAGAGATACCTACGGGCAACCAATCAGAAATATAGAAGTAGTAGCTATGGCAGAAGAGGAAGGAAGTCGGTTTCCATTTACATTTTGGGGCTCAAAAAATATAATAGGTTCAGTTAATAGAGAAACAGTAGCTGAGTTAAAAGACGAAGATGGAGTAGGATTCATCGAGGCTATGCATAATGCAGGATTTGACTTTAAAAACAGTAAAATTAGAGAAGATTTAAAAGCTTTTATCGAGCTTCATATAGAGCAAGGCGGAGTACTTGAAATAGAAAAAAAATCAATAGGAATAGTAGAGCATATAGTGGGACAAAAAAGATATATGATAGAAGTTGAAGGTGAGGCTAATCACGCAGGCACAACTCCTATGGGATATAGAAGAGATGCAATGAATGGAACAAGCAGAATGATCTCAGAAATAATGGACCTTGCTGTAAATTATGGAGATCCATTAGTGGCTACTGTAGGTAAAGTAGAAGTAGTACCAAATACTACAAATGTTGTACCGGGCAAGGTAATATTTTCACTAGATGTAAGACATACAAACAAAGATGTAATGATTAAGTTTACAGATGAAGTAATAGAAAAACTTAAAGATATCGCTGTAAAGTTGGATTTGAAAATTAGTATAAATAACTATATGGATGGAGAACCAGTGGCTATGGATTCTAATCTTGTTAATACTATAAAAGAGCAATGTGAAGCAAAGGCTATAAATTATAAGCTAATGCATAGCGGAGCAGGTCATGATTCTCAAATATTTGCAGAGCATATACCAACAGCATTAATATTTGTACCAAGCCATAAAGGTATTAGCCATAATCCAGCTGAATTTACAGAAGCAAAGGATTTGGTAGAAGGTATTAAAGTTTTAATAGAAACTTTATATAATTTAGCATATAAATAATAATATTAAATAAAATTATACTAAAATAACTTTCTTTTTAGTCCTAGAGTTAAAAGGAAAGTTATTTTCTTTTAGAGTGAAGTATTAAGACTTTATCTAATTTTTGATAAAGATTGGCTTTAAATTAATGGGATAAATCGATAAAATTTTTTTATCCATATAGGATAAACCTTAACTTTGTTAAAAATAATATAATGTTATTAAGTCATAAATATATATTTAATAATTATCTAATACTCTAAGAAAGAGGGGAGAGAATGTTTGATTTAATTGTAAAAAATAGTCAAGTGGTTACATCACAAAGAATTTATAAGGCTGATATTTGTGTGAAAGATGGAAAAATAGCAGCAATAGTAGCACCAGAATCTGATATAGAAGCTAAAAAGGTTATCGATGCAGATAGTAAATACGTATTCCCAGGAGCCATAGATACCCATGCTCATCTAAATGATCCTGGATATACATGGAGAGAAGATTATGCCCATGGTACAGCGGCAGCAGCTGTTGGTGGAATAACTACTGTTATAGATATGCCTTTACAGAATGAACCAGCATTAACTAATGGCAAGATTTTTGACGATAAATACAATACTGTTTCGCCAAATGCTTATGTAGATTATTGCTTTTGGGGAGGTCTAGTAGACTATAATTTAAATTCCTTAGTTGAGCTAGATAGAAGAGGATGTGTGGCATTTAAATCCTTTATTGGACCAGTATCTCCAGATTATGTTTCACTTACTATGGGACAAGTGAGAGGGGCTCTTGAAATATTAAAAACTGCTGATGCAAGGGCAGGATTCCATTGCGAAGACTATTCAATTATTAAATGGGAAGAAGGAAGAGCGAAGAGAAAAGAGAAACAAACATGGGAAGACTTCCTAGACTCTCGTCCTCTAATAGCTGAAGTGATGTCTACTAAAAATATTATTGATTTAGCAAAGGAAGTAGGGGCAAAGGTTCATATTTGTCATGTAAGTCATCCAGCAGTTGCAGAGGTTATTCAAGAAGCACAGCAAGAAGGTATAGATGTTACAGGGGAGACTTGCAGCCATTATTTAACTTTTAATAGAGATGATGTTGTGAAGAATGGTAGCTTGTTTAAATGTGCTCCACCATTAAGAGAGGCAGAGGCTGTTGAAAAGATGTGGGAATATGTAGATAATGGAACTTTAAGCTGTGTTAGTTCAGATCATTCTCCTTGTGCCCTTGAAGAAAAAGATGAAGATACTCATGGAATATTTGGTGCATGGGGTGGAATCAGTGGTATTCAAAATGTAATGCAAGTTACATTTAGCGAAGGAGTTGTTAAGAGAGGATATTCTCCAACCATATTAGCACGTACATTAAGTGAAGGACCGGCTAAGGCTTTTAGATTATATGGAAGAAAAGGTGCAATTGAAGTAGGCTTTGATGCAGATCTAGTAATTCTAGATCCAGAAAAGGAATGGGAGATTACACCAGAGTCTCTACAATATGTTAACAAAATCTCAGCATTTGTAGGATTAAAAGGAAAAGGGTTACCAGTTTGCACTATTTTAAGAGGAGAAGTTGTAGCAGAAGAAAATAATGTAGTTGGTAAAAAAGGTTATGGTCAATTAGTGAAAAAAGAAAATTAGGATGGAGGAAATAGGATGACTACAATGGAGAATAAAATGACCGAGATAGATCAAGTATATATTGACAGAGCTAAGCCAGAACTATTACCTACGAAAGAAAGAATAATGGATAATCTTTCTTATCTAGCAGCTTTTTTAGGAGGATGTGTTTCCATAGGAACTTTTTCCATGGGAGCTAGTTTGATTGGAGTTTTAAATTTAACTCAAGCAATTCTTGCTATGGCAATTGGATGTTCTGTTATAGCTATAGCACTTGTATTATCAGGGTCTGCAGGGCATAAATATGGGATACCTTTTACTGTTCAAGCTAGGAGTTCTTTTGGTTTCCGTGGAGTTAAAATACCAGGTTTCCTTAGAGGAATACCTGCAATTGTTTGGTTTGGATTTCAATCTTGGGTAGGTGCTGGAGCTATAAATGTAAGCTTAAAAACCTTAACAGGATTTGATAATTTGCCGATAGTATTTGTTCTTTTCACTGCATTACAAGTTATTCTAGCAATCAACGGATTTCACGGAATTAAATGGTTGGAAAATATATCTGTAGTCTTTATATTAGGAATTCTTGGTTATATGTTTTATACTGTATATACAAAATATGGGGTGGAGGTAGCGGCTACTATAACTAATATTAAAGGTACATGGGGACTGCCATTCTGGGGTGGAACTACTGCATTTTTAGGAATTTATTCAACAATGATTTTAAATGGGTCTGACTATTCCAGAGAGTTAAAAAGAGAAACTAAGCCAGCTATGACAGGAAGTCTTTATTGGTTATCTATTCTTCCAGCTACATTATTTATGGGATTAATTGGACTTATGGTTTCTGGAGCTACAGGTAATAATGATCCAGTGGCTGTATTTTCAACTGCTATGGATAATCAGTTTCTAACAATTATGACACTTATGTTTGTTGCATTTGCACAAGTTACAACAAATGTACTAAATAATATAGTTCCTCCTGTTTATGTACTTATGGATACATTCCATTTATCTTATAAGAAATCTGCAATTTTAGTTGGGATTTTGTCTATATGTACATTCCCATGGTTGTTAGTAAGACCAGAATCTGCAGGTGGATTGTCATTATTCGTTCAAATATATTCAGCATTCTTAGGACCTATATTTGCAGTACTTGTAGTAGATTATTTCATCATTAGAAAGAAAAAATTAAACTTGAACGATTATTATAATGCAGATGGAGCTTTTAAAGGAATCAACTGGGCTGGAGTTATAGCAATAATCGCTGGTTCAATAGTATCCTTATTCTTTGTTCAAATATCATGGTATGCAAGTTTATTACCAACAGGGCTATTATATTATTTCCTAATGAAAAATATGAAGAAAGCTGCTCCATTTAGAAAAGGAACTATTTTCGAATAAATGTAATTGTTATAGATGAAATCATTCAGCTTTGATTTTTTAAAGTTGCTTACTTTTTCGAAGATATCTAATTAACACTTAACAAAACCATAAAAGCTTCATCTTAAGTAATCTACTTAGGATGGGGCTTTTTATATAAGTTATTATCCACTTAGGATATAAGAGATATGATTTCTTTATCAACATTTGATAGGTAATTTAGCTGCATTTTATAGAATAATGGAAATAAGGGTAAAGATAAGGCTATTTCTTTATTTAATATGTGTATATGAGGAGAAGTTGTAGATAAATTAGTGGATAGATTAAAGACAGGTGATGAATTATCCACAGAAATCTTTAATTTGGAAGATGCTAAAATTTTTGATTCTACGATTTCAGTTTATTAATGGAAGAAAAACTTAGCAAAATAGCTAAGGAAACTTGTGTAAGCTTTATTATGGAGGCTAAACATGCTGTATTAAGCTCAGCAATGGGACTAATAAAAATGGGATATAAAAGTGGTACATTCAGAGAGATATTGTTAGGAGATGTTTCTAAATATTAAGGGAGGAATCTATATGTATAAAGAGTTGGTAATACCGCAAAGAACTATAATGACACCTGGTCCTGCAGAAGCAGAACCAAGAGTGTTAAGGATTATGAGTGCACCAATATTAGGTCAATATGATCCTAATTTCTTACAAATAATGGATGAAACAATGGAATTAACTAGATATATATTCCAAACTGAAAATCATCAAGCTTTTCCAGTAGATGGAACTGCTAGGGCAGGAATAGAGGCTGTAATTTCAAGTATAATAGAGCCTAATGATAAGGTTTATATCCCCATATTCGGTAGATTTGGTCATCTTATGACAGAGCTATCTAGAAGAGCTGGAGGAGACGTATATACGACAGAAATCCAATGGGGTAAAACCTATGAGTTTGAAGATTTGAAAAATGAAATAATAAAAGTAAATCCTAAGGTAGTAGCAGTAGTTCATGGAGAAACCTCAACAGGCCGTATGCAGCCCTTAGAAGAGCTAGGTAAATTTTGTCGTGAAAATGACATTCTGTTAGTAGTCGATGCAGTAGCTACTTTGACAGGTACAGAATTTAAGACTGATGACTGGAATATAGACGCTGTCATTACTGGAACACAAAAGTGCTTATCAGTACCTACAGGGATGGCACCTTTAACATATAATAAAAGAGTAGAAAAGATATTAAGTGAAAGGAAAAAAGTTGAGCAAGGATTACAGATAGATTCTTATAATGACAGGATGATAAGTTCAAATTACCTAGATTTAAGCCAAATACAAGAATATTGGAGTCCAACTAGACTAAATCATCATACAGAGTCAACTTCTATGCTATATGCCTTAAGGGAAGGACTTAGAATAATCAAAGAGGAAGGACTTGAGGTAGAATTGCCCGTCATGCATTAAATGAGAAAGCACTGGTAGCAGGTATAGAAGCTATGGGACTTCATATATTTGGTGATAAGGTAAATAAATTGCCGACAGTAACATGCGTATATGTACCAGAAGGAATCAAAGAGGATGAAATTCGTGAGAGAATGATAGAAGATTTTGGGGTGGAGATAGCAGCAGCCTTTGGCTCTTTATCAGGTAAGATATGGAGGATAGGTTCCATGGGATATAGCAGTCGTAAGGAAAATATACTAAAAGTACTTTCTGCTTTGGAAACTTCTTTAATTAGAAATGGGGCTATTGTAAATAGAGGAGAAGCCTTACAAGCAGCTTTAGATGTATATGAGGAGAAAAGATAGAATTAAGAAAAAATAAGTATCATTTATGGTGCCTGGCACCATAAATGATACTTATTTTCTCGAGGCTTTCTCAGTATTAAACAGTAAAAAACTTGATTATTTTATTGTCAAAAATTCCCTTTGCACTAATGGGATAAATTGGAAGAATTCTTTTATCTATAAAGGATAAACAAAAGATTGTTAAAAATAATATAATGTTCATAAGTAAAATAAAAAAGGAGGAAATAGGATCTCATAAGCTGTGCGTAAAATTTTATATGCTTTTGTTGAAGTTAATATTAATTGGGGGGTTGGACAATGAGTACAGTAGATAATGCTATTGTAGATGGTATTGGGCATGACGGACAGGATGAATCCTTATATCCTGTAAAGGAACGTATTTTAGATAACTGGTCTTATTTGTTTGCATGGTTAGGTGGTTGTGTATCAATAGGTACATTTACCTTAGGCTCAAGTATGACTCATGAACTTAACATTGTTCAAGCATTAGTAGCCATGTTTATAGGAGCAACAGTTGTGGCAGTTGGATTAGTGTTTAATGGTAAATTTAGTCACAAATATGGTGTTCCTTATACTATTCAACTTAGATCTGCCTTTGGTATAAAAGGCTCTAAGCTTCCAGGCTTTATAAGAGGGGTTCCAGCTATAATATGGTTTGGCTTCCAATCATGGGTAGGAGCATCAGCTATTAATATGGTATCATATTCATTATTTGGGTATGAAAACCAAGTGTTATTTTTTATACTTTTTCAATTAATACAAATTGCTTTAGCAACTACAGGATTTAAGGGAATCAAATGGCTAGAAAACATAGGTTCAATATTTATTCTCTTAACGCTTACTTATATGTTCTTTAGTGTAATAAATAAATACGGTGCAGTAATATCTTCAGAAATTGTAGATTTCAAAGGGTCCTGGGGTTTACCTTTCTGGGGAGGAGTTACAGCGTTTACAGGAGTTAACTGTACAGTACTTTTAAATGTAGGAGATTATGTAAGAAACTACAAGCAAGGAACAAAACCTGCAATTACAGGATTAATATATTGGGCAGCTATATTACCAATAACTATATTCATGGGTATGATAGGACTTATAGTATCAACTGCTACTGGAATGGCTAATCCAATAGATGTATTCTCGTCAGCAGTAGACAATCAATTCTTAGTAATTGTAACGATGATATTCATAGCAGCAGCACAGATTACTACTAATGTTTTGAACAATATATTACCTCCTTCATATGTATTGATGGATACATTTAAACTTTCCTTCAAAAAATCTGCTATAATTGTTGGATTACTTTCATTTGCTACATTTCCATGGAAGTTAATTAGTCCAGAGTCAGCAGCAGGACTTAATCTATTTGTACAAGCGTACTCAGCATTTTTAGGACCAATATTTGCAGTACTTATAGTTGATTACTTCTTTATTAAAAAAGAAAAAATTAATTTGGCAGATTTATATAATGAAGAAGGACCTTTTAAAGGAATAAATTGGGCAGCAATTATTGCTATTGCAGTAGGTGCAATTGTAGCTCTATTAGAAGTAAGATTATCATGGTATGCAAGTCTGCCACCTACAGCATTAACATATTATATTTTAATGAAAAAAATGCCATCAGCAAAAACCTACTGGTAAAAATCTAGGAATCTAAGGTTATATAGGAGGAGAATATTATGAGTAAATATGATTTAATCATTCGTAATGGTATAGTAGTAACAGATGAATCAGTGGAAAAACTAGATATTGCTGTAGCTGATGGGGTAGTAGTAGAATTGAAGCCTGAAATAACTGGTATTGCCATAGAGGAAATAGATGCTCATGGGAGATATATATTGCCAGGTGGTTATGATTGTCATGTTCATTTTAATGAACCAGGTCGTACAAATTGGGAATCATTACTTACTGGCACATCTTCTCTTGCAGCTGGAGGAATGACCTCATTTACAGATATGCCGCTTAATTCAACACCTGTAACAACAAATGGAGAGAATTTTGATTTAAAACTTGAGGCAGCTAAGAGAAATTCGCTTGTTGATTATAGCTTCTGGGGTGGATTAACACCTAATAATTTAGAAAATCTAGAAGAATTAGCAGAAAGAGGAGTAGTTGGCTTTAAAGCCTTTACATGTTTTAGCGGTCTGGAAGAATTTGAAGGTGCAGACGATTGGACATTATACAAGGGTATGGAAATCGCTGCTAAACTGGGATTACCAGTATCAGTGCATGCTGAAAATAGGGACATAACAAATAAACTAACAGACAAGTTTATAAAAGAAGGTAAAACTACACCTAGGGATTTCCTAAACTCTAGACCAGAGATTTCAGAAATTGAAGCTGTTCAAAGAGTTATATTATTTGCTGAAGAAACAAAGTGTAAACTTCATATTGCCCATATTAGTACTGCAAGAGGAGTTCAGCTAGTTGCTGAAGCTAGAAAAAAAGGTATAGATGTAACCTGTGAAACTGTTTCTCAATATTTAACATTTACAGAAGATGATTTAGAAGGATTAGGGGCAATAGGGAAATGCTGTCCACCTCTTAGAGCAAAGGACACAAAAGAAAAACTATGGGGACATGTTCTTGTAGGGAATGTGGATATAGTTTGCTCAGATCATTCACCAGCACCATTTGAATTAAAGAAAGATAGCAACTTCTTCAAGGTATGGGGAGGAATATCAGGCTGTCAATCTACAATGAATGTAATGCTTACTGAAGGATATCATAATAGAGGACTATCACTTATAGATGTTTTCAAACTTATATCACTAAATCCAGCAGAAAGATTTGGAATAAAAAATAAAGGTGCAATAAAAATAGGATATGATGCGGATGTGGTTTTAGTTGACTTAAATGAAAGTTTTGTCTTAAAAAATGAGGATTTATTTTATATGCATAAAGTAAGTCCGCTTGTAGGATTGAACTTTAAAGGAAAGATTGCACGAACAATTCTTAGAGGAAAGACTATATTCCAAGATGGGAAAATAGTATCTGAACCTATAGGAAAATTTTTGAGACCTTAATATATTAAAATAACTTTAGATTTTGGTTACCTTAATCTAAAGTTATTTTAGTTTTTTGTAGTATAATATAATTATATAAGGAGGGGATTTAGTGGACTTAATATTAATAAATGGGAAAATCTATACTATGGATGAAGAAAGAAATATGTTCGAATCCATTGCAGTGAAGGAGGATATTATCCAAAAAGTTGGTAGGACTCAGGAAATAATATCACTTAAGACAGATAATACAATAGTTTATGATTTAAAAGGCAAAGTTGTTGTACCTGGATTTAATGACAGCCATATGCATTTATTAAGTTATGGACATTCTTTAAAAAGGATAGATCTTGTAGGAACTAATTCTATAGATGACATAAGTAATAGGATTAGGAGAGCTATTGAAGAGAAGTGTATAGAAAAAGGAGAATGGATTAATGGCAGAGGCTGGAATCAGGATTACTTTCAGGGAGAAAAAAGATTTCCAACAAGATATGATTTAGATAACATATCTTTAGATCATCCTATTTTAATCGGAAGGGCATGCGGACATATTGTTGTAGTAAATAGTAAGGCATTAGAATTATTAAATATAACAAAAGACACACCACAAGTAAATGGAGGCCATTTTGATTTAGATGAGAAGGGAGAGCCTTTAGGTATATTTAGGGAAAATGCCGTTGGATTAGTATACGGTAATCTTCCAAGCCCTACAATAGAAGAGATAAAAGATATGATGGTAGATGCTATTAGAGATATGAATAGATGTGGTATTACTTCTGTTGGAACTGACGATTTAGGTGCATTTTCAGATGGAGATTACGAGAAAGTAATATTAGCATACCAAGAGTTAAAAGAAGAAAATAAATTGAAAATGAGGATATATGAGCAGTGTTTAATTCCTGATATAGATGAATTGCAAGGATTTATAGAAAAAGGGTATAGAACTTCTTGGGGTGATAGATTTTTTAAAATAGGACCTTTGAAATTGTTGATAGATGGTTCTTTAGGTGCTAGGACCGCAGCTTTAGTTGAACCTTACTCTGATGATACTAATACAAAAGGAATAACTACTATTAGTCAAAAAGAATTAGATGCTATAGTAGATTTAGCTAATAGCAATAATATGCAAACAGCAATCCATGGCATAGGAGATAAGGCCATGTATATGGCTTTTGAAAGTATGGAAAAAGCTCTGAGTAAGAATCCTAAAGAAGATCATCGTCATGGTATAGTTCATTGTCAGATAACTGATGAAGAGCTTCTGGAAAAGTTTTCAGAATTAAAAGCAATAGCTTATATACAGCCTATATTTTTAGATTATGATTGGAAAATTGTAAAGGATAGGGTTGGAGAGGATAGGGAAAAAACTTCATATAATTGGAAATCTATGTTAGACAGAAATGTACCTATAGCCTGTGGGTCCGACTCTCCAGTTGAGACATTTAATGTGTTGAAGGGAATATACGAAGCTGTTACTAGAAAAGATCTAGAGGGAAATCCTGCTGGAGGATGGTTGCCAAATCAAAAGTTAACAGTTGAAGAGGCAGTATATGGCTATACCATGGGAGGAGCTTATGCTTCCTTTGAAGAAAATATAAAGGGATCATTAGAAGAGGGAAAGCTTGCAGATATGGTTATATTGTCGAAAGATATATTTAATATAGAAGAAGATAGTATAAAGGATGTAGATGTGGTAGCTACCATATTTGGGGGAGAAATAGTATTTGAAAATAAGTAACAAAAACGGTGGCCGTCCCAGCCGCCATATATAGTTAGTTAGAAATAGATTCTCTATATAACTATAAAATCTAGGTGGCTGAGGTTGCACCGTTTTTGTTACTTATTAATTATAATTTTATATTTCTAAATATTTCTTGTAGATTATCAGCTAATCTAGCTAAGGAATCTGTAGATCCAGTGATTTCATCCATAGATGCCATTTGTTCCTCAGTTGCTGAGTAAACATTATAGATTTGTTCAGCTACTTCATGTGATATGGATTCTGCCGTTTGAATGGAATTCACTACTTCATCTATACTGCTACCAACATTGGTTATAGCTCTTGCACTTTTAGACATACCTGAATTCATATCATCAATAATCTTGGCTATATAATCAAAGGTTTTTTTAGTGTCATTAACTTTTTTTATCCCTTTGTTTACCTCTTCGTTACTAAATTCCATATGGCGGCTTGTATCTATTATTAGATCATGATTGTTTTTAATGATATCATTGATTTCATCTGTAGAGTCTTTAGTTTGGTCAGCAAGTTTTCTAATTTCATCAGCTACTACAGAAAATCCTTTTCCGGCTTCCCCAGCCCTTGCTGCTTCTATAGCTGCATTTAGAGCAAGTAAATTTGTTTGTTCTGCTATGTTTTGGATAACTATTAAAATTTCATCCATTTTTTTAGAGCTATTGTTTATATCCTCAAGATAAAGCTTTACTTTATTAGTGCTATCTTTTATATTGTCCATTTGTTCTATTACTTCATCTACAGCTTTTTTACCCTTATCTGTATTTTCAAAGGCTTCTTTACTAAGTTTTTCTACTAATGTGCTTTCATCTAATGCAATTGTAAATTGGTTCAATACATTGTTCATTTCAGTTGATACTTTGAGTATTTCTTGTAACTGAACATGAGATTTTTCAGATATATTATTGGCAGATTCAGCTATAGACGTGGAGGCGGCTGAAGATTCTTCCGTTATGGCAGCCAACTCTTGAGATGATGCTGCTACAAGCTGAGAAGAGCTCTGAGTTTCAATAGCGAATCCTTTTATACTATCGATTACCTTTTGGATAGCCTGTGCCATAATTCCAAGTTCATCTTCTCTATTTAGAACTTTTTTATCTATGGTAAATGTTAAATCTAGCTCTGATAAATGCTTCGTTTTATTGCTCATATCAATAATTTTATCGATTATTCCACGATTAATAAGATATGATAAAGCTAAGCCAATAATTAATAATATGCTTCCAATAGTAATCAAAGTTTTTTTCAAGGAATTTAAGTCTTTTAAGATTTCATTTTCAGTGATATTTACGATGATTGTCCACCCTTTAGATGGAATAGGTGCATATCCTAAATGAATAATTTTACCATCTTCTTCATATTGCCCAACTCCAGATTCTTTTTTTCCTATATTTTCTATTATCTTTTCTACATCTGACTTAGAACTCGCTGATACTCTTTCAGTCAAGGTGTTGAAACTAACCTTAGTCTCAATTCCGCCATTAGTGGCACTAGACACAGTTGTATCACTGGTAGCACCAGATACTACAGTTGGATGAGAAACAATATCTATATCTTCGTTTAAAAGATAAGCAAAGCCAGTATCGCCAATTCTAATATCACTCGCTAAACCATAAAATTCATTTGCATCCTTAAAAGCTATGATGACTCCTACTATTTTGTTATTAAATTTGATCGGGGTGGAAATGGCTACATCCATATTTTTAGATTGGCTATTATAGAATGGTTGAGAAAAATATGATTTACCATTATTGGCTATTTTGAAATAGTCATAATTTAATACAGTTACGGTATTATTATTGTCTAAGATTAAATTTCCTCTTGTATCTGCAATGCCAATACCTGTTAACCCTAATCTACCTTTTTCAACTTTAAGTAATTCTAATTTTTCCTCCCATGGTATGCTAGGATCTCCTAAAAATTCAAAGTTCCCTAGAGGCTCTATGGAAGAAATATACATTTGTATTCTTGACTCTACAATGTTTGCAGAATCAATTGCTTTGTTTAGTAATAATTCTTCCGATGAATTAATTAGAGAATTTTTAGCAATGAGATATGTAGTAGTACCTACAATGGCGGAGAATGTAACAATGATTAGTGTAAGGGTTAACATTAAAGCGGTTCCAATACTTTTTCTTTTCTTTTTCTTAGTTTTGTCTTTAGTTTGAATCACATTATTCACTCCTCGTGGCAATGTATTATATCGAGTATTATTATACCCTATATTTTCCAGTTGGTCACATACTAAATTTCAATTATAGATATAATTAATTTAAATAAGTTAGATATAAGAGATTAATCAAGTAGGATATAACAGATTTTTCAAATAATAAAATAGTTTCAAAAAATTGATAAAAGTTACGCAATTGACTTTATCACAACTAAGTGATATACTGATAGAATAATAAAGGCTTCTATTTAAACTAAATACATTAAGGAAGCCTTTTTTGAAACCCATTTAAGTCAAGTTCAAATTAAAAGGTGACATAATAATTCCTGCAAACTTTAAATTATTTATGTATTTAGGGCGTGTAATCATTCATGCCTTTAATAAAATAAAAGGGAGGAATTTAAATGAAGAAAAAGGCATTTTTATTTATTTTGTCAGCAATTTTAGTGCTAGGGTTATTAGCAGGATGTGGCACAAAACAAACATCTGGCTCAGATAGCGATGTTATTAAAATAGGCGTATTTGAACCTATGACTGGTGCTAGTGCAGCTGGTGGAGAGATGACAGTAGAAGGTATTAAGCTAGCTAATGAAAAATTGGGAACAGTATTAGGCAAAAAAGTAGACTTAGTTATAGTAGATAATAAATCGGATAAGGTTGAAGCAGCAAATGCGGCATCAAGACTTATTGATAAGGACAAAGTAGTTGCAATCATTGGTAGCTACGGCAGTTCATTATCCATGGCAGCGGGAGATATCGTTAAAGCTGCACAGATTCCAGCAGTAGGTTGTTCACCTACTAACCCACTTGTTACTTTAAATAATGATTATTATTTTAGAGTATGTTTCATTGATCCATTCCAAGGTACAGTTATGGCTAACTATGCATTTAAAGACTTAGGTGCAAAGAAAGCAGCTATAATACAAGACGTACAGCAAGATTATTCCGTAGGACTTTCCACATATTTTGAACAAGCTTTTATAGAATTAACTGGCTCTGCAGATTCTATAGTTGGTAAAACTTCTTATAATACAGGAGATCAAGACTTCTCAGCTCAACTTACTAATATCAAATCATTAAATCCAGATGTAATATTTGCTCCAGGAAATTATGGTGAATCAGCATTATTGATTAAGCAAGCAAGAGACTTAGGCATTACAGCTCCTATACTTGGTGGAGATACTTGGGAAGCTCCAGAATTTATAGAAATAGGTGGAGCGGCAGTAGAAGGGGCAGTATATAGTACTCACTTTACATCAGAGTCTCCTGTAACTGAGGTATCTAAGACTTTCCTAGAAGATTATAAAGCTAAATACGGTAAAGAAGCCAATGCTTTTGCAGCTCTAGGTTACGATGCTTATATGGTAATTATAGATGCTATTGAAAAGGCTGGCTCAACAGATTCAGTTGTTATAAGAGATAAGATTGCAGCAACTAAGGACTTTGTGGGTTCAACTGGAGTTATTACTTTAGATGAAAATGGAGATGCTGTTAAATCTGCAGTCATAAATCAAGTTAAAGATGGCAAGTTTGTTTACTTAACAACAGTAGAACCAATAAAATAAAAGGACTAAATGGAGGAATTATGATGAGCATACAAGAATTTTCACAACATATGGCTAATGGTATTTCCTTAGGAAGTCTTTATGCTCTAATTGCTATTGGATATACTATGGTTTATGGAATATTAAGGCTTATAAACTTTGCCCATGGAGATATTTTTATGCTAGGTGTATATTTGACTTATTATGGTATAGCATATACTCCAATACCTTGGTATATAGTATTTATACTTTCCTCAGTTATTACTGGAATTTTGGGATTAATGTTAGAAAGACTTGCTTATAAACCTTTAAGGGGTTCACCGAGAATTACCATTCTTATATCTGCTATAGGAGCGTCATTCTTATTACAAAACCTAGGCGTATTAGTATTTGGAGGGAGGCCTAAGGCCTTCCCAACCCCTGAAATTTTTGATAAAGTAGCGAATATTGGAGGAGTTTCAATATCACTTGTAAACTTTATAATCCCCATAGTTACAGTAATTCTTTTGATTGGTTTAAATTTCTTCATTCAAAAGACAAGAACTGGTATGGCAATGAGAGCATTATCTAAGGACTACGAAGCAGCTAGCTTAATGGGAATAAATATTAATGGAACAATATCTACTACTTTCTTTATAGGTTCATTTTTAGCAGCTGTAGGTGGTATTATGTGGGGAATAAAATATCCTCAACTTATGCCTCATATGGGCGTATTACCTGGACTTAAATGCTTTATAGCAGCAGTAATTGGAGGAATAGGGAATATTACTGGTGCAGTTCTAGGAGGATTTATTCTAGGGCTGGGTGAGATACTCCTTATAGCATTTTTACCTGAACTAACAGGCTATAGAGATGCATTTGCCTTTATACTACTGATTATAATACTTCTTGTTAAACCAACAGGTTTAATGGGAGAAAAAATAGCGGAGAAGGTGTAGCCTATGAAGAAGAATAAATTGCTTTTTAATATATCATTAATAGTAATAGCCTTAGTTGGATTGTTTTTTCTAAATATTTATTTAGACAATTATCAAGTTACAATCATAAATCTTTGTGCAATATATATAATACTTGCTTTAAGTATGAATCTAATTAATGGTTTTACAGGATTATTTTCTTTGGGACATGCAGGTTTTATGGCAATAGGAGCCTATACTGTGGCTATCCTTACTATGCTACAGCAGCTAAGGAAATGAATTTCTACATGAAACCAATGATGCCAGTGCTTTTAAATCTTAATATGTCATTTATCTTTGCATTAATTATGGGTGGATTAATGGCAGCTTTATTTGGATTTTTAATTGGTGCTCCAGTATTAAAATTGACTGATGACTATCTAGCTATTGCAACTTTAGGATTTTCAGAGATTATTAGAGTTGTAATTATCAATCTTCAAAGTATAACCAATGGTTCCCTAGGACTTAAAGGAATACCAAAATTACTCATAAATGAGAGGGTATCTGAACTTTTTGGAGTATCACAAAGAACTAATCTCCTATGGGCTTGGGGTATAGCTATTCTTACTATTGTATTTATGAAGCTATTGATGAAAGGTAGCTATGGTAAAGCATTCAAAGCAATTCGTGAAGACGAGATTGCTGCTAGATCTATGGGTATCAATTTATTTAAACATAAGGTAATGAGCTTTACTATTGGTTCATTTTTTGCGGGGATTGGAGGAGGCCTATTAGCAGCATCTTTGGGAACAATAGATCCAACCTTATTTAAATTTGCCCTTACTTTCAACATTCTTCTAATGGTCGTATTAGGTGGTATGGGAAATATAAATGGTACTGCTGTAGCAGCAGTTGTAATTACTATAGCAATGGAGGCTCTTAGATTCTTAGATGAGTCTATGAATCTAGGATTTGTTACAACACCTGCATTACCAGGTCTTAGAATGGTAGTATTTTCGCTGATTCTAATGTTAGTAGTTATATTTAAAAAGGACGGATTTATAAAAAACACCCTAGGGAAAGTGAGGGGTAGATATGCTAAAAATTGATAATGTAACTATGAGATTTGGTGGGGTTATTGCAGTAAACAACTTTACGGCAGATATTAAAGACGGAGAAATTGTTGGACTAATTGGACCTAATGGGGCAGGGAAAACTACTGTATTTAATGTGGTTACAGGAGTATATAAGCCAACAGAGGGGCAAGTCATTTTTAATCCTGGAGGAAGTGAAGGGATAATATCCGACCTTCGACCAGATCAAATAGCAAAGCTTGGCATATGTCGTACTTTCCAAAACATTAGATTATTCAAAGAACTATCAGTTCTTGATAATGTATTTATAGGAAACCATTTAAGACTTAAATCAGGTATATTTTCTTCTGTATTGAGATTGCCAAATTACAACAGAGAAGAAAGGAAGATGATGGAGAAAGCTAAATACTTACTTCAAAAGGTAGGTTTATATGAAGAGAAAGAAGAGAAAGCGTTTTCTCTTCCTTATGGTAAACAAAGACGATTAGAAATAGCTAGAGCTTTAGCAACAGACCCAAAGCTGCTTTTATTAGATGAGCCGGCAGCAGGAATGAATCCTCAAGAGACTCAGGAATTAATGGAGTTTATTGGTGATATAAAAAATGAATTTGACTTAACCATATTTTTGATAGAACATCACATGGAAGTTGTTATGGGAATCTGTGAAAAGATATTTGTATTAGATCATGGAATTTCAATAGCAGAAGGTAATCCAGGAGAGATCCAAAACAACTCTAGAGTTATTGAAGCTTATTTGGGGGTGGAATAATGCTTACTATAAAAAATCTTCATGTTAGTTATGGGGCATTAAGGCCCTAAGAGGTATAAATATTAATATCGAGGAAAATAAAATAGTTACCTTAATAGGTGCAAATGGAGCAGGAAAGTCTTCTACCCTAAGAGCTATTATGAATTTGGTGAAAAAAGAGGATGGAAAAGTAGAATATGATGGAGATGATTTAACTAACCTTAAGACAATGGATATAGTAAAGAAAGGTATAGCTTTATCTCCTGAAGGGAGAAGGGTATTTGCTAATCTTACTGTAGAAGAAAATCTGATTCTTGGGGCCTATACAAGACGTGATATGGCTGAGATAAAGAAAGATATGGATAAGGTATATGATCTATTTCCTAGATTAAAGGAAAGGTCTTGGCAAAAATCAGGAACTCTTTCTGGTGGAGAACAGCAGATGCTTGCCGTAGGAAGGGCTATGATGATAAGACCAAAGGTATTAATGTTAGATGAACCCTCATTAGGATTAGCTCCATTACTGGTTAAAGATATATTTGATATCATAAAGGAAATTCACAGCCAAGGAAATACGATCCTATTGGTTGAACAAAATGCGAAGAAGGCTCTAGAAATAGCTGATTATGCCTATGTTTTAGAGACAGGATCCTTGGTGCTTGAAGGACCAGGTCAGGAGCTATTAAATGATGAAAAAGTAAAAACTGCATATTTAGGAGAAGCAAAATGACAATTGACAATGCACAGTGCATAATTCACAATTAAAGAAATAAAATAAGATTCTTCGCATTGCTCAGAATGACAGATATAGTGCTTGTTATTTAGAGTGTAGCGAAGGATCTTTTTTGTAATCATAATGTAACTACTTTTTCACTTTATTGGGGTATAATAACAATTAACAGGGAACAATTAACAAAGAACAATTATAACATTAATATATTAATTTGTTCTAAAGATTTTCAATTGTTAATTGTTAATTGTCAATTGATTACGAGGGGGATGATTATGTGAAAAAGTTGGTATCAGTAGTTTTAATAATATTGATTCTTTCAACAAATGTGGTTGCTTTTGCTAATATAGATGAAAAGCTAGCTAATCATTGGTCTAAGGATATTATTGAAAAAGGATTTCTAGCTTACTATTTTCCATATTTAGCAAAGGAGAGTTTTGAAAAATTTAATCCAGATGAATATATCTTGAAAAAGGACTTTGAATTATCCCTAGCTTCTTTATCTAAGGATTATGGCTTAGATACCAGTACGAATAATGTTGGCATATATGAAGTCCTAACTAGAGAAGAGATAGTAGAGCTTATTGGAAATAAATTAGTATCTATCGATACAATAAAATACGAAAATCAGGAACTTCCCTTTCAAGATATTAATACTATGAATAAAAATAGCATAGAATTACTAAGGATATTATTTAATTTGAAGATTATTAGTGGTGTTTCAAATACAAGTTTTGCACCAGATAAAAAACTCACTCAGGCTGAAGCATAATAATCTTGCAAAGATTGAAAGGAGTACTGGAGGCAATGAGAGGACTAAAGGAAATATCATTCAATATTACTGGGATTGTTCAATCTTATAATGCAGAAGAGTCAATAATAGTAAAAGAAGAAACAGACAATGTATTAGTAACTATTACTAAACAATTTCCAACACCTGGATATTCCTTGGATGTTGAAAAAATACTAAGAGATAAGTATGAATACAAGGTTTTTCTAAATATCAAATCACCTAAGGAAGGCAGCATATTGCCGCAAGTCATTACTTATAAAACCATGACTTTAGAAATCAATAAGAATCAATTGATGGGATCTTCGCCATATGTCTTTACTGTAGAAGGACTAGAAAGCAATCTATTGAATCAATAGATTGCTTTTTTTTATGACCTAACACAATGAACGATAGTGAGTTGATGTAGGTCAAACGCACCTACGCTGTCCGTTTTGTCTACAATTCGCTATGCTCATTGGACAAAAAGGCAACGAACGCCAACCTTAATATAGAATTTATCATTAGGAGTGTCCGCTAGGACCAAATTCATGCGGGCGGAGCGAGCAAATGAATTTGTGCAGTGAGACTGCAGAAAACTTAATAATAGTTCGACAAGATGAGATAATAGATGACACTAAGAAATAATTTTGGTACAATTACTATGAATACAAGATTATAGTAGGGTGATAAATGGTGAGAGCTGGGAAAAGAGATTTAAAGGATTTATTAAATTTAAAAGATTTGCTACCTAAGAAAGAAGCTCTAAGGACTTCTATTATATATTTCATATTAAGTTTTATTTGGATACAATTTCCGGATGAATTCTTTTATAAGATTATAGGAAATACAAGTAAGTACAAGGATATTCAGAAATATAAGGGGTGGACCTTTATATTTTTAACGACTGTTTTAATTTATTTTTCAATATATGAAAGATTAAAAAAGGTTAAGGATATGGGAATTGCATTACATAAAAGCATGGAAGAATTATCTGCTACAACAGAAGGGCTTCTAACTACTCAAGAAAAATTGAATAGAGAACAAATATTATCTGAGAATATATTTAAAAATTCTACATTAATAATTTTCACTTGGAATTTAGATGGTAGTATAATAAGTTTTAATCCTTATGGAGAAAAGGTTACAGGATATAAGGAAGAAGAGATAATAGGGGAATCTTGGATTGACTTATTTTTATATGAGGATGAGAAGCCAAAGGTAAAAGGATTAGTAGAATACCTTAAAAGTGGAAGGTCTATAAAGAACAGTATAGGAGATGTATGGAGATCTAAGGACAATAGAATTATTGAACTTATATGGACAGACTCTCCCATAT
This sequence comes from Tissierella sp. P1, assembly GCF_002266425.1. Taxonomy (GTDB): domain Bacteria; phylum Bacillota; class Clostridia; order Tissierellales; family Tissierellaceae; genus Tissierella; species Tissierella carlieri. The sequence goes on from NZ_NPMN01000004.1 coordinate 59,625, forward strand.
ACGATGAAGATGGAAATGTGACTCAGATAATTTCTTTTGGGACGGATATAACAGACCATAAGAAACTTTTGAGAAGGCTGAATGAACTAGCATACTACGATACCTTAACTGGACTTCCCAATAGGATTATGCTAAAAAATGAGGCGGGTAAATTAATAAAAGATGCGAAACTTAACAATATCAGATTAGGTTTTCTATATATAGATATAGACAACTTTACACAGATAAATGATACTTTAGGTCATGATGCAGGAGATGATTTTTTAATTCATTTGGCTAAGATATTAAAAGAAGAAAATAAAGATGGAAATATTTTAGCTAAACTAAGTGAGGATGAATATGCTATTATTCTATATAATGTAGAAGATAGAGATGATATAATTAGAAAGACAGAGTATATTCTAAAGGAAATTAGGAAACCGTGGTGCATTGATAAAGAGGAGTTTATTATATCAGCAAGTATAGGAATATCTATTTTTCCTCATAATGGAGATAATTACTCTGATCTAATGAGATCAGCCAATATGGCAATGTATAATATAAAGAGCAAAGGTAAAAACGGATATGCATTCTATGAGGCGGAAATGGGTAAGAGGATAGCTGATAATACCTTTATGATCAATCAAGTAAGAAGGGCTATTGAAGAGGAGCAATTTACTTTACATTATCAACCAGTTATTAATATGGAAGACAATACAATATATGGAGCAGAATGTTTAATTAGATGGTATCATCCAGAAAAGGGCTATATCCCACCAATGGATTATATACCTTTAATAGAAGAGACAGGTCAAATATTTGATGTTACATCATTGATTTTAAAAATGGCATTTAATCAAAAGAAGCTCTTAAATGAAAAAGGATATTCATACCTTAAGTTATCGGTGAATATTTCAAATAAATCTCTTATAAAAGGTGGTTTAGACAATGAAATAGTTAAACTTTTAGAGGAATATAAAATAAAACCTGAAGAAATTACAATAGAAATTACAGAAACATCTTTCATGGGAAATTTAGAGGGCTGTATTTATACTTTAACAAAATTAGAAGAATTAGGCATAGAAATAGCACTAGACGATTTTGGAACAGGTTATTCTTCTTTAGCACAATTAAAGAGACTTCCTATTCATAATGTAAAAATGGATCAAGAATTCATTAAGACTATGAAGAAGAATAGTGAAGAAGAGGTTGTGGTCAAATCCATAATAGAGCTAGCTCATACATTGGGACTAAAGATAATAGCAGAGGGTATAGAGACTAAGGAACAGCAAGAAATACTTTTAGAAAGTAAATGTGATTTGGGTCAAGGGTATTATCTCGGTAAGCCTATGAATGCAGAATCATTCCAAAATATGTTAATGATGAATAAAAGGGTGAATATAAATGAGTAAGAAACGAGAACTTGCGCAATCAGCAGCAATGATTTCCATATTTACACTATTATCAAAAGCTTTAGGATTTGTTAGAGAAGTCATGATAGCCAATAGATTTGGTTCTGGTAAGGAGACAGATACTTATTTCGTAGCTATTACAGCTACAGTGATTATAATGAGCACATTAGGTGCTGCCTTAAATACTACGTTAATACCTATATTTTCTGAAATAGGAGAAAAGTACGGGAAAAAGGGTAAACTAAAATATTTAAATAATATTTTCAATATAGTATTAATAATTACTATTCTTATAGTTATACTAGGATATATATTTTCTCCTATGGTAATTAAAATATTGGCTAAAGGTTTCCAAGATGAACAATTTGATTTAGCTGTGACACTAAATAGAATAGGACTTCCTATAGCAATACTCCTAGGATTTTATTGTGTATTTTCAGGAATACTTCATAGTAGCCAAATATTTGGACCACCAGCTATATCAGGGTTGCCATATAACTTTGTGTTTTTAATCTATTTATTTTTCTTTGCAAAGGATTCCAATGTAATTACCTTAATGATAATATCGGTAATAGCTGCATTTGCCCAATTCTTAATATTGGTACCAGCAGTTAATCATATGGGATATAAATATAAATTTGAAATAAATCTAAGGGATAAGTATTTAAAAAAGGCAATAGTTTTAACGCTACCAGTACTTATTGGATCAGCAGTTCAACAGATAAATGTAATTATAGATAAGACCCTTGCATCGAATCTAATAGAAGGTAGTATATCGGCTCTTAGCTATGCTTCAAAGATTAATGATATGGTCATAGCAGTATTTATTATGGCTATAACTACAGTAATATTTCCAATGTTATCTCAAGCATTTTCTCAAAATAATAATGAAAAGGTAAAGGAAATCTTGGGGCAAGGAATTAATATTATCCTAATTATAACAGTACCAGCTACAATAGGAATACTTGTACTGGCAGAACCAGCAGTGTATCTGTTTTTTCAAAGAAATGCATTTGATGAACTGGCAACATATATGACCAGTCAAGCTCTTATATATTATTCTGTAGGACTAATAGGTTCATCTTTGCGTTTAATGTTAAACAGGGTATATTATTCCTTACAAGACACAAAAACTCCTATGATAAATGGGATGATAGCAGTAGTCATAAATTTAGTATTAAATTTAATACTTGTAAAACCTATGGCGCATAGTGGTTTAGCCTTAGCTACTAGTATATCAGCAACTATAACGACCATTATGTTATTCCTAAGTCTAAGAAAGAAAATAGGAGCAATAGGTTTAACAAAATACTTAATTTGTTTTATAAAAACCCTCGCAGCTTCACTTATAATGGGGGTAGTAGTATTTCTAATATATTATAAACTAGGAGCAATTATAGCAACAACAAAGATTATGAAGATGTTGCTATTGCTAATATCAGTAGCTGTTGGAGTAGTAGTATATTTTGTTTTATGTGTTTTATTTAAAGTGAAAGAGTTAAGAATTATACTGAAAAGATAAAAGTCTAATTCACAATTCACAGTTCACAATTAAAAAACCAAGATCCTTCACTTTTCTCATGGTGACAAATACCTGTCATTCTGAACTCAGTGAAGAATCTTGGTTTTAATGTTTTTATTATTTTAATTGTGCATTGTGAATTGTGCACTGTGCATTGTTTATATTTTTCCCGCCCTATGGCATGCTGCAAAATGCCCTGGTCTTATTTCTTCAAAGGTAGGAGTTACTTCTCTACATTTGTCTATGGAATAAGAACATCTATCTACAAATCTACAGCCTTCTTTAGGATTGATTGGACTTGGTACGTCTCCTTCTAACATAATCCTTTTTCTATTTCTTTGAATATCTGGATCTGGTATTGGTATTGCCGAAAGTAATGCTCTTGTATATGGATGAATAGGATTTTCATAGAGCTCTTCAGATTTTGCTAACTCCATCATATGACCTAAATACATTACACCAACCCTATCAGAGATATACCTTACCATGGATAAGTCATGAGCTATAAACATATAGGTTAGACCAAGTTTTTCCTGCAATTCCTTTAATAGGTTAACTACTTGGGCTTGAATAGATACGTCTAGAGCTGAAATAGGCTCATCACATACAATGAATTTTGGATTTAAAGCTAATGCTCTTGCAATTCCAATTCTTTGTCTCTGTCCGCCAGAGAACTCATGAGGGAAACGCATAGCATGTTCTTCATTTAATCCTACTAACTTCAATAACTCTATTACTCTTTCTCTACGTTCAATTTTATCTTTATAGGCATGATGGATATCTAATGGTTCCGCAACTATTTCTTCTACGGTCATTCTTGGATTTAAGGAAGCATAGGGGTCTTGGAATATCATTTGAAAGTTTTTTCTAACCTCTTGCATCTTATGTCTAGAAAGTTCATAGATATTTTGCCCATTAAATATTAATTCTCCATCTGTAGGGTCATATAATCTTATTATAGTTCTACCAGCAGTAGATTTACCACAACCAGACTCTCCAACAAGACCAAAGGTTTCTCCTGGATATATATCAAAGCTAATACCGTCTACAGCCTTTAGCATTCCCTCGCCTACATCAAAATGTTTTTTAATATTTCTTACAGATATTAAAGGTTCTGCCATTATGCTTCACTCCCTTCAGCGACTTTAGCCATAGGATGGTTTAACCAACAACGGCTTTGGTGTGTACCACTATGATTATCAAACTCAGGTATATGATTTTTACAAACCTTCAGTGCATAATCACATCTATCATAGAAGGAGCAGCCTTTAGGCGGTATATATAAATCTGGTGGCGTTCCTTCAATTGAGTGAAGGGGTTCCTCTCTAGACATATTTAAACGAGGAACTGAAGCTAAAAGCTTCTTAGTATAAGGGTGTTTAGTATTTTTAAATATTTCTTCAGTAGTACCTTCTTCAACAATTTGTCCTGCGTACATAACGATTACTCTATCACTCATATCTGCTACAATTCCTAGGTCATGAGTAATTAGAATAATAGACATATCTAGTTTTTGTTGTATTTCTCTCATAAGTTCCAGAATTTGAGCTTGCACAGTAACATCAAGGGCAGTAGTAGGTTCATCAGCAATCAATAATTTAGGGGCAGATACCATTGCTAAGGCTATCATTACCCTTTGTCTCATACCACCGGAGAACTCATGGGGATATTGATTAATTCTTTTTTCTGGTTGAGGTACTGCTACTAGATTTAACATTTCAATAGCTTTTTTTCTTGCTTCTTCCTTTGATAACTTTCGATGTTTTACAAGACCTTCAACGATTTGTTTCCCAATTTTCATAGTTGGGTTTAGAGAGGTCATAGGGTCTTGGAATACCATGGAAATTTCATTGCCACGAATGGCTTGCATTTCTTTATCTGATTTTTTTAATAGGTTATTACCATCAAATATTATTTCTCCATTTTTAAAGAAAGCAGGTGGCATAGGTAATAACTGCATTATGGAGTTAGCAGTAACAGATTTGCCACAGCCAGACTCTCCAACTATAGCTACAGTTTCAGATTTACCTACATTAAAGCTAATATCACGAACGGCTTCAACCTCTCCAAAGAAAGTCTTAAAGGACACAGATAAATTCTTAACTTCTAATATTTTTTCCATTTTTCCACCTCTTTATTTACGTAGTCTTGGGTCTAATGAGTCACGAAGGCCATCTCCTAGTACGTTAAAAGCAAACATAATAAGAGAAATGAATATTGCTGGTATAATTATTTGATAAGCATTTCCAACCGCAAGTCCTGCCAATCCATCACTAGCTAAGGATCCTAGACTTGATTTTGGTGCTTGCAGACCTAGACCCAAAAAGCTAAGAGTTGCCTCTGCAAATATTGCTCTAGGAATAGTAAGGGTTACATTTACTAAAATAGGGCCTAAGGTATTTGGAATTATATGTTTTTGGAGTATCCATCCCTTTGATGCTCCTAAGGATTCAGCAGCTAATGAATATTCAGATTCTTTCAATTGAAGCACCTGACCCCTGACTAAAATTGCCATTGGTACCCAGTCTGTAAGGGTCATGGCCAATATTAGTACAAATAAAGATGTACCAGAACCTTCATTGGCGAAGACTACTGATAAAAGGATTACAATAAGTAAATAAGGTATGCTATAAACAATTTCTGCAATACGCATCATAATGGCATCTACACGTCTTGTAGCTATACCAGAGATTCCTCCATATAATACACCGACAGTAAAGTCTATGACTGCAGCTAATATTCCAATTATTAGAGAATACCTAGTTCCATACCAAGTTCTTGTAAATAGGTCTCTTCCTAGTTCGTCTGTACCAAACCAGTGGGTGCTATTAGGATGTAAATTAATCTTGTTGTAGTTCTGTTCAAAATAACTAAAACCGTTTATGAATGGTCCTACGATAGACATTAAAATCATAAGTACTATTATTATAAGGCCTGTCATTGCCAATTTATTTTGCTTTAATCTACGCCATACATCAGGCCAATATTTTATACTGGGACGCCTGATTTTTTCTGCATTCCTATCCTCATGGGATGCAGGTTCAAACATATCTGGAGTTAAATTTTTAGTTAAATTAGTTTGAGTTTCCATTAGCGTCCCTCCTGTGTAAGCTTGATACGTGGATCAATAAAGATATATGCAATGTCAACAAATAGAAGTAAAACTATTAGTATAATAGCATAGAAAATAGTGGTTCCCATTATAAGGGTATAATCTCTGTTATTAATAGATTGAACAAAGAATTTTCCAAGACCTGGGATACCAAATATCTTCTCGATAACAAAGCTACCTACTAAAAGGTTAGATATTAGAGTTCCAAGAACTGATATAATAGGAAGTATTGCATTTCTAACAGCATGTTTTAAGATTACTGCAGCTTTGGAAATTCCTTTAGATTTAGCAGTTCTGATGTAGTCTTGTCCTAGAATCTCTAGCATACTGGAACGCATAAGTCTTGCTATATAAGCAAGGGGCATTAGAGATAATGCAAATGCAGGAAGCAGAGTATGTTTAAATTCTCCCCAACCTCCAATAGGAAGCCAAGCTACATTTTTTGCAACAAACTGGATAAGTATAGTACCCATGATAAAGCTTGGTACAGAAATACCTATAATAGCAATTATCATAGAGATATAATCTGGAATTTTATTCTGATATAAGGCTGCCAAAGCGCCTAAGGCTGGACCAAATACTAATGCAATAAGCAGAGCTTCTAAACCTAAATAGGCTGAAACAGGGAATCCTCGTCGGATCATGTCGTTTACAGTCTCTACTTTTGATTTCATTGAATCGCCAAAATCTCCTTTTAGAAGATTTTTCAAATATATAATATATTGTTCTGACAGTGGTTTATCTAAACCATACTTTTTCATAAGATTTTCATAAACTGCTGCTGGCATTTTACCCTCTTTTCTAAAGGGGTTTCCAGGAATAGAGTGCATTAGAAAAAAAGTAATGGTTATAATAGCCCATAGGGTAATAACTGACATAATAAATCGTTTTAAAAGATACTTTTTCATATTCCCCCTCCTTTGCTGTTAATAGAAAGAAAATCGAGAGGGCTGTGTAGCCCACCGATCTTCTTTAATTTAAGCGAATTTCTCGCTTTGAAATCTTTAAATATTAGCTAAATAATTATTTATTTATATCAGCATAAGTTAGTTTTGGATAGTTAACTAGTGGTTTATATACACCTGTTACATATGGTTTTTGTGCATATGGTTGAGTATAGAAGTAAACAGGTACTACAGGCATATCTTCCATAACTATTTTTTCAGCTTTTCTCATAGCTTCGAAACGCTCTTTGGCATCTGGACTGGTCTTAGCTATAGCAACTAATTCATCATACTCAGGATTATTATATTTTGCATCATTGAAACTTGAACTACTTTGCCATAGTTCTATAAAGGTTATAGGGTCCATATAGTCACCAATCCATCCAGCACGAGAAATATGATAGTCACCAGCTTTTTCTCTATCAAGCTTAACTTGGAAGTCAACGTTTTCAAGTTGGATTTCAACTCCTAAATTAACTCTCCACATTTCTTGTGCAGCCTGTGCTATTTTCTTATGAGCTTCAGAAGTATTGTAAAGGATAACCATATTTTTGAAATCTTCAACCTTCATACCTTCTTCGGCTAAACCTTCTAAGAATAATTTCTTTCCTTCTTCAACATTATACTCTATTAAGTCACCAACAGCTTCACGATAATCTTTACCATTTTCGTCTGGAAGACCAAAAGGTACTACACCTACAGCTGCAATTTGCCCTCCTTGAGCAATTTTATCAACTATAGTTTGACGATCAAGGGTCATAGATAATCCTTTTCTAACCTTAGGATTATTAAATGGTTTAACCTTTGAGTTAAGATTATAGTAGTAAGTAGCTACATCTGCACCGATAATTAATTCAGGATTACTATTATCTTTCATTTGAGCTACTACAGCTTGTGGCAGTGGAGTCAAGAAATCATAGTCGCCACCTTCATATTTTTGCCATGCAGTATTTTCGTCATCGATAATGTCAAAATCAATCCCATCAAGCTTAACGCTAGCTACATCATAATAATTCTCATTTTTTCTGATTTTGATACTTGCATTATGTTCCCATTCAGTTAGAGTGAATGGACCATTAGATACATGGGTATTAGCATTTTTTGCCCAATCTGCATTTGATTCAGCCACTTTCTTGTTAACTGGATATAGAGTATAGAATGCAGTTAACTCTAGGAAGTAGGCAGTAGGTGCTTCTAGTGTTACTTCAAGAGTTTTATCATCTAGAGCCTTAACAGCTACATCATCAACTGAACCAGCACCTGTATTATATGCTTCTCCACCTTTGATATAATAGAGTTGATGAGCATAGTCTGATGCCATGTCTGGGTCTAATGCTCTTTTCCATGCGAATTCAAAGTCTTGAGCTGTTACTGGATCTCCATTTGACCATTTGATGTCATCACGTAAAGTAAAAGTATAAGTTAAGTTATCGTCTGATATCTTGTATTCTTTTGCCATACCTGGAACAACTTTCAGACTAGGATCTACTTTCATTAATCCTTCGAAAGTATGGTCAAGTATCCAAGATTCGTGGGTTCCTTGTGCCAAAGCAGGGTCTAAGGAACCTGGCTCACTAGAATTATTAGTTTTCAAAATCTTTGGCTCTGCTGGTGTAGGTGCTGGTGTAGTATCTGTTGTAGCCGGAGTACTTCCAGTATCCTTCGGTGCATCTCCGCCTTTTGGCACACAGCCAGTAAATATAATAGCTGTGATAAGTAATAGGCTTACCAACATTAAAAACTTTTTATTCATTTAAATCCCCCTTTTTAAAATATTATGAAAATTAAAACTGTTTAAATGATTTTACCACTTTCTTGCAGTAAATTCAACATAAATATTTTAGTAGAGTAATAGGATAGCAAAATATATGATTACATCATCCTAGAATTAATATATTTATTTTAGACAGAGAATAGAACTATGGACAATGCACAATTAAAAAACCGAGACCCTTAGCTGCAATCAGGTTGACAATATCTGTCGCTTTAAACGCAGTGAAGAATCTCGGTTTTAATTATTAATTGTTTTTATCTTTCTAATTGTGAATTGTAATTATGGCATGCTACAAAATGTCCTGATTTTACTTCTTCGAATTTAGGTGTTTCTTTCCTGCATTTGTCTGTAGCATAGGGACATCTATCCACAAATCTACATCCTGGCTTTGGATTGATTGGACTAGGGACATCACCTTCTAACATAATTCTCTTTTTATTTCTTTGAATATCTGGATCCGGTATTGGTATTGCTGAAAGAAGAGCCTTAGTATATGGATGGATAGGATTTTCATATAATTCTTCGGAATCAGCTAATTCCATCATATGGCCTAAATACATTACACCAACTCTATCGGAAATATATCTTACCATAGATAAGTCATGAGCTATAAATAAATAGGTAAGACCTAATTTATTTTGTAAATCCTTCAGTAGATTAACTACTTGCGCCTGAATAGATACGTCAAGGGCTGAAATAGGTTCGTCACATACAATGAATTTTGGGTTTAAAGCTAATGCCCTTGCGATGCCTATTCTTTGTCTTTGTCCGCCAGAGAACTCATGAGGGAAACGCATGGCATGTTCATCATTTAACCCTACTAGTTTTAACAATTCCACTATTCTATCTTTACGTTCATCATTATTTTTATAAGACTTGTGTATATCCAGTGGTTCTCCAATAATATCTTCTACAGTCATTCTTGGATTTAAAGAAGCATAGGGGTCTTGGAATATCATTTGAAAGTTTTTCCTAACTTCTTGCATTTCTTTTCTTGAAAGATCATAAACATTTTGTCCGTTAAATATAAGCTCACCTTCCGTTGGCTCATATAATCTTATTATAGTTCTACCAGCAGTAGATTTGCCACAACCAGATTCTCCAACAAGGCCAAAGGTTTCTCCTGGATATATATCAAAGCTAATGCCATCTACAGCCTTTAGCATTCCTGATCCCACATTAAAATGTTTTTTTATATTTTTTACAGATATTAGGGGATTTGCCATTACTTTTCCCTCCTTTCGTCTTTTCTTGCTGCCATAGGATGATTTAACCAACAACGACTACAATGAGTATCACTATGTGATGTATTATCAGGCATATGGTCTTTACATATTTTCATAGCAATATTACAACGGTCATAGAAAGCACATCCCTTTGGTGGTATATATAAATCTGGTGGCGTACCATCAATAGAATGAAGAGGTTCATCCTTCTTCATATCTAAACGAGGAACTGAAGCTAAAAGCTTCTTAGTATAAGGATGTTTAGGGTTTTTAAATATTTCGTCACGAGTTCCTTGTTCTAGGATTTGCCCTGCATACATTACAACAACTCTATCACTCATATCTGCCACAACTCCAAGGTCATGAGTAATTAATATAATTGACATATCAAACTGATCTTGTATTTTTTTCATTAAATCTAATATTTGTGCTTGCACAGTAACATCAAGGGCAGTAGTAGGCTCATCAGCTATAAGAAGCTGTGGATTGCATGCCATAGCCAAAGCTATCATTACCCTTTGTCTCATACCACCAGAGAATTCGTGAGGATATTGATTAATTCTTTTCTCTGGTTGAGGTACTGCTACTAGGTTTAACATCTCAATAGCTATTTTTTTTGCTTCTGCTTTAGTTAGACCTCTATGTTTCACTAGTCCTTCCACTATTTGATCCCCTATCTTCATAGTAGGGTTTAGAGATGTCATAGGATCTTGGAATACCATAGATATTTCATTTCCACGAATATGCTGCATTTCTTTTTCAGTTTTATCTAAAAGATTTTCACCTTTAAATATTATTTCTCCACCTTTGAAAAAAGCAGGAGGCATAGGAAGTAGCTGCATTATGGAGTTAGCAGTAACAGATTTACCACAGCCAGATTCTCCAACTATAGCCACTGTTTCTTTCTTGCCTACATGGAAGCTAATATCACGAACGGCTTCTACCTCTCCAAAGAAAGTTTTAAAAGATATTTGTAAATTTCTAACGTCTAGAATTTTATCCATTTTTTCACCTCTTTCTATTTACGAAGCCTTGGATCTAATGCATCACGAAGTCCATCGCCGAGTACATTAAAGGCAAACATAATAAGAGAAATAAATATGGCAGGTATTAAAATTTGATAAGCATTTCCTACTGCAAGACCTGCCAAACCATCATTAGCTAAAGATCCTAGACTTGATTTAGGTGGTTGAAGACCTAGACCTAAGAAACTAAGGGTTGCCTCAGCAAATATTGCTTGAGGAATAGCCAAAGTAATGTTTACTAAAATAGGTCCTAAGGTATTTGGTATAATATGTTTCTTCAATATCCAAGATTTAGCAGCACCTAAGGATTCGGCAGCTAAAGCATATTCAGATTCTTTTAGCTGTAGTACTTGACCTCTAACTAATATTGCCATAGGCACCCAACTAGTTATGGTCATGGCTAAAATCATTACGAATATACTACTACCTGATCCAGCCTTAGAAAATACAACAGATAATAGGATTACTACCAATAGATATGGAATACTATAGATGATTTCTGCAATACGCATCATAACAGCATCTACGCGACGAGAAGCCATTCCTGAAATTCCTCCATATAATACTCCAAGGACAAAATCTATAAAAGCAGCAGCAATACCTATAAATAAGGAATATCTTGCTCCGTACCAAACTCTTGTAAATAAATCTCGACCAAGCTCATCAGTACCGAACCAGTGAACACTGTCAGGCTTCATGTTAATTAGTGAATAATCTTGTTCATAATATTTAAATCCGTTGATCTTAGTACCCACAATAGCCATTATGACCATTGATATTATTAGAATTAGACCAGTCATGGCAAGTTTGTTTTGCTTTAATCTACGCCATACATCAGGCCAATACTTAATGCTAGGACGACGGATTTTATCTACATTTCTATCTTCACGAGATGCAGGCTCAAATAAATCTTTTGTTAGATTTTCCATTATCGTCCCTCCTTAGTAAGCTTGATGCGTGGATCAACAAACATATAAGCTATATCTACAATTAAAAGCATAATGATTAAAATGATTGAATAAAAAATAGTTGTCCCCATGATTAATGTATAGTCCCTGTTACTAATGGAGTTAACAAAGAACATTCCAAGACCAGGAATACCAAATATCTTTTCAATTACAAAGCTACCTACTAAAAGGTTGGAAACCAAAGTACCAAGTACAGAAATAATAGGTAGTATTGCATTTCTAAAGGCATGTTTTAAAACTACGACAGCCTTAGATATTCCCTTTGACTTAGCTGTTTTAATATAGTCTTGTCCTAGAACTTCTAACATACTAGAACGCATAAGTCTCGCAATATAAGCTAAAGGCATAAGGATAATGCTATAGATGGAAGTATGGTATGACTAAATGTACCCCATCCTCCAATCGGTAGCCAACTAACATTTTTAGCTATAAACTGTATAAAGACAGTACCCATTATAAAACTTGGTACGGAAATACCTAAGATGGCTATGACCATAGAAAAGTAATCAGGCCATTTATTTTGATTTAGAGCTGCAAGAGCTCCTAATGCTGGTCCAAATATCAATGCAATAAGTAGGGCTTGCGCTCCAATACGAGCAGAAACTGGGAATCCTCTATTAATCATATCATTAACAGTTTCAACCCTTGATTTCATTGAATCTCCAAAATCTCCTCTTACAACTTTTCCTAGATATATAAAATATTGTTCTGTTTTGGGCTTATCAAGACCATACTTTTGCTGCAAGTTTTCATAAACTACCTTGGGCATTTTACCTTCCTTCATAAAGGGATTACCTGGCACAGAGTGCATCAATAAAAAGGTAATAGTAATAATTGCCCAAAGTGTGATAAGTGACATAAAAAGTCTTTTTAAAAGATATTTTGCCATTTTATCCCTCTTTCTGTTTGAATATATAAACGAGTAAAGTTCATTTCCATAAATTATATATGCTAATATAAAGTATGGGCGAGCCCTGCTCGCCCGTAATTTATAATCTATTTATTCATATCTGCATAAATGAAATATGGATATCTATTAAGTGGTTTAAATACATCAGTCACATATGATTTTTGAGCATATGGCTGAGTATAGTGATAGATTGGCAATACTGGCATATTATCCATTAATATCTTCTCTGCTTGACGCATAGCTTCCATACGAACTTCTTGATCAGTAGTTGATTTTGCTTTAGCTACTAATGCATCATATTCAGCATTGTTAAATTTAGCATCGTTGAAGCTAGAACTACTTACCCAAAGATCTACGAAAGTCATAGGGTCAACATAGTCTCCAGTCCAACCTGCACGGGAGATTTGGAAATCTCCAGCTTTTTCTCTATCAAGTTTAACTTGGAAATCTACATTTTCAAGTTGAACTTCAATACCTAGATTAGCTCTCCACATTTCTTGAATTGCTTGAGCAATTTTTTTGTGACCTTCAGAAGTATTGTAAAGAATAGCAAATTGGCTGAAATCTTCTGCTTTATATCCAGATTCAGTTAATCCTTCTTGGAATAATTTTTTAGCTTCTGTTAGATTAAACTCAACTAGCTTACCAGCTGTATCTCTATATTCTTTGTTATTTTCATCAAGCATACCGAAAGGTACTACACCTTCAGCAGGGACTTGTCCGCCTTGAGCTATTTTATCAACTATTGTTTGTCTGTCTATAGCCATTGCTAGAGCTTTTCTAATTTTAACATTATCAAAAGGTTTAATCTTAGTATTGAAATTATAATAATAAGTTGCAACGTCTCCACCTATTACAAGCTCAGGATTATTTTGAGCTTTCATTTGTGCCACAACTGCTTGAGGTAGGGGAGTTAGAAAATCAAATTCTCCACCTTCATATTTTTGCCATGCTGTATTTTCATCATCTAATATAGCAAAATCGATACCGTCTAATTTAACATTTGCAGCATCATAATAATTTTCATTTTTCATTATAACAATCTTTGCATTGTGCACCCATTCAGTTAATTTGAAAGGTCCATTAGATACATAAGTTGAAGGACTTTTCGCCCAATTAGGATTAGCTTCTGCTACTTTTTGGTTAACTGGGAAATAGGTGTAGAAAGAAGTTAACTCTAAGAAATAAGCAGTAGGTGCTTCTAGTGTTACTTCAAAAGTTTTATCATCAAGAGCCTTTACCCCTACTTCGTCAACTGAACCGGCACCTGTATTATATGCTTCACCACCTTTTAAATAGTAGAATTGATAAGCATATTCTGCTGCCAAATTTGGATCTAATGCTCGTTTCCAAGAATATTCAAAGTCGTGAGCAGTTACAGGATCTCCATTAGACCATTTAATACCATCACGGAGTGTAAAAGTATAGGTAACTTCATCATCTGCTAAAGTATACTCTTTAGCCATGCCAGGTACCATGGTACCATCTGGAGAATGCTTAAATAGACCCTCAAATATATGGTCCAGAACCCAAGATTCATGTGTACCTTGTGCTAGTGCTGGGTCTAATGTACCAGGTTCACTAGAATTATTTGTTCTTAAAATCTTTTTCGTTGGTTTATTTCCAGTATCTTTAGGTGTATCTGCTGATTTAGAACAAGCAGTAAATACCATTACTGTTACAAGAAGTAAAGATACTAAAATTAAAAATTTCTTGTTCATTCAATTGCCTCCCTATTTAGTCATGTAAAGTAGTGAACTTTTATTTTAAATTTTAGCACATATTATGTAAACCATCAATGGAAATACATGGTATAAAGAGGTGAGAGACTAAAGTATGAAGGTGATAGGTCAAAACCTATCATAGTATGATTACATCATTATTTGATGGTTGTCCAGCAATGAAAAAGATATAAAGGGAAGAGCAATATGAGGAATAAAATAGATAGTTTTCCAAAAAGACATTAATAATGACCTTTTCTCATTGAACCTACAATCAGCGTCAATATAGGAATTACAAATTGGAAAGGTATAACATAATATTTGTATACATTGATGAATTTAAACATTTCCATAGTATCACTATAAATAAGCCTAGAAAAAATAATCATTAAAATACAGAGGATAATAGAGGTATTTCTAATATTTTTTAAATTAAAAAGTTTAATTATTCCAAGACAAGAAGCATATAGGCAAACTGCTATTTTGATAAAGCTACATAACAATAAATTTATTGAAATAATAATTTCTATTCTTTGAACAAAACCATTAATGTGTATCAGTGAAGTAGCATAATGGGAAGGAAAATAAATATTATATAGGTTAGGAAATCCAAGTAATAGAATATTTCTAAAAGTAGCGATCAGAAGTAGAAAACCACCTATGAGGATACCACTGATATAAATCTTAGTAGTATCTTTATTATTATTTAAAGTCCCCAAAAAAACCATAAACACAACAGTTTCAGCAAAAGGAAAAGTAAGTAGGGAATATCCATTGCTTATTACAGGCTTCCAGCCATTATATAGTATTGGCTGAATATATGAATAATTAAATTGAGGAATAGCTAGTATAAAAGTGGCAGAAATCATTATTACAATAAGTGGCAGAACTAATTTTGTCCATGTGGCTAGTACAGAAAATCCCGCATTAATAGCATATAAGGATAGAAGCCCTATAAAAATAGCTGGAATATATTGAGGGGTTTCTGGTAAAGAAACTACTTGAATATATTCAGTTGCATTTCTTATGTCAATAGCTCCAAGATGAAAAAAGTAAAATGTATAGACGAAAATAAAAAACTTTCCAAAAAAATTTCCATAGACCTTTGGCAATATATCTAATAACCCAGTGCCTGGAAAAATTAGAGCTAACTTTCCATAGATAAATGATAAGGGAATGGCCATGAACATAGCCATTAAAAGAGAGATCCAAGTATCTTCCATGGCTTCAGAGCTTCCGCTAATAAGCAGGGAAGTTCCAAGAACAAACATAACTATTGATGATATAAACTGAGAGTTTGAAATATTCTCTGTTTTCATTAACCTCACCGACCTTTGAATTAATTTAAGCTAGTGCATCCTGATAATATCGGATAAATGTCCACTGCTTCTAATATGAACGTCTACATCTATTTTTACATCTAAATCTTTAAAGATTTCACCCCAATTATCATCAATTTCCTTCCAAAGTTTGGGATTTTTTTTCTTTACTATACTTCCAAAACCAAATATATCTAATCCAAAATCTTTTTGCATATTATTTATTAGTTTTGAAATATTATTTTTTAGAAATTCTTCAGCAGTATATTTAATATGTTGAATATTAGATTCCTTCAAAATATTTATAGGAGTATCTGATTCTCCAATAGCTACTTCTGTTTTAATTTTTATATGCATAGAAAGTTTATCATTAGAAACAACAGGAGTAATTTTGGTCTTATTTTTGAAGATTTCTAAAGTTACATTGTCTAATGTAGTATTATCGGTTATGTCAATAGTAAGAAGACCACCTTCAATTTTGTCTCTTACAAATAGATAATATTTAACATCTTCTAAATCCATAAATCCAGCCAATTTATCTTTATTTAAAATAGCTCCTCCAGATAAGGCCATGGTTTGTTTTCCTTCATTAAATACCATATCCACAGTAGGAATTACTGCGCTAATTCCTTTATTAGAGATAGCATTTGTTAGCTCAGAAGCAAGAACATTAGGAACTTGAGATAATCTGTTGTTTGAAGTAATCATGTTTTCTATTTCAAAGGATCGTATTTTGGTAGATAAACTTTGTAAACTTAGTATCTCCTTCGCAGTGGGAGTTTTTGAAATTAGGAGATATAAAGTAAGTCTAGGCTCAGCATCTCTTACTATCCAGTCTAAAATAGGAATAATACCATCTTTAGCTACATCTTCACTAATTATCACAGTAGTGGCATGGCTCCAATATGGAGGCTTAGCAGAGATGTTAATCATATTTCTTACACATTCAAAAACACTTTCTCCATATGATTGCATTCTTATAGAGTCAAATTTTGGCTCTCTAATAGATGCAGATATATCTATTACTTCTGCTGTCATTTCGTATCCTTTACCTGAACTGACTTTATCAATGGCCATACCTGATATAAGAGCCAATTTTTCGATTTCCCTGTAGTTCCAGCATCCTGTAGTTAAAACTGCAATTAAAAGTATAAATAACGTAAACAGAAAAACTTTATTCATTTTTTTTACCTCCATTGCTTCGGATAGGGTCTTTATCTGCAATATGTTCAGGCCTAAATATCATATACCATCTAGGTGCTCTAACACCTGTGTCCTTCAGAGCTTGCATATTGAAAGTAGTCAAATTCGTCATAAATGGTATACCAAAAGATTTAAGTTTTAGTAAATGAATGAGGACAAATGCCATTCCTACTATGTAACCATATAATCCAAGTACTGCTGAAAGTAAGATTAGGGCTATTTTAATAAAGAGTGAAGCTGCTCCAAGGGCAGGAGTTATAAGACTAGTAATACCTGATAGTCCAACTACAATTACAATAGGAGCACTTACAAATCTTGCATCTACAGCTGCTGAACCAAGAACTAAAGCACCTACAATACTTAAAGCCTCGCCAATATAAGCAGGCATACGAGTTCCTGCTTCACGAAGTATTTCGAATACGATTAATAACCCAATAAGTTCAAAAACAGTAGGCAAAGGTACTCCTAACCTAGAAGCATATATACTCATAATTAGAGGTGTAGGGATCATTTCTTGATGATAAGTAACTAAGGCTAGATATATAGCAGGTATACTTATGGTTAAAATAAAACCTAATAAACGAATAATTCTATTTATAGAGGAAAAGTAATAGCTTAAATAATAATCATCACCAGATTGAAAAACCTCAATAAAAAGAAAAGGCAGAGTCATAACTACGGGGGAACCATCCACGAAAAGCAGTATTCTTCCCTCTAATAATTTTGCCATAGCTACATCAGGCTTTTCAGTTGTAGAGGTAGTTTCAAATAAAGAAAATGGTTGCTTATCAATATATTCTTGAATATACTTTACATCTAAAACACCGTCTATACTAATATTATTGAGCTGAGAATATAAGGTAGATAAAATTTCTTCGCTGGCCAGACCCTCAATATAACATATACAAAGCTTTGTATATGTTATTTCTCCAAGGGTCATAAATTTAAATTTTAAATTATTTGTTCTAGCTTTCCTTCTAATTAAAGACAGATTTATAATCAGAGACTCAGTAAAACCTTCCCTTGGACCACGGAGTACCTTTTCTACAGTAGGTTCTTGGATAGCACGAGTTCTCCATCCTTTGCTTCCAATAATAATTCCTTCTGAGAAGTTTTGTAAAAATAATATAGTATCTCCATCTATAATTGCGTTAATAAGATTTAAGACACTAGTGGTTTTTTCACATTGAGGTGAAATTATAACTTGGCTTTGTAAATAATCCACTAAATCTAGTTTAGAGGATTCAATAATGCTATTAGTAATAGGTTTAATTATACTTTCATTTATAATATTGTCATCTACCATACCATCAATGAAAAGAATACAGCATTCCACACTATGGTCATTCCTATTTTCAAATTTTCTTAGTCTGAGGGTATCATCGTCTTTAAATATTTCTTTTATTGTATTTATATTTTCATCCATAGAAGAAGACAGATGGTATTTTTCAAAACTATTCATAATTATTACACCCTTATAACAAAAATATTAAAATCAGTTCTAATTAGTTTTACCTAATAAGGGGTAAATATGCTATAATTAGCAAGAAAAAAAATTTAATATATAACAGCAAGGGTGAAAGATATGAAAAACATAGGCACTATGAAAAGCAGTACATTATATATTATCTATTTTGGAATAGTAACTAAGATATTGTTATTCATTAAAGATATTCTTACTGCATCAAAAATTGGAGTAAACTATAAAATGGATTCATATTTATTGGCTTTAAGTACTATTATGTTAATTACAAAGATAGTAGGGGATGGATTAATTGTAGCTATTATACCTGTACTACAAGAAATACAAGAAAAACACGGAGAGAAAAGAAGAATAGAATATACTAATAATTTAGTAAATGTTACAGTAATACTTTCGTTTATCCTTATTATCATGGGATATTTATTAGCGCCAAAGATAATCATGATATTTGGTCCAGGATTTAAAGGAGTAGAACTAGAAAAAACCATTTTTTTATATAGAGTGGGTTTACCTATTATAATGGTGTCATGGATAAGGTCAATAGGAGGAGGATTTTTACAGGCAGATCATGCTTTTAGGGCAGGTGCAAAGGGAGGAGTTTCCAATGTATTAGTGTATATTATTTATTTAATATTCTTTGCAGAGAAATTTAATTTAACAGGACTTATGATAGCTGGAATTATAGCAGTTATCTCTCAGATATATATTCTCCTAAGGACAATGGAAAAGCATGGTTATAAATATGCATGGAAACTGGATCTAAAGGATAAATATTTATTAAAGGTGGTTAAATTTTTATTGCCTATATTAATAGGGGTAGGAGTTAACGAGTTGAATAATTCAATAGATAATGCAATAGCTTCTACACTTCCAATTGGTAGTATTGCAGAATTAAGCTATGCCAATGAGATAGTCAATTTATTTTTAGGTTTATTTATAACAGCAATAGTTACAGTTATATTCCCAGTTTTATCCGAGAGCCATAGTAAAAAAGACATAGAAAATCTGAAGGCAGGAATAAACCATGGAATAGTTGTTTTATTAAAGATAGCAATCCCAGTATCTATTATATTAATGACAATGGCAGAGCCAATAGTCAAGATAGTTTTTGAAAGAGGGGCTTTTAATGCGGAGGCATCATTTTTTACGGCTGCTGCATTAGGATATTATGCTATGGGGCTTACAAGTATGGCACTTATACCTTTAATTACTAGAGCATATTATTCAATACACGATATGAAGACTCCAGTTGTTATTAGTATTTTGGCTCTTGTGGTGAATATAATTATAGATTTAACTTTAGCTCCAATTATGGGAGCAAGTGGTATAGCATTAGGAACTAGTGCTTCTGTTATATTATCCTCGATAATAGGAATATATGATTTAAATCGAAGGCTACAATTTACAGAAAGAAAAGATATTAGAGGAATATTAGTAAAGTTTTCAGTTGCAGCAGTTATTATGACAACTGGTATACTCCTTACCTATGGAGCCTTTGCAACATCTCTAGATAATGTTTTTTTACACAATGTAATTACCGTAGGACTTTCCATTGCAGTTGGATTAGGTTTATATATATTGGTATGTAAAGTTTTGGAACCCATGACCTTATATTATTAAAATTTAGGATATGTTCTATAAAATATCTCTTAATGGTACTTTTATAATATCTATGTTAGAATAAGCTTTAGAAAACATCTAATTGATAGATTTTAATTTCCTTTTTATATACTAGATAAATTCATTTGGGAGGATACAGAAGGATGAGAATTGCTATAATGGGAGCTTCGGATTCAGTAGAGAAAATATATAAAGTTCTATCTCAAGAGGAAAAGAATATAGAATTTATTAAATATGCCGAAGATGAAATAAAAAAACTTATAGAAATAGCAAGAAATATTGATACTGGAATAGATGGTATATTTTTGACTGGAATAGGTGTTTATTCGGAGCTTTCTTCACAAATAAGATTTGAACAGCCAGTCGTATATACAGAAAGAGGTATAATAGGTATTATTAAAGCTATGTGCGAATTTCGTATGGATTGGAAAGATATTAAAAATGCAAGAATTGCTTTAGATATAATTGAGGAAAAAGATTTACTTGATGTATTTAATGAGTTTAATATAGAAGTCAAAAGTTATGATATTCAAAAATATTTACCTTCTAAGAATGAAGAGGACTATATAAAATATTATCTAGAAAAGTATGAGGAGAAACAAATTGATTGTATCTTTACATCTTTTGGATATATATATAATTATTTAAAAAATCATGATATTCCTGTTTATAGAATACAAGCAACGAATATTGATATTAAAAATCGATTTACTGAATTAAAGAATAGTATCAGATTAAAAAATATGAATGAACGTGTAACTCAAATACAGGTTATTCAAGTAGTTGAGAAGAATGGTGAACTTTATAATAGTATAGAGGGACAGTTTCAATTAGAAGAAGAAATTCTAATGTATTCTAAAGAGATTGAAGGAATGATGCAGACTATTAATACAAATGAATATCTTATTATATCGAATAAAGGTGCCTTATTGAGCCGAGAGAATATAAATTCTTTATCTAAGATAGTAAATAATTGTAAGTTAAATAATATTATACTTGGCATAGGAATAGGTGAAGGTGTAACTCTTTATCAATCTGAAATAAATGCAAGAAATGCCTTAAGGAAGAGTATTTCTGAAAAACAAGGTAATATTTATTTTTATGATGGAGAAAACGTAGTAGGTCCAATTCTTAGAGAAAGTCAAATTAAATACAAAAATTTAGCAGATAAAAAAACTCTACAATTATCTAAAGAAATTGGAATTAGTTACCAATATATTGAAAAAATTAATGGTGTAATAAATAAGTTAGGTAGAGATGAATTTACAAGTCAAGAACTCTCTGAAATCCTTTCTATAAGTGAACGTAGTGCGAATCGTATTCTAAAAAATATCATAGATAAGGGATACGGTGAGGAATCAAACTTGGAGAATTCATTAGGTGCTGGTAGACCCCGTCGTAAGATTAAAATCAAGCTAAAGCCATAGGATATATTTAAAACTCTAATTATTTTATTGATTAGAGTTTTTATAATGTAAGAAATATAAAGGATTATTGACAATTATAAAAAAATGTAATACAATTTAGACAATTAAGGACCTATTTAGGACACGAATGATAAATAATTATCACTTGGTTTTTCATTAGTAGCTTATATTTTATAGAATACTCCTATGAAAAAACATTTTCATTTTCCAAACTAAAGAGTTGTTAAATATTATAAAAGGAAGTGATAAGAAACATAATATATTAAATGAAGATTTAATTGATTAACCAATTTTGCTAACAATGAATACAGAAATTTTATAAAATTGATACTGAATTATAGTAGTTTGGAATATTTAAATGTGTCAAAGAGTATTTCTAAAAATTAAGATATGATTTAAATTAAGTAATTCTACAATTAATGAAAAGGTGGAGGTAAAAGATGGGACAAACAAATCATTTATTTTATGCAAATCACCCTATTATGTGGATTGTATCAATAATTGGTATATCCATTATATTAATCCAATCTGTATTAATAACTAGAAAATCAATTAAAGCTGGTTTAGATATGGGAATGGATCATTCTAGGATAAAAAAAGGTATTAAAACAAGTGCTATTGGCAGTGTAGGTCCAGCACTAGGAGTTGTGGGAAGTCTATTAGCCTTATTAGTTACTATGGGATCCCCTGTATCTGCATTTAGATTAAGTATAATTGGTGGATCTAACTTTGAGGCAATGGCAGCTAATTTTGGGGCTCAAGCCTTAGGATCAGAACTTTCTACTAATATGACTCCTGTTGTATTTACAAATGCTTTATGGACAATGGCATTAGGATCAATTGGATGGATAATATTTGTATATTTATTTGCACATAGAATGGATAAGGTAAATAACCTGTTAACTAGCGGAAGAAAGGCATTATTGCCAGCAGTGAGTGTAGGTGCTATGCTTGGATCTTTTGCCTATTTTAATGTGGGTAATTATTTAAAAGTTAAGACAAATCCAGATATAACGGTTTCAGCAATTTCAGGTCTAATTATTATGATTATTTGTTTGAAGTTAGGAGAAAAGAAATTCACTTGGTTAAAAGAATGGGCTCTAACAATTGCAATGTTTGGAGGAGCAATTATTGGAACTTTAACATTTTAGAGTATAGGAGGACTATATAGATGAACATTTATGATGAATATATTAAAGATATTACAAAGATTGGTAGATTTACTATGCTTCTTGGGCTTGTTGTAAGTTTCCTTCCTCCAGCAGTTATGACTTGGGGATTTGGATTTAATCCTGGACTTGGAGCAATTATAGCTGGAGCAATTTCTCAGATATCGGTTTCGGGAGCTTTTTATTTTAGTGAACCTATTAGTTATTTTCCCATTGTAGGTAGAGCTGGATTATATATGGGATTTCTATCAGGGAATTTGGTAAACATGAGAATACCAGCAGCAGTATCAGCTTTAGAAGGATCAGGTTATAAATCTGGTACTGATGAAGGAGCAATTATGGGAACTATAGGAATCGGAGTTTCTATATGGGTTGGAATTGTATTTTTATTATTAGCTGTATTTGCTGGGCAAACTGTTTTATCTGCATTGCCTGAATCCTTTATGAAAATGTTATCGCTAATTATTCCTGCATTATTTGGTGGAGTTTTTGCTCAATTTGCAATAAAGTCACCAAAAACTGGTGCGTTTGCTCTTGCAATTGCTTTCATAATGACAAAAATTGTAGCTTTTATTCCAGGTCAGCCATCATTTATAGTTACTTTAGTAGCAGTATTTTCAACAATTGCGTTTGCTAAAAATCAATTAAGTAAGCAAATAGATAATAAATAAATCTAAGTAAGTTACTAATAAATAAATATTAGGAGGTCATAGTCTTGAATAAAGAAAGATTATTAAACAACCTAGTTGAGATGTTAAAGATTCATTCACCTTCAAAAAAAGAAGGAAAGTATGCAAGCTATCTTGTTGAACTGCTAGAGGGAATGGGGGCATCAATATACTTGGATGAAGGATATTTACAATATGGTGGAGACTCACCTTCAATCATAGCTAAGTTTTCTGGTGACATAGAAGGTGATGGAATTACACTTGCTGCCCATATGGATGTAATAGAACCTAATTTAGATGTAGAGCCAATAATAGAAGATAATATTATTAGAACTAATGGAACTACTACATTAGGTGGAGATGATAAAGGCGGAATAGCGAGCATTATAGAAGTTTTAAGGACTATTAAAGAAGAGAAGATATCACACAAAGACATTTATGTTGTTTTAACACCTTGTGAAGAAGTAGGTATGCTTGGTGCAAAACATTTTAATTGGGAAAAAGTTCCTAAAGACATGATGCCTTCAAAAAATATGGTAGTTGTAGATAATGCTGGAGCTGCTGGAATTATTGCACATTCTGCTCCAAGTAAGTATGATATTGAAATTAATTTTCAAGGTAGAAAGGCCCATGCCGGAATAGAGCCTGAAAAGGGTATAAATGCTATTAGCCTTGCGTCTTATGCTTTATCTCGTATGGATATAGGCAGAATAGATGATTTGACTACATCAAATATTTCCACAATAAGCTCTGAATTCCCTTCAAATGTAGTTCCGGATATGTGTAGAGTTACTGGGGAGGTAAGAAGTCATTCAGAAGAAAGAATTCTAGAAATTATTGAATCCTATAAAAAGATATGTGAAGATGCAGTCGAAAAATTAGGCGGAATATATAAATTTGACTATAAATGTGATTATCCGGTATTGAAACCAAAGGATGATTTGAGTTTTGCCAAAGAATTCTCTAAAATATATGAAGAAATTAATGTCCCTGCTGAACTTAAGGTGATTGGAGGAGGATCAGATAGCAATATATTTGCTAAACAAGGATTTAATTCAATTATTATTGGAGTTGGAATGTATAAGGTGCATACTGTTGATGAGTATTTAGAGATTGATGAGCTATTTAAAACAACAGAGGCGATTATTAGATATATAAAAAAGGATGAACAGTAAAATGGGCATTGAAAAAGAAAAAATGAAATCTAAAGTAATTTCTGCGATTGAGGAAAATCGAAACTTGATTTTCGATATAGGTAGAAAGATTTATCAAAATCCAGAACTTGGCTATAAGGAATTTGAAACTACAAAACTTGTTAAAGAATTTTTCAAGAATGAATTAAATCTTAATGTAGTTGATAATATTGCCTATACCGGTTGCAAAGCTCAAATAAATGAAGATAAATCTGGCCCAAAGATTGCAGTTTTAGGTGAACTAGATGGTATAGTTTGTAATGGTCATCAAGATGCTTTAGATTCAGGAGCTTCACACACTTGCGGACATAACATACAGATTGCAGGAATGTTGGCTGTGGCAATTGGACTTATAAAGTCAGATGTATATAAGGAATTAGATGGCAAAATTGATTTTATTGCAACACCTGCAGAAGAATTTGTAGAACTGGATTACAGAAATAAACTTAAGGAAAAAGGAATTATCAAATATTTTGGGGGAAAACAAGAATTAATAAGAAATGGCACCTTTGATGATGTTGATATTTCCATTATGTTTCATATTCTAGATACAGGAGATAAAAAGGTATTGGTTGGTCCAGTAAGTAACGGATTTATTGGAAAGGATGTTAGGTTTATTGGTAGAGAGGCTCATGCAGGTAATGCTCAGCACAAAGGAGTAAATGCACTGAATGCAGCATTATTAGCCATGAATAATATTAATGCTCAAAAAGAGACATTCCTAGATAGTGATAAAGTAAGGATTCATCCAATCATAACAAAGGGTGGAGACATTGTAAATGTAGTACCAGCAGATGTGCGAATGGAATCATATACAAGAGCGAGAACCGTACAAGCAATGATAGATGCCAATGAAAAGGTTAATAGGTCATTGATTGCTGGAGCCATGGCTGTAGGTGCAAATATTGAAATCAAGGAATTACCAGGATATTTGCCAATGCTAAAACATCAAAATATGGAAGTGATATTATTTAAGAATCTGTTAAGTCTTGGAATTCCCCAAGATGATATAATACAAGGAGGAGATTTTACAGGCTCCTTTGATTTAGGTGATGTATCCCATATTATGCCGACTTTACATCCTATGTTCGGTGGCATAAGGGGAGAACTTCATTCAAAAGAATATTGTATAGTTGATGAGGAGTACCTCTATCTGGAGCCAGCTAAGGCATTAGCTTTAACCATAATAGATTTGCTCTTTGATAATGCAAAAGAAGCTAAGAATATCCTTAAAGATTTTGTTCCCGCTATGACAAAAGAAGAATACCTTAGTTTTATGGATTCAAATGATAAGATCATAAAAAAGGAGTTTTTAGATAAATAGATTTACATTTTAAAAGGAGTTTTCCTTATTATTACACTCATTTCCTTCTCATTTGGAACCTATCGTTTTTATTTGAATATAATATATTGAGTTATAATTCAAATAAGGGAGGTTAAACCATGGAGATTAATCAAATAACATGCCCTATAGGATCAACACCATATATTATAAAAGCAGGAGATACATTCTTCCAAATAGCTAGAACCTTTGGAATATCTCTTAATGCTTTAATAGCAGCTAACCCTGGGGTGGATCCAAATAGATTGTTTATTGGTCAAGTAATTTGTGTACCAACAGCTGCTCCACCGCCACCTATATCTAGCTGTCCTACTTTAAGTATTGGCAGTAGAGGAGCTTCTGTAGCACAACTTCAAGAACTTCTAAGGAACGCAGGATTTAATCCAGGAGCTATAGATGGTATTTTCGGCACTGGAACACAGGCAGCCGTTATAGCATTCCAAAGAAGTAGAAATCTTGTACCTGATGGAATAGTGGGTAGAATGACATGGACTGCACTTGGTGTAAATTGTGCTCCGACTACAACCTGTCCTCCAGGAACATTTGCCTATACAGTTAGAGCTGGAGATACTTTCTTTACTCTTGCACAAAGATTTAACACTACAGTAGATGCTATTCAACGTGCTAATCCAACTGTGAATCCAAATAGCCTACAAATAGGTCAGGTAATTTGCATACCTTAATCTAAAATCTAAAAATTAATTAGATGATATAAGCTAGGGATATTCTCAAAACTGATGTTGAGAATATCCCTTTGTCTGTTTTATTCACCTTTTTGTAACCATCTAAATAATTGACATATTTTTTTATATAAGATAAACTAATAGGATAGAATATAATTGAAAGAGTTATTTTGAGGAGGTTTTGTTAAAGTGTCCACTAAGTATATATTCGTTACAGGTGGAGTAGTTTCATCCTTAGGTAAAGGTATTACAGCTGCTAGTTTAGGGCAGCTTTTAAAGAGCAGAGGACTTAAGGTTACTATTCAAAAATTTGATCCATATATAAATGTTGATCCAGGGACTATGAGCCTTATCAACATGGCGAAGTGTTTGTTACCGACGATGGTGCAGAAACAGATTTAGATTTAGGTCATTATGAGAGATTTATTGATGTAAATTTGAGTAAATATAGTTCGGTAACTTCTGGTAAGATCTATTGGTCTGTACTTAACAAAGAGAGAAAGGGGGAATACAACGGTAGAACTGTTCAGGTAATTCCTCATATTACAAATGAAATCAAAGAAAGAATTATAAGAGCATCTAAGGAAAGAGATGTAGATATTGTAATTACTGAGATAGGTGGAACTGTAGGAGATATAGAATCCTTACCTTTTTTGGAAGCTATTAGACAAATAAAATATGATGTAGGCAAAGAAAATGTAATGTATATCCATGTAACTCTAGTACCGTTTTTATCTAAGGCAGGAGAGTTAAAGACTAAGCCTACACAACATAGCGTGAAGGAGCTTAGAGGCCTTGGTATTCAGCCTGATGTACTTATTTGTAGGACAGAGGTTCCTCTAGCTAGGGATTTGAGAGAGAAAATTGCTTTATTCTGTGACTTAGCTCCATCAGAAGTCATCGAAAATAGCGATGCTTCTACTATATATGAGATTCCTCTAATGTTAGAGAGAGAAGGTCTTCCGCAATTAGTCATAGATCATCTTAATTTAAAATGCGGAGAACTAGATTTATCTGAGTGGAATGAAATCGTTGATAGAGTAAATAATCCACAAGGTAAGGTGAAAATTGCTTTAGTAGGTAAATATGTTGAATTAAAAGATGCTTATATTTCTGTATCCGAGTCCTTAAATCATGGTGCCATAGCAAATAATGTGGAAGTTGAGATTAAGTGGATACATGCTGAGGAAATAAACAATGATAATTGTAATGAGTTATTGTCTGATGTAGATGGAATTTTAGTTCCAGGTGGATTTGGTGATAGGGGAGTAGAAGGTAAGATATCAGCTATTAAATATGCAAGAGAAAATAAGATTCCTTATTTAGGCATATGTTTAGGTATGCAGTTAGCTGTTATAGAATTTGCTAGAAATGTAGCAAGTCTCAAAGGAGCTCACAGCTCTGAACTTAATTCAAGCACCGATTATCCAGTAATAGATTTGATGCCAGAGCAAAAGGATATAGATACTCTTGGCGGAACCATGAGATTAGGTTTATATCCATGTAAGATTAAAGAGGACACTAAGGCTTTTGAAATATATAATGATGAAATTATATATGAAAGACATAGGCATAGATATGAGTTTAATAATGAATATAGGGATAAGCTAGAGGAAGAAGGACTTGTTATAGCTGGAGTATCTCCTGATGAAAGATTAGTTGAGATGATTGAATTAAAAGATCATCCTTGGTTTGTAGCAGTTCAATATCATCCAGAATTTAAGTCTAGACCAACGAAAGCTCATCCATTGTTTAGAGAATTTATTAAAGCAGCGATAAAATAATGCACAATTCAAAATGAAAACAAATGCACAATTCACAATGCACTAGGTGAACAAACCCTAAAGGACTACCGAATTATACCCTGCGGGGCAAATATCAGTAGCTAAGCGATGTACACAAAATTGAAAATCACAATTTTGGTACCCTGCTTAAATGCACAATTAAAAAAGCGACCACAGGTCGGACAAAAGACCCAATAGCTAGACTTAAACAATTGTGAACTGTGAATTGTAAATTGTGAATTGATTAAAGGGGGGCTATATGTGAAAATTAGAAAAGGCTGGAAAAAGGGAGTTACTACAATTTTAGCTTCAGCAATATTAGTATCATCTATCCCAAGCTATGGTGCAGCACCTAGATTTAAAGACGTATCTGCTAGTCATTGGGCTTATACTTATATTGAAGAAATGGCAAGCTTAGGATATATAGCTGGAACAGGTGATGGAAAATTTTTGCCTGATGCACCTAAAGGTATATTAAACTTTGATGCAGCTATGTCGCTGATGGCAAGATTAACTAATCCTACAACAACAGAGAAAACTAATGCTTCCTATGCTTATAATGCGTTATTGAATGAACTTAAGATAGAAGATTGGGCTAAGGAAGGACTAGCTATTGCTTTATATAAAAATATAATTACAGAATCACAACTGAGAACTATCTCCAAGAATGGACAAATCAAAAAGCCAATTAGTAAAATAAATACATGTGAATATTTAGTTAAAGCTATGGGTTTAGAAGATACTGCTAAAAACAAACAAATAGTATCATTGACTTATAAAGATGTAATGAGTATGTCTGCTATTCAAACTAAATATGTATCTGTTTTAATAGATGCTGGAGTATTAGATCCTAAGGGACAGGGAGATGGTACATTTGGTCCTAATACTCAACTGACAAGAGCTGTAATGGCTAAGATGATGTCCACAGCTTATGATTATATGAAAGGCAATCCTACAACTCCAACAACTCCTACAACTCCCGAAACGCCGAAGAATGAGACTGAGACATTAAGAACTGTAATGATAAAGATTTCAGATGTAGGAGTATATAAATTCCTAATGGTAGAAGATACTAATGGTGGAGAAGTTGCTTATCAAGTAATGAATAACACATCTATAACTGTAGATGGAAAGGCAACTACTTATCTTGGATTGGCCGAGGGGCAAGAAGTAGAGTTGAGTATTAAGAAGGGGACTAAAGAACTTATATCAGTTAAAGCAACATCCCTTGAAGAAGAAATATCAGGTAAGATAAAATATTTAAACTCTACTGCATCTAAAATGACTGTGGAATATACAGAGGATAAGAAGACTATATCTAAAGACTTTACTGTAGACAAAGATGCAGATATATATTTAGATGGTAAGTCGGTATATTTGAAGAATTTAAAAGAAGGAGATTTAGTAGATTTAAAGATTAAAAATGCAGTAATATATGATATTGAAGCTGAGAGTAAGGAAAAGAAGGTAGAAGGTATCATAAAGGAAATAACTCCTGTTAAAGATAGTAGAGATAAAGAATATAATATTACTATAGTTGATTCTAAAGATAACACATATAAGTTTTTAATCGATAGTAAAACTTATATAACTAGGAACAGTAGAGTGGTAAAGCCAGAGGATTTAAAGTTAAAGGATGAAGCTTATATCATAGCTGAATACGATGTGGTTAAGGATATAGAGGCAAAAGTAGTTAAGAAGAACATTAAGGGTCAAATTCGAGGACTAAATATTGCATTTAATCAAAATACGGAAGTAACTATTTTAAATCAAGAAACTAAGAAGGAAGAAAGATACATTTTAGGCAAAGATGTGTATATTAGAGTTGACAGAGTAATTACAAATTCTCGTGACTTGAGTGTAGGCCATTATGTAGAAGTAGTGACAGAAGGCGATGAAATTGTTGAAATAGAGGCAGATTCTAAGGGCCTAGAAGCAAGTATGTTAGGTAAGATACAATATATTAATTCTAGAACTAGGGAGATAACTCTATTAATTGAAAATTTTGATTTAGATAGCTCAAAATATGGTGATGAAATAGCAGTCTATGTTAAATCAGATGTAGTAGTTGCTGATAGAAACCTAAAGTCAATATCTTTTTCAGATTTACGAAGAGGA
This sequence comes from Tissierella sp. P1, assembly GCF_002266425.1. Classification (GTDB taxonomy): domain Bacteria; phylum Bacillota; class Clostridia; order Tissierellales; family Tissierellaceae; genus Tissierella; species Tissierella carlieri. The sequence goes on from NZ_NPMN01000004.1 coordinate 90,227, forward strand.
GATAGGATAAATGTAATTGGTAGCTATGATGGTTTTTCATTTATAGCAAATACTATACAATTGAGATAATATTAAACTAATTAAAATAGTCCAGCAGGTTGTAGATTCAAACCACTGGACTATTCTTTATAGTGGATAGGAGTTCCAAGGAATCACCTCCTAATGCTTCTCTTGGAGGCTTTTTCTTATTATATTTAAAAGAAAATGGAAATTTTTCATAATTTGTTATATAATGATATATGTCTGGCATATCTTAAGATATGCTAAATATGCAAAAAAGGGGGTAGAGAAGATGAAGAAGTCAATATTGGCAGTTGCTCTAGTTTTAGCTATGATGCTTACTCTAGTTGGCTGTGGTGAAAAGGCTCCAGTATATAATGATAGTACATATGAAGGTACTGGACAGGGAAATAATGGAGATATCACAGTTTCAGTAGAAGTAAAGGATGGAAAGATTGCAAATGTAGAGGTATTATCTCATGAAGAGACAGAAGGAATCTGTGAGCCTGCAATAGAACAAGTACCTGCAAGTATAGTAGAGAAAAATTCAACGGAGGTTGATACAGTATCAGGAGCTACTAATACTAGTAACGGTATTATAGAAGCTGTAAAGGCTGCACTTGAAGGTGCAAAATAATAAATAGAATAAAAATGCTGCTTTTATATATGAAAGCAGCATTTTACAAAGGGAGACTAATTAGTCTCTTTTTTAGTCTATTCTGTTCTTATAGCTTCCAATGCGGATAAATTCATAGCACGTCTAGCTGGGAAGTATCCTGACATTATTCCTATAAGGCTGAGACTGCCAAGGCAGCAAAGATTAACCATATTGGGATTATAGATATCTTTGTAGCTCCATATGCACCTATAGCCTGACCAAATTGTCCACTAAATTTATTTATAAGGAAGGATATCAAATAGGAAAATCCTACTCCAAAAACACCTCCCGTAAGGCCTATAAGTGCCGATTCAAATAAGAATAGTCTCTTTATATCCTTAAGGGAAGCACCTATTACCTTCATTACTCCAATTTCTTTAGTTCTTTCATATATGCTCATTACCATGGTATTTGTAATACCTATAGCTGCTACTAAAAGTGATACTGCACCGATACCGCCTAGTACAGCTTGGATTACTGCAGCTTGTTTTTTCATGGATTCTAGCTCATCGTTCAAACTATAGGCTTCATATCCCATTTCTTTGATTTGTTTTTGAACTTCCTGAACATTTTTCATATCGTTGACTTTAACATCTACTTTATTGTATCCAGTTTCTTTTTTTCTGCCTGGCTGAGGTTTTTGATTTTCAGCTTTTTCTTTTTCTTTTAGAAGTTTTTGAACTTCTGTAATAGGCATATAGATTCCATATCCTGTTTGCCAATCACCCTCAGTTAATACACCTGCAACCTTAATTTTATATTCTTTATAGCTTGGTTTCTTCTCACCAGGACTAGACCAACCATAATTTGGGTCTAAGGTAAGGGTCATTCTATCCTTCATAAGGTTTATTTTTGGTTCTCTCCAAACCCTTGACTTCGGTTCATAGAAACTATCTTTCATTCGCCCGCCAAATACTACTGTTAACTCATCATTTTTACTTAGGAGTCTGCCTTCTGCTACTTCGAATCCAAAGGCTTCCATAGAATCAGGATCTATTCCTCTAATAGGAGCATTGGATAGGTATCTCCCATTAATTATGGAACCATAGGCTTCTAGCATTGGACTTACAGCTGCAACATTAGGTATTAATTTAAATGAGGCTACAGCTTTGTCATCTAAGACTGCTTGCTTTTGTCCAGGCTGTTCTACCCAACTCTTTTGAACATTTATAGTAGTCAAGCTGCCCCATTGAGCTATTTGCTCCTCAAAGGATTTACTCATTCCAAAGCCAAGGCTAAGCATTACTATGATGGAGCTAGCTCCTATGATTACTCCAAGGACTGTAAGAAAGGTTCTTAGTTTTCTTCTCCACAGATTTTTTATTCCCATTCTAAATAAGTCTAAATTACTCATCTAGGGCCATTTCCTTTTCTTTTTTCTTTTTCTTGTAGAAAATAAAACCTCCTACTCCAGCTCCTATGATTATTAAACTAATCCATAGCCATTTAGATTTGAGAATTCCCTTGATCCCACCAGGTTTCATATCATCTGGAGTTGGCATTTCACCAGGGAATTCCTCCATTGGAGGCATTTCTGTTACATTTAGTGTAAATTCTTTTCTTAGTTCTTGTTTTTGACCTGTGGAGTCTTCGTAGGTAAATAGTACAGCACCTGTTAATTCACCAGGCTGAGATGGTATTACCATTCCTTCAAAAAATTCACTACTACCACTATCGAAATTACCAACATAATAGCTTCCGTTTTCAGTTTGGAAATCTCCTTCTAATTTAACCATCATATTGTATAGAGTAACTTTACCGGTATTATAGAACTCCAATGATACTGGAAGTGGCTGACCTACCATTGCATCAGGATAAAGCTGTAATTCTGCAGTTTCTAGTCTTGATTGTTGGACTACAGGAACTCCAATTAACTCAATATCTTTTAATTCAGTACCTTCACTATCTTCATATTCAAAGTTTGCTGTTATAGTATGAGTCTTTGCAATGGCATCTGGTACAGTAAACATAGTAATAGTTTTTTCAACTCTACCTTTAGGTGGTATAGAGTCGATATAGAAAGTATTTGAGCTATCTACTGGTGTAAATGCAGAGTTACCAGCCTTTTCAGTATCCTTGGTAGCACCAGATTCTGCTGTTAAAAATATTTTTATGTTTTTTACAGCCTTGTTGCTAGAAGTATTATAGAAGGAAAGAGTCATCTCAAAATTTTCTCCAGCTTTAACAAGTTGTGGCTCGAAACTATATTTATCTATGATTAACTTTGGTTTGCCCTTAGTAGAATCTCCAGTTTCTGGTGCTACTACAAATACACCTACGAATTGTTCAACTGTATCTTCTTTTCCTAAATCATCTACATATTTTACTGTGATTTTAATAGGGTAGTTTTTAGTTTCAGAGGCTTTTGTAGTTAAAAATTTAAAATTAACTTTTTCTGTAGCACCCTTAGCTAAGGAATTAAGTTTTATAGTGCTTACTGTTTTAGGTACTACTCCACTTTGGTCTTCACTGCTAGCTGTGATGACCACATTCTTTGCATCTGCTTGCCCTTGATTTCTTATATCAAAACTTATATCTACTTCTTTATTTTGGCCAATGGAGCCTGTAGGGGAAACTAAGTTCTCTATTATTAGATTAGAAGATTGACCTTTATTTCCAGCAACAGTTATAAAGAAGTTACTTTTATCTTGTATAGCTTGATTTTTTACATCTTTATAGGATAAGTCTAATTTTAGCTCATAACTTCCGCCTGCTAATGTTTTTGAAGACTTCAATTCAAAATATATATAGGTTTTCTTACCAGCTTCTAGAGATTGAACTGTCTTATAGTTTACACCGTTTGCTAATGTAAATCCTTCATTGGTTAGACCTTCTAGAGTTACTCTTAGATCCTTTGCAATGGCACTGCCTATATTTCCTATCTCAAAGCCTACGGCAATAGTTTCCCCTGCATTAACAGTAGAAGAAGGCATGATATCTACTCTATTGACTACTAATTGTGGTGAAGTCTTATCTTGTGCCACTCTGATGTTGATATTTTCTGTTAATGTGAATTTCTGTGGTGGTACATATCCTTCTTCTCCAGGCCACCCATATTCTTCACTATAATAAGTTATATTTAGTGGTAATGAATAATTTTTACCATCAGCTGATTCATCTACTTTTACTCTAAAAGATAAGGTTCCTGTACTGCCATCCCTAAGATTTCTGATACTATCATGTGAAGAGCCATCGATATAGACTACTCCAGTGGATTCACCACTTAAGCTTCCAGAAATATTAGTTGCATAACCATTTCCAGTATTTGTAAGTTTCACTGATACAGAGACAGTTTCTCCTGCCTTTGCAGTATAGGTATTTGAATTACTGATTACTAAATTAGGATTTCCTTCACCATAGGCAAATCCTATATTTGGTACTTGAAGTATAACTAATAATACTGCTAAAAAAATACTTAAAACTCTTTTCATCTAATTTACTGCCCCCTTTATTATGTTTTCATTTTCTGTAATCTTTTCTATATGTCCATCCCTTAGATATACTACCCTATGTGCATAATCAGCGATCTCTACGTCGTGAGTTACTATAATTAGGGTTTGTTTAAATTCGTAAGCCATTCCAGTGATTAGATTCATAATCTCAAGTGTAGTTCTTGTATCTAGATTTCCTGTAGGCTCATCAGCAAATACTATTTGTGGCTTACCTACAAATGCTCTTGCAATACTTACCCTTTGCTGCTGTCCACCACTCATCTCGGAAGGTTTATGGTGAAGTCTCTTTTCTAGTCCTACATCAATTAACATTTGTTTTGCCATTTTCTCTCTATTAGCTTTTGGTATGCCTTGGAAAGTAAGACCTAGACTTACATTTTCTAAAGCTGAAAGAGTAGGGATTAGATTATAGGATTGAAATACAAAGCCCACATATTTCTGACGAAATTTAGTTACATCTCTTTCATTCATCTTGTGTATTGGATATTTACCTATGGTGATTTCACCCTTTGTGGGTTTTTCCAAACCTGCCATCATGTTCAATAATGTAGACTTACCAGATCCAGATGTGCCAAGTAAACATATAAATTCTTCTTTTTTAATGGACAGAGATACATTATCAAGGGCAATAATTTTTTCATCTCCCATTCTATATACCTTTCTTAAATTGCTTAATACAATTAGATCCTCCAAAAATTAGTTCACCCCCATGTAATTATTGCTAATTCCATTTTACCATAATATAGTTTATTAAATAGTTACAATATTATTAAAGTTTATATATCTATCTTACAGTTTTGTAAGAAGCGGTGAAGGCGCATATATGGCTAAAGTTGACTTTTAGGAGTCTATATTTTTGTTAAATTAAAGGATTTTTATTTTTTATGTCGAATATTTATATACCATAAGAAGATAAAAGAGGGTGAGGGTATGAAACTTATAGAATTAAGGGAATTTTGTAAAGAAAATATTTTAGATGAAAAGATATTTATAGTTCCAACAAGAACCATAGGAATGCAAATCGTAAATAAGATGGCTAGAGATGGCTATCCTTCTATAAATCTTAGGACAGTGACCCTAAAGGGTTTAGCTTTTGAGATGTGTGAAGAATATATTGCAAATAACAATAAATTGATAATTGACGATATTCTAGGAAACAATTTGATCATAGGCATACTTAAGGATTTATCTAAGTTAGATTCGGACAGTTTTTTCTTCAGACCAAATCTAATAGATTCAAAAACTGCTGAAGAAGTATATAAGGTAATAATGGAGTTAAAATACAGTGGATTAGAACATTTTCCAGAAGTAAAGAATCTAGACAAAATATATATGGAATACAAAGCCAGACTAAAGAAATTAAATGCTGTAGACTACTGTGACATAATTATTGAAGCATCAAATTCATCAAATATAAATCTATATCGGGAAAAGAAAATAGCTATAGCATCTAATATTGAATTTAATAATGCAGAAGAAATACTATTTAAGAAATTCAAAAATTGTACAAGGATTAAAATGCCTGTTAAATCAGTTGAAGGCCGTCCAAAGAATTATTATTATAAAGAGAATTCAGGGAAGACAGAATTTGAAAATAAAAATATTAAGTTTTATGAAGGCTATGGAACAAAGGAAGAAATAGGGATTATTTTAGAGGACATCAAGAGAAAAATAATCCCGCTTGATGAAGTGGTTATAGCATATACCAATAGTAAATATGTCAATTTAATTAATATTGAATTGGACATACATGGAATACCTGGAAACTTTGGCGGAGGTTTAGATATTGAATCCAGCAGTGTTTATAGATTTATAAATACTATTTTTACATGGGCTGTAAATTATTATAATGTGAAGGAAATAAAACCTATTTTTATCAATGATGACATTAAAATAGATAAATTTTCTGCTCCTGAAATGTATGAGGAACTAGTAGAATGTAAGATTGTATCCTTAAAGAAAAACTATGATAGAGTATTAAAATTACAAGATGATACTAATATAGCCATAGAAAGAGATAAGAATTTAAATAAATTTCAAGCAGAGAAAAGAATTTGGCTAAGAGAATTTTTTAGGGGGATATTTGAAGCTATACCAAGAGATGATTATATTAGATTTGATCAATGTATTCCAAAGTTTATGAGTTTAATAACAAGGTATGTAAAGAATGTAAAAAAATATGATGGAGCTGCGAAACAAGCAGTCTTAGAAATTCTGGATAAAATTGGAGATATTAATATGGAAGTTAGTAGGCATGAGTATTTTGATATAGTTCTATCCTATATTAAACAAAGTAAGATACTTAGATCCCAACCTCAGCCGGGAAGTATATTTATTACAAGTTTTAAAAACGCAGGATATACTGGAAGAAAGAATCTTTATTTAATAGGGTTAGATAGTACTAGTTTATCCAATAAGGCAGTAGAATCACCTATTCTGCTTGATATGATCAGAACTAAAATATCTGACAAGATTTCCTTTGCAAATGATAATTATGAATATAAAAAATATAAGGTAAGAGAATTATTAACGGCTGATTTTGAGAACATATCCATAGGTTATTCAAACTTCGATACGGTCAACATAAAAGTACAATCGCCATCTCAAATATATAATGAGTTAAAGGATATAATGGGAGAAAGAAAACAGGAAAAATATGAGGAAAAGAAAAGAGTAATTCAAGGGAGAGATATGGTTAAATCTGCAACCTCACTGGAGACCTTGGCTGAATGCCCTAGGAAATTTTATCTTAAAAATATAATGGGCTTAAGTGCTAAAGAAGATGCAGATATCAGAGTTGATAGATGGCTTGATGGAAAAACAAAGGGCATCATAGTACATGAAGTATTAGATAGTTATTTTAATTTAAATGAAGAAGAACAGACTAAAGAGAAAATAGTGGAATTAGTGGAGAAACAGTGTATTGAATCAGCAAGGGATAATGTCTGTCTGCTTCAAGAGGTATATCTAAGAGAAAAACAAAATTTAATAAATGCATGTGGAAATATAATAGATATTGCAGATAATGATAGTGAATGGACAGTACTGGTAAATGAATTATCCTTTGGAGATAAAAGGGGGAAGAATAATAAAATATTTGGTGTACTTCCTAAACAGAGGATAGATATTATGGGATTAGAATTAGATATATCAGGATCTATAGACAGGGTGGATATAAATAATATAGATAAGAATGTATTCAGAATTGTGGATTATAAAACAGGAAGTATGGATAACTTTGAAAAAAGATTAAGGTTTTCCACAGGTAGAGGTAAAAATAAAGACTACGATTATTCAAAAACACAAAAACTTCAGTATTATATTTATAAAAAAACATTAGAGAAAATATTAGAATCTAAAAAAGATATATTCTTAAGACCAGAAGTATACAAATTTACTTATATATTTGAAGGTCATGAAAAGAATGGGATTGTTGATTTAGATTTCAGTGAAGAATTTATAAATGTAATAGAAAATAGAATAAAGACTTTATTAGATATGGATATATTAGAGGAACAATCTCAAGTAATATTTGATTCAGAGGGTATATGCAGATATTGCGATTATAGTCCTATATGTATGGTGGACAAGAGGTTAACTAAAGTAGAAGAGGAGGGAGGATATGGTAAATAAAGAGGGACTGATAAGAGAAGAAATGAAAAAAAGAGAAGAAATAATAAACATCTTTGATAAAAATTATCTTTTAGAAGCGGGAGCCGGTGCAGGAAAGACTACCATAATTGTGCAACGGATTATCAATCATATTATTACATCAGAAATAAATCCTGCTAATTTAGTAGCAATTACATTTACTAAAGCAGCGGCAACTGAATTAGCAGAAAGGATTCAATTAAAGGCTCTGGAATATCTTAAAGGAGAAACTAATCCAGAAATAATTCAAAGGCTCAAAGCCGTAGATAAGATATTTATCGGAACTATACACTCCTTTTGTGAGTTAATTTTAAGAGAAATGCCCTTTGATGCTGACATCACTCCGGATTACCAAATAATAGAAGATGCTGAAGAGTTTCATAATGAAATATGGTATAGGTTTTTAAGGGATAGAGAAGAAGAATATAAAAAGATTATAGATTTACTGTCAAAGGTAAATATTGATTATAAAGAATTGAGAAGTAAGGCAATTTTAGCTCTTGAAAATCCAGACATTAGATTTAGTGGCTATGAAGATGATGATTATAAATTTGAGGAAATCGAAAAGGAATTTGAAGATATAAAGAAGGATTATGAGTATTTAAATATAGAGCCTTTTAAGAATAATTCTAATCTAGCGAAATTGTTTCGCTTCATATTAGAAGAAAAACAAAGTCTAATAAATTATCTAGATAGTATTCTAAAGGAATATGGTAAGGAAGAGTTTGATATAGAAGTGATATTTGAAAAAGTCATTGCTAAAAAGTATTGGAACTTAGATAATGCCTATGAATATAAGAATCTAATCGAAGGAATTTATGGTATATATTATAAACTAAATGCTATGGTATATAATTATTGCACAGAGTTTATCAATATGGCTGTAGATTATAAAAAAGAAAGATATCAAGGGAAACTTACCTTCAATGAGTTATTATATAGGGCTTCTAAATTAATTAGGGAATCTTCAACAGCTAGAAAACATTTTAAAAATAAATATAAGTATTTCTATATAGATGAGTTTCAAGATACAGATCCTATGCAGGCTGAATTAGTACTTCACTTAACTGATAAGGAAACGGAGTATAATGGTGTAAAGCGGTGGCAGGATTGTAAGCCCGTGGCAGGTTCTCTATTTGTAGTAGGTGATCCCAAACAGTCTATATATAGATTTAGAAGAGCAGATATTACAATATATAATCAAGTAAAAGAAATAATATCAAATAATGGAGAGGTAATACACTTAGATATTAATTTTAGGTCATCTGATGATATATGTAACTGGGTGGAATCTACATTTAGGAATAAAGATAATATTAGCTTCGGATTTGACGAATATTCTACTGATGTGCAGGCTGGATTCACAGGTATATTGAGCTTATGGAATAACGAGAATTTAGAAGAACGAACAGTAAGAGGAATTTATAAATACAATTATCCAGAAAAGGAAGATCAAGAATATGTAGCTAATATTGTAGGAGATATCTTAAGGAATTACTATATTACTGAAAAAGTTAGAAAAAGAAAAGAAGAAATAATAGATGGGGAGAAGGATTATTATAATATCAATAGAAAAGTAAAAGAAGGAGATATAATGATCCTCACAAAGACCAATGAGGAAACTGGATTTTATCTTAAATCATTGAAGGATAGAGGGATATCTGCTGTATTGGCAGGAGAGAAAAACCTTGGAGACACTAGAGAGGTTCTGAATCTATTTATTTTGATAGATTCCTTAGTTGATTATAGAGATAACATAAAAATAGTATCAGCTCTGAGAAATTCCTTTTATTTAGATTTAGAAACTATAGAATTGTTTATGGAGAATAATAAAAATTTATCACAATTTATTTTCTTAAAAAATAAGATTGATGAAATTAAACACCTGAGCGTTAAAAAGGCATTTACCCATATGAATGAAATTGTTGATTTATCAAGAGGACTTAGCCCAATAGCCTTTATTGAAAAAGTTGTAGAAAGTCAGATTGGTGTTTATGATATTCATAGACAATATGAGAGGTTGGAAAGAAGAGATGCAGATTCTGCTCTTAGGCAAACTATAGAAATTTTAAAGTCGAAAAACTGTGGCAGTATATATGAAATAAGAGAAGAATTAAAAAATTTAATAAGAGCTAAGGTAAATTATGAATTGCCTATAAGTAAAGAAGAAGCAGAAAATGCTGTAAGAATAATGAATATTCATAAATCAAAGGGGTTGGAAGCTAATATAGTTATACTAGTTGGTGCACACAAAAAAAGAACTGTTTCTTCTAGTACTCACTATGTTCAAAAGGATGAGAATAATAGAAGTATTGGATTCATAGTTTATGCAGGAAGTCATAATATCCTTGGACCAAAGGAAATGGAAAGAAAAGAGAAAGAAAAACTCTTTATGGAAGCAGAAGTTGATAGGATTTTATATGTAGCAGCTACTAGGGGAAAATCAGTATTGATTATAGCTGATGCTATTGATGAGAGAAGTTTCTTATATCCTCTATCTAAAAATATAAATAAGGAAATAAAGCTAGAAAATGAAATAGAAACTAAAATAAAAGATTTAATGATATCTGAAGAAAAGAAAAGAGAATTAGATATCACTAAGGATTCAAGAGTAATAAAAGAGATATCTAATCCTAGCTATTTAAAAGTTACTCCATCCCAGTTTGAATTAGCGGGAGATGATGTTAGAGAATCTGGCTACGAGAGGAGAAGAAAAATATATATAAGCCCTAGACTTAGAAATACTAGAATATTAAAACCGAAAGTTATGGGGCCTAGGGGGAAGATATATGGCAGTATTATACATAGAGCCATAGAAATTCTAATTAATAAAAGTAATAAATTAAATAATGTTAGTGAAGATATTATTGATTATGCTTTAGATATATCAATTAATGAAGGTATGGACAATTTAGAAATTAATAAAACAAATATTGGATTATTCTATTCTATTGCTAATAATAGAGTTGAAGAAATACTTAATATTGCAATTGAAAAAGGAAACAAAGGGGCTAGGGGTATAATTAAAAGAAGGATTTACAAATATGCCAGAAAAGTATTAAATAATTTTATAAACAATGAAGATATCTTAGAACTTTTTAGAAATGCAAAGAAAGTATTTCCTGAATTATCCTTCACCATAGCAATAGATGAGAAGAACGAAGCTGCTTTAAATAGGATATTAAGCTTTTTATTTAAAGATGAGACTAAACTTGCAGAGAAAGGTAATAAAACCATACTTATTAATGGAACAATGGATTTGGTAATTCAGTCTGAGAATGATAACTGGACAATCATTGATTATAAGACAGATATTTGCTTTAGTAAAGACATGGATAGAAAGCTGAGGAGAGACTATACTTCACAATTAGAGGGTTATAAAATATTATTTGAAGAGATCATGAGAGATAAAAATATAAAAGTAGATAATTTATTGTTTTATTCAACATTTAATGATAGAGTAATTGATATATATGGTAAGGTATTGATTTAATAAGAGTATAGATTCAATATCTTGTTACTATATTATCAATATGATATAATAAATCCAAATACATAAGCAATGGAGGGGACATTATGGAAAAGGCAATGATTAGACTTAGAATGAGTACTCAAGATGCTCATTATGGTGGGAATTTAGTAGACGGTGCTAGAATGTTGGCGTTATTTGGAGATGTAGCTACAGAATTACTTATTAGACATGACGGGGATGAAGGACTATTTGTAGCTTATGACAAGGTAGAGTTTACAGCTCCAGTATATGCAGGAGATTATATCGAGGCAGTAGGAGAAATTGTAAAGGTAGGGAATACTTCTAGAAAAATGGTATTTGAGGCTAGAAAGGTTATAATACCTAGACCAGATATTAGTCCATCAGCTTGTGATGTACTAGAAGAACCGGTAGTAGTTTGTAGAGCAGAGGGAACTTGCGTAGTTCCAAAGGATAAGATAAGGAAGTAATGCACAGTTCACAATTCACAATTGAAAAGATTAAAATCCAAATGTTTTATTCAGTGTGACAATTATCTTATCACTAGATAAACAAAATAGGCGAAGAATCTGAGAATTTAATTGTGCATCGTGCATTGTGAATTGTTAATTGAATAATAGGGGGGCGTTTATATGGAAAAATTAATTATCACTGCTGCTATTTGCGGTGCAGAAGTAACTAAGGAGCACAATCCAGCTGTTCCTTATACTGTAGAGGAAATTGGTAGAGAAGCAGAAGCAGCATATAAGGCTGGAGCAAGTATAATTCACCTTCATGTTAGAGAAGATGATGGTACTCCAACTCAAGATAAATCTAGATTTAAAGCTTGTATGGATGAAATCTATAAGAGATGTCCTGATGTTATTATCCAACCTTCTACAGGTGGAGCAGTTGGTATGACTGATGAAGAAAGACTTCAACCAACAGAGCTAGGGCCAGAAATGGCAACTTTAGATTGTGGTACTTGTAACTTTGGCGGGGATGAAGTATTTGTAAATACTGAAAATACTATTAAAAACTTTGGCAGACTTATGATTGAAAGAGGAGTTAAGCCAGAGGTAGAAGTATTTGATAAAGGTATGGTTGACTATGCAATCAAATATGCTAAGCAAGGCTTCATAAAAGAGCCAATGCACTTTGATTTTGTATTAGGCGTGCAAATGGCTGCAACTGTTAGAGACTTATCATTTATGGTAGATAGTATTCCAGCAGGATCTACTTGGACTGTAGCAGGAATAGGTAGACATGAATTCCCATTAGCAGCAGTTGCCATTACTATGGGTGGACATGTTAGAGTAGGTTTTGAAGATAATGTATATATAGAAAAGGGAGTATTAGCTAAGTCAAATGGTGAATTAGTTGAAAAGGTTGTAAGAATAGCTAAAGAACTAGGTAGAGAAATAGCTACTCCAGATGAAGCAAGAGAAATATTAGGATTAAAGAAGAGATAGATAATTGAGTAAGTATCAAAATTAGTGGCCGTTTTAGTTAATCAATATGCTAAGGGTTAAGGCTGTACTGATTTTGATACTTATTTTTATTTAATTAATATTGAAAGATAAATATCTTCTATGATATTATTAGGGCAAGGCAATCGATATGCAGGGTGTGATACCATCTCATTTCATAAAAGAAAGGAGGTGGTGTGATATGAGTACATTTCAAGCAATCTCTTTAATGATTTCGTTTGGTATGCTTATTATATCACTAATCTCCTTAGTAGTTATTCTAATAAAGGATAATGTTAAAGGAAAAAAATAATCACCCTGCACCGCCATACAGAGTGATTAGGCTTTAAAATCACTATGAGTGGCAATCACATCTTGTGATGTCGATTGCCTTATTTTATTTATATTATACCAAAACATAGATTAAAATAAACAGTGAAAGATCATATATTATGGCAATTTTTAAATTAGGCAGGTGATAGTATTGAAAAGCATTTTAATAATAGAAGATGACATAGCTTTAAATAAGGGGATTGCTCTATCATTAAAACATGAAGATTATAATTTTTATCAAGGATATAATTTAAGTGAGGGCAGAAAGATATTTTTGGAAAATGACATAGATTTAATTATTCTAGATCTAAATTTACCTGATGGAGATGGAATGGAATTTTGCAAAGAGATTCGCAGAATAAGTGAAGTCCCTATAGTAATGCTAACTGCTAAAGATATGGAGGTCGATATAGTTACAGGATTTGAACTTGGAGCTGATGACTATATTACTAAACCTTTTAGTCTTATGGTTTTAAGAGCTAGAGTTTTAGCACTTTTAAGGCGCTCATCGCAAAAAGTTGTAAATAAATTTGAAATAGATGACTATTCTTTTAATTTTGACGATATGGTTTTTCTGAAGGGTAATAGGGAAATTATTTTGAGTAAAACAGAATATAAGTTGCTAAATATACTAATACAGAATATTGGAAAGGTAGTGTCTAGAGATATATTGATTGATAAAATCTGGTCTGACGGTGCTGAATATGTAGATGAAAATGCTCTTTCTGTTAGTATAAATAGGCTGAGAAATAAATTAGATGCTCATGAATATATTAAAACCATATATGGAGTAGGTTATACTTGGGGGATTAATTCATGAAGATTTTTTTAACTGTGATCATTGTAGTTTTAATAATACATATTCTATATATAAGAAAAAATATGGAACTTATAACTATTAGAATTAATGAAATGTTAGACTTGGCTATAAAGGGGAATTTTACTGAAAAAAGCTTTGACGAATCAGAGTTATCCAAAATAGAATCAAAATTTTATAGATACCTATTGGATTCTCAAGCAACGGAAAAAAACTTATTTAACCAAAAGAAAAATATAGAAGTTTTGATTTCTGACATTTCACATCAATCTAAAACACCAATATCAAATATCATGCTTTATTCACAACTTTTAAAGGAAAATCAATCTATAGAATATGTTGATGAAATCGTCTTTCAAGCAAATAAATTAAGTTTTCTAATTCAAAATTTAATAAAGGCATCTAGATTAGAAACGGGAATAATAAAATTAAATTCTAGTTTGAATAGTGTTAATGATTTAATTAAAAATATCATTAATTCTAGTTTGAAAAATGCGGAGAAAAAGAATATTTATATAGATTTTATAGAAGAGGATGAGCACTTTGCTTCTTTGACTTTAAGTGGACGGAGGAAGCTATATATAATATTGTGGATAATGGGATTAAATATGGATTAGAGGACAGAAATATCCATATAAGAATTATAGAATATACTATTTTTCTTAGAGTTGATATTTTAAATGAGGGAATAGAAATTAAGGAAGAAGAAATCAACAAGATATTCCAAAGATTTTATAGAGGTGAAAATGTAAGAGATAAAGAAGGGTTAGGTATAGGGTTATACTTATCGAGAGAAATAATAGAAGGACAAGGTGGATATATTCAAGTGGAATCTTCCTCTAAACAAACTAGATTTTCTATATTTTTACCAAAGGATAAAAAATAAATATAATTCTTTCATAACTGTTAGAATCTAGAAAGGATTTTGAAAGAGTAGTTTGCTATAGTCTATATTATAAGTTATAGACTATTTTTATGACCTAACTTAGCGAACGATAGTGAGCTTTAGTAGGTCAAACGCAACGAACGCCAAATTCATGCGAATGACAATGAGCAAATGAATTTGTGCGGTGAGACTGCGGAAAATGACCTAACTTAGCGAACGATAGGTCCTAGCGGACACCACTGAATTATGCTACGGGGTAGATAAAGGTTGTGAGCTTTAGTAGGTCAAATGCAACATTCGTTTCGCTGTCCGTTTTGTCTGCGACTCCCGAGTACTCATTGGATAAAAAGGCAATGAGTACTAAATTTGTACGACCAACGGGGGGTGAATAGATTTGGGCTTTGAAATTGAGGAAGATGAGGTGATTTGTATGGAAATTTTGAAGGCTCTGGATTTAAAAAAATACTATGGTGATGATAAGAATTTGGTGAAGGCATTAGATGGAGCTAGTATAGAAGTAAAACGAGGAGAGTTTGTAGCTATTGTGGGAACTTCTGGATCAGGAAAATCTACCTTATTGCATATGCTAGGTGGATTAGACAAACCTACATCTGGAGAGGTTATAATTGATGACAAGAATATATTTAAACTAAAGGATGATGAACTCACTATATTCCGTAGAAGAAAGATTGGATTTATTTTTCAAAATTATAATTTAATCCCAGTTTTGAATGTATATGAAAACATTACACTTCCTATTTCTTTAGATGGAAATGAAATTGACAGGGAATATATTGAAGAGATATTTAAGACTTTGGGAATTGAAGATAAAAGGTATAATATGCCAAATCACCTTTCTGGTGGGCAGCAGCAAAGAGTTGCTATTGGTCGTGCATTGGCTACTAAACCGTCTATTATATTAGCTGATGAACCAACGGGTAACTTAGATAGCAAAACTAGCTTAGATGTCATGGGATTAATAAAGGTATCTAGTAAGAGGTTTAATCAAACAGTTATTATGATTACTCATAATGAAGAAATTGCTCAAATGGCAGACCGTATTATTAGAATTGAAGACGGTAAAATTCTTGGTGGTGAGATAAATGAATAAGGTTAGTAATAAAAAAATTATTAACAAAATCGCCACATCTAGTTTAAAAAACAATCGTAGAAGAAATATTATTGCCTTTATTGCCATTGCATTGACTACCTTATTATTTACAAGTCTTTTTACTATTGGATTTGGTATGAAAAATTCTATGGAACTTGAGACCATGAGAATGGTGGGGACTACATTTCATGGGGCATTTAAACGTATAAATATAGAGGATATAGATAGATTAAAGACTCATCCGTTAATTAAAGAGGCTGGAATAAGGCAAATGATTGGAGCAGTGATAAATGATGAATTTATCAAAGAGCAAGTAGAGATTTCTTATGGGGATGAAAATTATATTAAAAGAGGTTTTAATTATCCTACTACTGGGAGGCTACCCATAGAAAAAAATGAGATAATTACTGATACTTTAGTGCTAGATTTACTTAAAATTCCTCATAGAGTAGGAGAAAAGATTAGATTAAGATATACCATTGAAGAAAATGGAATAGTACTAGAAACTATAGAAGATGAGTTTATACTATCGGGATTCTACGATGCAGATGAGGCTATGATGGCAAGGATGGTGTTTACATCAAAAGAATATGCAGATTCCCTTAATTTGCCAGAAAATATATATTACTTAGATGTAATGTTTTCTAATTCAAAGAATATTGAAGAAAAATTAATTCAGGTTCAATCAGAAAGTGGATACGTTCCTGATGAAGAAGGTCCAGCTATTGATATTGGAGTTAATTGGGGATATATGTCAGGAAAACTGGAAGATGCTGACCCCATTACTATAGGTGGCATGGTATTGATTCTATTGATTATCATCTTTACAGGATATTTGATTATATATAATATATTTCAGATTTCTGTAGTTTCAGATATTAAATTCTATGGACTGTTAAAAACAGTAGGTACAACTAAAAAGCAGATTATGAGGATTATAAGAAGACAGGCCTTTTTTATATCTTTAATAGGAATCCCAATAGGATTAATATTAGGATATTTTGCAGGGAATTTGATTCTTCCTAGAATTGCCTCTACTACATCAATTGGAGGTCGAGTGGTGAAGAGTCCAACACCTTGGATTTTCTTGTTTTCCATATTATTCTCCTTAATTACAGTTTTTATATCCTGTAGGAAACCAGGAAAGATTGCAGGAAAAGTCTCACCTGTGGAAGCTGTAAAAATTACAGATATTGATAAGGTGAATTATGATCATATAAGAAAATCAGAAGCAAGGGTTAATATTAGTAAAATGGCAATGTCCAATTTATTTAGAAACAAAATTAGAACTGTTATTGTTCTTCTATCTATGTCTTTAAGTTTAATTCTCCTTAATTCTGTATATACAATGACAAATAGTTTTGATATGAATAAATATCTAAGTGAATTTATTAATTCTGATTTTGTATTAGGGTCAGCAAAATATTTTAAATCTGATTTTAGATTCAAAGAAGATAGTTTAACTGAGGATGTAATAGGGTTGATAAACAGTAAAAAGGGATTTGAAAATGGAGGTAGAATTTATTATACTCCAGCTGATTCTGTGGAATTTTTAGATGAAAAAGATTTAGAACCTCAAAATCAAACTCCTATTCAACTTTATGGATTAGATGATTATTTAATAGATAGACAAAAAATAATAAAAGGTCAAATCGACGTGGAAAAATTAAAGAGCGGAGATTATATTATCTATGGTGGGTATACCAATAATAATGGGACTCCAGTATGGGATAGGATTAAGTATGATGTGGGAGATAGCGTTAAATTAAATACAGAGAATGGAGTCAAAGAATTTGAAGTAATGGCTATTATATCCTATGACTATACAAACCATGCTAGATATGTAAACTTTATAAGTGATAAGAATGGAAAGGCGATCCATAGCCAATTATTATATTTACCTTCAAATGTTTATAAGGAAATAATAAAAGACCCATTTACTATGGTCTATCAATTTGATGTGGAGGGTGAAAATATAACTGATTATGAAAGTTTCCTAGAGGATTATACGAATAGCATTGACTATACCTTAGACTATGATTCTAGAGACAAACAAAAATCTGATTTTGATAATTATAAGAATATGTTTTTATTAGTTGGAGGTTCTTTAAGTTTTATTGTAGCCTTGGTGGGAATTGTTAATTTTATTAACTCAATAACAACAAGTATCATCACAAGAAAAAGAGAATTTGCATTACTTCAAAGTATAGGAATGACAAGAAAACAGTTAAATTCTATGCTTATAAGAGAAGGGATATTTTATTCTTTGGGAACTATGATTATATCTGCAATATTCTCCATAGTCATATCTATTACTATAATAAAGAAACTAACTAGGGAATCTTTTTTTGCTACTTATAATTTTACCTTAAAGCCACTTGCAATAGCTCTACCTATTATAATTATTCTAGGGATTATTTTACCATATATTATAAATAAATCTATGGTAAGGGAAAGTATAGTGGAAAGAATTAAAAGAGACGATTAAAGAGTTTATAAAACAAATAGGATGTATTATATATTCAATAAGTATCTTTTTTGGTGCTAGTCATCAAAAGATACTTATTGTTATGTTTTTATCCAAATTTCTTACTCTAATAGTTTTGAAATCTGATATAATAGTATATAATAAGAAAAATGGAGGGAATTAAATGTTAGTTACTGGAAGAGAATTGTTATTAGATGCTCAAAAAAATGGATATGCTGTTGGTGCTTTTAATGTAAACAATATGGAGATAGTGCAAGCTATTATTGAAGCTGCTGAAGAAACTAATTCACCAGTGATTCTTCAAGCTAGTCAAGGTGGAATTAAATATGCTGGTATAGAATATATTGCTGGTCTAGGAAAGATAGCTGCTAGAAATGCTAAGGTGCCAGTAGCTTTACACTTAGATCATGGTACTGATTTTGACCAAGTAATGTTATGTATTAGACATGGTTTTACTTCTGTAATGATTGACGGATCTAGATTTGCCCTAGATGAAAATATTGCATATACTAATAAGGTAATAGAGGTAGCTCATGCTGTAGGTGTTTCTGTTGAGGCAGAGTTAGGAAAGATTGGAGGTACTGAGGATCATATTACCGTAGATGAAAGAGATGCTACTTTTACAGATCCAGAGGAAGCATTAAGATTTGTAAAGGAGACTAATATAGACTTTTTAGCAATAGCAGTAGGTACTGCCCATGGTGTGTATAAGGGAGAACCAAAACTTGACTTCGATAGAATAAAGACTATAAGAGATAAGGTAGGAGTTCCCCTAGTGCTACATGGTTCTTCTGGAGTTCCTGAAGAGGCTCTGAGAAAAGCTATATCTTTAGGAATTTGTAAGATAAACATAGATACAGATCTTAGAATAGCATTTGCTGAAGGAGTAAAAGACTTCATTAAAGCTAATCCAGATAATATTGATCCAAGAAAGATATTAACTCCTGCAAAAACTCGAATGAAAGAAAAAATTAAAGAAAAAATGCATATATTCGGCTCAGTAGGTAGAGCGTAAAGCCAATTCACAATTCACGATGCACGATGCACAATTAAAGAAAGCGACCGAAGGTCGCTAAAAAGACCTTATAACTAGACTCCAGTAACTGTGAACTGTGAATTGTGAATTGTGCATTGTGCATTGGAAAAAAGGGGGGTATAGTATGAAGCTTTTTATTGATACTGCAAATATAGAAGAAATAAAAGAAATTAATGAATGGGGAGTTATCTGTGGAGTCACCACCAATCCTAGCTTAATCGCTAAGGAGGGTAGAGATTTCAAGGAAGTTGTTAAAGAAATTGCTGACATAGTAGATGGACCTATTAGTGCCGAGGTTATTTCTTTAGATAAGGAAGGAATGCTGAGGGAAGCTAGGGAGTTAGTTAAAATTCATCCGAATATTGTTATCAAGATTCCTATGACTAAAGAAGGACTAAAAGCTGTAAAGGTTTTAGCTGAAGAAGGAATCAAGACTAATGTGACTTTGATTTTTTCGGCTAACCAAGCTTTACTTGCAGCTCGTGCTGGGGCTACTTATGTAAGTCCTTTTGTAGGAAGACTAGATGATATTAGTAATGAAGGAATTTACATTATTGAAGATATAGTTCAAGTATTTAATATTCACAATATAAATACTGAAATAATTGCAGCAAGTATTAGACATCCTATTCATGTATTAGATGCTGCAAAAGCTGGAGCCCATATTTCAACTATACCATATAAAGTATTTGGACAAATGCTTGATCATCCATTGACTGATATAGGTATAGATAAATTTTTAAAGGATTGGGAAGGCTTACAAATTAAATAGGGAGTGTTAAGATGGATAGAAATTTGGCATTAAATTTAGCAAGAGTAACGGAAGCAGCTGCGTTAGCTAGTGCAAAATTTTTAGGTAGAGGAGACAAGAATGCTGCAGACCAGGCTGCCGTTGATGCTATGAGGCGTATGTTTGATACTGTAAATATAGACGGAGTCGTAGTTATTGGTGAAGGTGAGATTGACGAGGCACCTATGCTATATATTGGAGAACAAATAGGCATAGCAGGTCCAGATAGTTTAAAAATAGATATAGCAGTAGACCCTCTAGACGGAACAAGCTCCATTGCATATGGCCGTCCTGATGCTGTTTCTGTAGTAGCTATAGCTCCGAGGGGTTGCATGCTTCATGCTCCAGATACTTACATGAAAAAAATAGCTGTAGGACCAAAAGCGGCTGGAGTTATAGATATCAATGCTCCTATAGAGGACAATATAGCTCAAGTTGCTAAGGCTTTAGATAAAGATGTATCAGAAGTTACTATAACTATGCTTGATAGGCCAAGGCACAATGACTTGGTGGCAAGTATAAGAAAAGCTGGAGCAAGGATTAGAATGATTACTGATGGAGATGTGATTGCTGCCATAAATACATGTTTTGAAAATACAGGTGTGGATATGATGGTAGGTATAGGAGGAGCTCCTGAGGGAGTTATAACTGCGGCAGCCCTAAAATGTATGGGTGGTGAATTCCAAGGCATTTTACATCCTGTGACAGAAGAACAAAAAAGAAGATGTATAGAGATGGGCGTTGACTTAAATAAAGTATATAAGACAGATGACCTTGTAAAGGGAGATGAAATAGTTTTTGCAGCAACAGGTGTATCACATGGAGAACTACTTCAAGGAGTGAAGTATCTAGAAAATAATGTTGCTTCAACTCATACTCTAGTTTTGAGAGCGGAGACAGGCACTATAAGATTTATTGAGGCTACTCATAAATTAGATAAAAAACCAGAATACGCGAAATAGAAACAATGCACAATTCACGATGCACAATGCACGATTGAAAACATAAATAAAGAGATTGCTATTCTGGGCAAAGCGAGGAATCTAGTCTTTGAATCTTTTAATTGTGAACTAAAGTAGGGAACCAAAATCATGGTTTTTGATTTTGTGTTCATCACTTAGCTACTGATATTTGCCCCGCAGTATAATTCAGTAGTCCTTTAGGGTTTGTTTATCTAGTGAATTGTGAATTGTGAATTGTCAATTGATGAAAGGGGTGTTTATGTTTGACGGAACATGATCTGTCGGATAAAAAAATAGGCGAACTAAGAGAGATTGCAAAATCTCAAGGAATAGCCAGTCCTTATAAATATAAGAAGGACGAGTTAAAGGATATAATACTTCAAAACTTTGCTTCGGAAGAAAAAGAGAAATTGGAAGAAAAAGAGTTATCTGATGAAAATGAAGTAAAAATAAATATTAAAGATATTGAAACTGAGGATTTACCCGAAAAAGTCACGGAAGAATTGGAGAATATGGATAAGATAAACGGGGCTGAAGGAATCCTCGAGTTACATGCAGATGGTTATGGTTTTTTAAGATCTGATAATTATTTATCTGGTGATGAGGATATATACATTTCCCCGTCTCAAATCAGACGATTTAGATTAAGAACAGGAGATAAAATCTTTGGCGTTACTAGAGATCCAAATCCTGGAGAAAGATATAAAGCTCTTCTCTATATAAAATCTGTTAATGGAATGCATCCAGAAACCTGTACAAAAAGACCTAATTTCGATAGTTTGACTCCCATATACCCAACTAAAAGATTAAAACTTGAAACTAATTCCTCTGAGCTTGCTACTAGGATGATTGATTTAATCGCACCTATTGGCAAGGGACAAAGAGGTATGATTGTGTCTCCGCCAAAGGCTGGAAAAACATCTTTACTTAAAATGGTTGCGAATTCTATAGAAAAAAATCATCCTGAAGTAGAAGTGATTGTGCTTCTAATAGATGAAAGACCTGAAGAGGTAACTGATATGAAAAGATCAGTAAAGGGTGATGTAGTTTACTCAACATTTGATGAACTACCACAACATCATACAAAGGTTGCTGAAATTGTATTGGAAAGAGCAAAAAGGTTGGTAGAACATGGTAAAGATGTAGTGGTTTTACTAGATAGTATTACAAGGCTTGCTAGAGCATATAACTTAACGATACCAGCTACAGGCAGAACTCTTTCAGGAGGATTAGATCCAGGTGCATTACATAAACCTAAGAGATTTTTTGGTGCTGCAAGAAATTTAGAAGAAGGTGGCTCTTTAACTATTCTTGCTACGGCTTTAGTTGAGACTGGCAGCCGTATGGATGATGTTATATTTGAAGAATTTAAAGGAACGGGTAATATGGAAATTCATTTGGATAGAAAGTTATCTGAGAAGAGAATATTCCCAGCTGTTGATATTAATAAATCAGGAACTAGGAGAGAAGAATTACTTCTATCTCAAAAAGAACTTGAAACAATATGGGCTATAAGAAAAGCTATGGGAAATGCACCTACACAAGATGTGACTGAGAATTTAATAGAAAACTTAGTAAAAACTAGAAATAACGACCAATTCATAGATGAGATGAGAAATAAAATTTGGTTTTAGTTGAAAAGAAAAAAATTATATGCTATAATTTAATGGTTGAATTATGAAAGAATGTTTTTTTGCTATATATTAGCAGTTGAAGAGAGGTGAAAGGAATGAAGGCGGATATTCATCCAAATTATAAAGAAGCTACTGTAACTTGTGCCTGTGGAAATACATTTACAACAGGTTCTGTTAAAGATGAATTAAGAGTTGAAATCTGTTCAGAATGTCATCCATTCTTTACAGGTCGTCAAAAATTCGTTGAACGTGGTGGACGTGTTGAAAAATTCAAGAAGAAATACAATATGGACTAATTTCTTCAGAAAACTAGGTTAGATGCTTGGGCAACTAACCTTTATTTTTTATGACCTAACACAACGAACGACAGTGAGTTGATGTAGGTCAAACGTAACGAGCACCAAATCTATACGAGCGTAGTGAGTAAATAGATTTGAGTTGCGAGACTACGGGAAATGACCTAACACAACGAACGTTAGTGAGCTTTAGTAGGTCAAACGCACCTACGCTGTCCGTTTTGTCTACAATTCGCTACGCTTATTGGACAAAAAGGCAATGAGCACCAACCCTAATGTAGAATTTCTCATTAGGAGTGTCCGTTAGGACCAAATTTATGCGACCGATAGGGAGCAAATAAATTTGAGTTGCGAGATACCTAACATGACGAAACAAAGTAGTAACAACTCTGCTCAAGAGAAAAGACCAAAAATTCGGGGGTGAATATATGAAAATAAAGAATTTAGATAGAGTACCCAAACATATTACAAGCATTGGAGGACAGGCACTAATAGAAGGGTTATGATGCGTGGACCAAAGGATATAGCTATTGCTGTTAGAAAACCTGATGGAGAAATTGAAATAAAAATGGAAAAGTTAAACACTTTGGGTATGAGGTATAAAATATTCAAACTTCCATTTATCAGGGGAATAGTAGGACTTGTAGAGGCTTTAATGTTTGGTACTAGAGCATTGATGTATTCAGCGGAATTCTATGAAGAGGAAGAAGAAACCTCATCTAAAGAAAGTTTTACTCAAAAGATATTTAAAGATAAAGCAGGAGATATTGAGATGGTCTTTGCTGTAATCAGCTCTATCATACTTGCTGTAGGAATATTTATGATATTGCCTACTCTTTTAACCAATTTCTTTAAGGGTAGAATTAATAGCTCAATAGGTTTAAATCTTATAGAAGGCTTAGTTAGAATAATAATATTCTTAATATATATAATAGGAGTGTCTAAACTAGATGATATTAGAAGAGTATTTGAATATCATGGTGCTGAACATAAGACTATACATTGCTATGAAAATGAAGAAGAGCTTACAGTTGAAAATGTAAAGAAACATCCAATTCTTCATCCAAGATGTGGAACTAGCTTTTTATTTATGGTAATGATAATTAGTATATTGGTCTTATCATTCTTTGGCTGGCCGAATCCATTACAAAGATTTGTTGTGAGGATTTTGATGTTTCCTGTAATTGCAGGTATATCTTATGAAATAAATAGGCTTATTGGGAAAAGCAGTTCAAAATTAGCTTATCTTCTTTCTTATCCTGGCCTAATGATTCAAAAACTAGCTACAGTAAAAGAGCCTGATGGTGAGCAAATTCAAGTGGCCATAGAATCATTAAAAGCAGTTTTAACAGATAATAAGGATGAGGATAAATGGTAACAATAAATAATCTACTAAGGAAGTCGGAAAATTCCATCTTAGATTCAATTCTAATATTATGCAAATTATTAGATGTAGATAAATCCTATATATATACCTATGGAGATAGGGAAGTCTCAAAAGAAGTCGAGGAAAAGTTTTTGTATCTCATGGAAGAAAGAGCTAGGGGATATCCTATACAGTATATATTAGGAGAAAGAGAGTTTATGGGGCTAGATTTTTATTTAGAGGAAGGAGTTCTAGTCCCTAGACCAGATACTGAAATTTTAGTAGAGTATACTATAGACTATATAAATAAAAATTATGGGGATAGAAATATTAAAGTGTTAGATTTGGGCATTGGTAGTGGTGCTATTTCATTAAGTATAGCTCACTATTGTAAAAATGCCTTTGTCTACGGAGTCGATATTTCAGATACTGCAATTAAGGTAGCAAATATTAATAAAGAGAAATTAAATTTGTTCAATGTTAATTTTTATAAAGGTGATTTGTTTAAAGCACTAGAAGGGCTTGATTTAGATGGTGGATTCCAAATAATAGCATCTAATCCACCATATATTGCTTCTAAAGAAATTGAAAATTTAGATACGACAGTAAAGGATTTTGAACCAAGGCTTGCTTTAGATGGTGGATTAGATGGTTTAGACTTTTACAGGAAGATTACACCTGAAAGTAAACAATTTTTAGACGATAATGGACTTTTGATATATGAAATTGGTTACGATCAGGGAGAGGCTGTTGTAGAGATTTTACATTCGGAAGGATTTAATAAAGTATCAGTTTTAAAAGATCTACAAGGACTTGATAGAGTAGTTTTAGGTATTAAATAGTAAAGGAGTTGTGCTTTCAATGAAGTTGCTATTTAAATTATTTTCAACGTTTTTTAAAATAGGTGCATTTACTATTGGTGGGGGATATGCTATGCTTCCTTTAATTCAAAGGGAAGTTGTTGATGAAAACCAATGGCTTACCACAGAAGAATTTATGGATATATTGGCTATAGCTGAGGTAACTCCAGGACCTGTAGCTGTGAATACAAGTACTTATGTGGGATATAAAAAGGCAGGTTTAAAAGGAGCTCTATTTTGTACATTGGGGACTGTTCTTCCTTCTTTTGTGATTATACTCCTTATTGTTAAGTTTTTTTGGGGGTATAGAGGAAATCCTATTGTGGAGAAAATATTTCTAGGAATAAGACCTGCAGTAGCGGCATTAATATTTTCAGCAGTATATAAACTGGGATCAAAAATGAAACTTAGTGTTTCTATGATAGCAGGAGCTTTACTTACAGTTTTGGCTATAATAATATTGGATATTAGTCCTATAATAATAATTCTTATAGCTGCTTTTGGCTCAATTATCTATTTTAAAAATAAGGAGAAGAAAATATGAATGTATTGAAGCTTTTTATATCATTTTTAAAAATAGGGGCCTTTAGTTTTGGTGGCGGATATGCTATGCTACCATTGATAAGAAAAGAGATAATAGATGTCCATGGTTGGTTGACGACTAAGGAATTTATAGATATATTGGCTGTAGTAGAAATGACACCAGGGCCAGTTGCAATAAATTCTGCTACTTTCTTGGGATATAAGGTAGCGGGAATATTAGGATCTGTAGCGGCTACGATTGCTGTAGTTCTGCCATCTATAGTTATAATACTTATTATAGCTCATTTTCTGTCAAAGGTTAAGGATTCTCCTTATATTACTTGGGCATTTACAGGAATAAGACCAGTTGTATTAGGCCTTATTGCTTCTGCTAGTATAACTGTGGCCAAGGATGCTGTTATAGATATAAAGAGTTTGGTATTGATGGTTATCCTATTTTACTTAACCTCATTTAAAAAATTGCATCCTATACTTACAATTGTAATTGCTGGTACAGTGGGAGCGTTTTATTTTTTAATTGGAAATTAATAAAAAATAATTGACAATTGATAAAATAAAATTCATACTTAATAAGGTATGATTAAAGTTAAAAAATAAAATTAAATAGAAATTTTTCAATTAATAATTAAAAGATAAGAGAATAATATTTTTAACAAATTGATTTATTTCAATGTTTTTAATTGTTAACTGAATATTGTTAATCGTTAATTGAATATAGGGGAGTGAGAATATGCTAGATAAATTAGCTGCAATTGAAGAGAAATACATTGAATTAGGCGAAAAAGTAATGGATATGGAAGTAATAAATGACAGAGTATTGTTTCAAAAATTGATGAAGGAACATTCTGATATAGAGCCTATCGTATTTAAATATAGAGAATTTGTAGAAACTAGAGACAATCTTGAAGAAGCAAAAGAAATGCTTAGAGATAAATTAGATGATGAAATGAAAGAATTAGTTAAAGAGGAGATAAAAGACCTTGAAGCTTCTTTAGAAGCTATTGAGGAAGAATTGAGAGTATTATTAGTACCAAAGGATCCAAATGATCATAAGAATGTTATTGTAGAAATAAGAGGTGGAGCCGGAGGAGATGAAGCTGCTTTATTCTCAGGGGTTTTATTTAGAATGTACTCAAGATATGCAGAGAGAAATAGATGGAAAGTAGAAATAATGAGTACGAATGAAATAGGTATTGGTGGATTTAAAGAAGTAATATTTATGATAAAAGGTAAGGGTGCTTATAGTAGACTAAAATACGAATCTGGTGTACACAGAGTTCAAAGAGTACCTGAAACTGAAGCAAGCGGTAGAATACACACATCAACATCTACAGTTGCAGTGTTGCCTGAAGCGGAAGATGTTGATATAGATATACAAGAGAAGGATTTAAAAATAGATATTTATAGATCATCTGGGGCAGGTGGACAGCACGTAAATACTACTGATTCTGCTGTTAGAATCACTCATTTACCTACAGGAGTGGTAGTTGCCTGCCAAGACGAAAGAAGCCAAATCAAAAATAGAGAAAAGGCAATGAAAATATTAAAAACTAAATTATACGATAAGTTATTAACAGATCAAGCAGCAGAAATAGCTGAAGAGAGAAAGGGTCAAGTAGGTACAGGCGATAGATCAGAAAGAATTAGAACATATAATTTCCCGCAGGGTAGAGTTACAGACCATAGAATCAATCTAACGCTATATAAGTTAGATGCCTTTGTAGATGGTGATTTAGATGAGATGATAGATGCTTTAATTACCTCAGACCAAGCAGAAAAATTAAGTTCAGAAGAATAGATAACAAAAACGGTGACCTTTTACGGTTACCGTTTTTTTATTTATTTAAAATATAATACAATACCTAATATAAATCCAACAACAGTACCAATACTAGAAAACCTTCCTCTGTGGAGGGTTTTTCCCGTTGGGATTAATTCATCACAGACTATATATAACATGATACCTCCTGCACTAGCTAAGCAGAGGGAAATAACAGTATTAGAAATATTACCTAAATAAGCACCGATATATGCTCCTATTCCAGTAGTCATTCCCACTAGAACGCTAAATAGCATTATTTTCCAAGTCTTAATCTTATTCATACTTAGAGGTAGTGAGATAGACATCCCTTCAGGAATATTGTGTAAGAGCATTGCCATAGTAAGAACTAATCCAAAATCAGAGATGCCAACTAAGGTAGAGCCTAGAGCCATACCTTCTGGGATACTATGTATAGCCACACTTAATCCCAAAATTGCACCTGTCTTTATGCTCACAAAGCAAGATAACTTATCTAATAAAGTTTCCAATATAATAATAACCAATATACCTATTGTAACACCTAATATCACATTAAGTACCCCACCTATGTAAAATGCTTCAGGAAATAAGTGAAAGCTTACTATAAACATCATAAATCCACCAGTCAATCCTAATAAAAAACTTAACACTTTATCTGTTTTCTTTATATATATTCCAATTATACTTCCTAAACTAATGCCTATGACACCTACTAAAAGTCCAATAATACCTATAATCCATTCACTCATTTTAACCCCTCCCATTAATAAATATGAAAGGTTTCTAATAATTATTATTCTAATTGATGAATGAGTATAGATAAATACACAATAAAGAATTATTGAATTATACTTTGGATAGTAGGTATAAGTAGCTAAGCCAAATTGCTGTAATTATCAAAGTTTTTTGTATAATTACAGTACATAAAAGTTATGTTTTTGGGATTTCTATAGTTTGCAATTTTGGATTCTTACTTATGTGAATTGTGAATTGTTAATTTGTAGGTAATAATATATAATAATATAAAGCAAAAAAGTCAGTGAATAGTTAAAAGTTATAAAATTAGTGAATAGTGAAAAGTTAAAAGTGAATAGTTTTAAGAAGAAGTCCGTGTATTTTGATTTTCAGCTATTAATTATTGACTGTTAATTATTCACTGTTTCCCCATTATTTACAAATAAGGTGAGAGGTAAGTATGAAGACAAAAATAATAAAAATTGATAAAGACAATATAAACAGTGATTTAATAATTGATGCGGTAAATATAATTAAAAATAGTGGATTAGTTGCATTTCCAACTGAAACCGTATATGGACTTGGTGCAAATGGATTTGATGAAAATGCGGCAAAAAAAATATTTGCTGCAAAGGGAAGACCCGAAGATAATCCATTGATTCTTCACGTCTATTCAGTAGAGCAAGTTGAGGAGCTAGTGGAGGAAATTCCAGATATAGCTAAAAAATGCATGGAGGAATTTTGGCCTGGACCGTTAACAATCCTTCTGCCAAAATCCGATAAAGTACCAAATATAATTACTGCAGGATTAGATACTGTAGCAATTAGGATGCCGGAGAATAAAATAGCATTGGAGCTAATAAAAATGTCAAATGTTCCCATAGCTGCACCTTCTGCTAATATATCAGGAAGACCTAGTCCTACATCAGCTAAGCATGTAATAGATGACTTAATGGATAAAGTAGATATGATAGTAGATGGCGGAGAGACAGGAGTAGGATTAGAGTCAACGGTACTAGATTTATCAGGAGATTTACCTATGATTCTTCGTCCAGGAGGAGTAACTAAGGAAGATTTACAGAAAATAATCCCCAATGTAACTATAGACTTTGCTATAATAAAAGAGGATGCAAATATAATTCCTAAATCCCCTGGACAAAAATATAGACATTATGCTCCAAAATCAGAGATGCTTGTTTTTAGCGGTGATATTGATAAGATAACAGATGCTATTATGGCAAAGACTAAAGAATATATGGCTATTGGTAAAAGGGTAGGGGTTATTTGTACTGATGAAACAAAGGAAATTTATAAGGATGGGCTGATAATATCTATGGGCAGCAGGCGAAATAACGAAACCATTGCTCGTAATTTATTTAATACCCTTAGACTGTTTGATGAGGAGAATGTAGATATCATCTTAGCAGAGGGGGTTGAACCATCACATTTAGGAATAGCAATAATGAATAGAATGATGAAGGCTGCTGGCGGTAGAATTATTAAGGTTTAGAAGGAGAGAACTAAATGATAGTTTTGTTTGTATGTACTGGTAATACTTGTAGAAGTCCTATGGCAGAGGGGATTTTGAAATCTATAGCCAAAGAAAAAAAATTAAGCCTAGAAGTCAAATCTGCAGGAATCTCTGTATTCGATGGAGATAATGCATCTAGGAATTCTATAGAAGCTATGAAGAAAATCGGAATCGATATATCGAAGCATAAAGCGAGACAGCTTCATAGAGATTTAGTCGACGAGGCTGATTTGATTTTAACTATGTCTAGACCTCATAAGGAAATTATAATATCAAATTTTCCGTCGGCTAAGGATAAGATTTTTGCTTTATTAGAATATGTTTATAAAATAGATAAAGATATAGCAGATCCCTATGGTGGAAATCTTCTCTTATATGAACATACAAGAGAAGAAATTTATAAAGCAATAAAAAAGATAATTGACAATGGCCAATTGACAATTAATTAAAGAGAGGATGAATATAAATGAAAATAGGCATAGGCAGTGATCATGGTGGTTTTGAATTAAAGGAATATATTAAGGAGTATTTAGATAGAGAGGGAATTTCTTATATTGATTATGGCACAAATTCCATCGAATCAGTGGATTATCCAGATTATGGAAAAAAGGTATCTGAAGCTGTTGTATCCAAAGAAGTGGATAAGGCTATTGTCATCTGCGGCACAGGTATTGGTATTTCTATAGCTTGCAATAAGGTAAAGGGAATTAGATGTGCATTATGTGGAGATACCTACTCAGCCAGAATGAGCAGAGAACATAATGATGCTAATATTTTAGCTCTTGGAGGCAGGGTAATTGGAAGAGATTTGGCTTTAGAAATAGTTTCTATATGGTTAAAAACACAATTTGAAGGCGGAAGGCATGAAAAAAGAGTAGAAAAAATAAGTGAAATTGAAGGCTAGTTTATGATATAATTTTCAAGGAAAATAATTAATGTTGAGAAAGGAGTTTTTCATATGGGAAACGTAGTAGTATTTGACCATCCTCTTATTAAACATAAACTTACATTTATAAGAGATAAAAATACAGGATCTAAGGAGTTTAGAGAATTAGTTACAGAGGTTTCAATGCTTATGGGTTATGAGGTAACTAGAGATTTACCTTTAGAGGAGATTGAAATAGAAACCCCTCTTATGAAAATGAAATCACAAGTTATATCAGGTAAGAAGGTGGGACTTATACCAATACTTAGAGCAGGACTTGGTATGGTTGATGGTATGTTAAATCTTTTGCCAGCGGCTCGTGTAGGACATATTGGGCTTTATAGAGATCCAGAGACGTTAAAACCTGTAGAGTATTATTGTAAATTACCTCAAGATATTGAAGAAAGAGAATTGATAGTCTTAGACCCTATGCTTGCAACAGGAGGTTCGGCTGTAGCTGCAATAGATTTTTTAAAAAAGAGAGGTGCTACAAGCATAAAATTAGTTTGCTTGATAGCTGCTCCTGAGGGAGTGAAGGCTGTAACAGATTCTCATCCAGATGTAGATATTTATGTAGCTGCTTTAGATGAAAAACTAAATGATCACGCTTATATAGTCCCAGGTCTTGGAGATGCTGGTGACAGATTGTTCGGAACTAAATAAAAGGAGAGGGATTTGCTATGAAAAGCTTTATTGCACCATTTTTGCTAGCAACGGTTATTTCATATTTGTCTACTCCTTTGGTAAGGAAACTAGCATTTAAGGTAGGGGCCGTTGATATTCCAAAAGATGATAGAAGAGTGCACAAAGAGGCTATGCCACTTATTGGTGGTTTGGCTATATTTGTAGCAGTAATTGTGGTTACTTTAATATTTTTACCTTTAGAAAAAGAAATTATTTCAATAATAATAGGTGGAACTGTTATTGTAATAGGGGGCATAATAGACGATCTTAAGGAGCTAAAACCTAAAACTAAATTTATGTTTCAAATCATAGCAGGCTTGATACTTATATTTGGTGATGTGAAAGTTGATTTCATTACAAATCCCTTTACAAAAAACAGCTCACTGCTGTACTTAAATTGGTTATCTATACCTAT
This sequence comes from Tissierella sp. P1, assembly GCF_002266425.1. Classification (GTDB taxonomy): domain Bacteria; phylum Bacillota; class Clostridia; order Tissierellales; family Tissierellaceae; genus Tissierella; species Tissierella carlieri. The sequence continues at coordinate 122,139 of NZ_NPMN01000004.1, forward strand.
TACTTTGTTTTGGGTAGTTGGTATTACTAATACATTAAACTTCATAGATGGATTAGATGGATTATCTGCGGGAGTTGCTATGATATCAAGTATAACCCTTATGATTGTAGCTAGTAAAGGGTATACTAGCAATTATATCAGTGTGATCATAATGTCAGCTGCTATAGCTGGTGCATGTTTAGGCTTTTTACCATTTAATTTTAACCCAGCGAAGATTTTCATGGGTGATACTGGTGCATTATTCTTAGGATTTATGTTAGCCGCCATAACAATAGAAGGTGTTATGAAGAGCGTAGCAACTATTGCTATTGTTGCACCTATACTTATATTATCTGTACCCATTTTTGATACTACTTTTGCAATATTTAGGAGATTATTAAATGGGCAATCTATATCAGCGGCAGATAAAGGACATTTACACCATAGGCTTTTAAGTAGAGGGTATTCTCAGAGAAAATCCGTGCTAATACTTTATGGCATATCTGCGATTTTTGGCTTATTTGCAATATTAGTATCTCAAGCCAATAGTAGACAGGCTGTATATTTATCTTTAGTGTTACTTATCGTATCAGTGCTAGTAGCCATAAAGCTGGGGATATTTGAAAAGAGATAGCGAATAGTTAAGAGTATTAAAAGCAGTGAATAGTGAAGAGTGAAAAGTGAATAGTTCAGGATAAGGATTTTTGGGGTCTTTTAGTCTTTTCAACTATTCACTATTAGTTATTCACTAAAGAGATGAAAGGATGATTTATCTTATGAAAATAATGACTGTCTTTGGTACAAGACCAGAGGGAATCAAGATGGCTCCAATAATTAAGGAGTTGGAGAAGAGAGAAGGTATTGAATCTGTTATATGCATTACTGCTCAACATAGACAGATGTTAGATCCGGTACTAAATATATTTAATATAAAACCGGATTATGATTTGAATATATTTAAACCTGGACAAACTCTAACAGAAATCACAACAAGGGCCTTAGAAGGTCTAGAGGAAGTAATTATAAAGGAGAAGCCTGACGTACTACTGGTTCAAGGTGATACTACTACAGTATTTGCAGGAGCTTTAGCTGCATTTTATCAAAAGGTAAAGGTTGGGCATGTAGAAGCAGGACTTCGTAGTGGAAATCTATATTCACCATATCCTGAGGAAGCTAATAGGAGATTAGCTGGTTTACTTGCAAATTTTCATTTTGCTCCAACAGAAAGGAATAGGCAAAACTTATTAAAAGAAGATTATTCAGATGAAAAAATATTTATTACAGGCAATACTGTAATAGATGCTTTAAAGTATGTTATCAAAGAAGATTACATATTTGATATTGATTTATTAAACAATCTAGATTATGAGAATAAAAGAGTAATTTTAATTACAGCCCATAGGAGTGAAAATATTGGTAAGCCTATGGAAAATATATTTACTGCAATTAAAGATATTATGGAAAAATATGAAGATGTAGAATTAGTTTTTCCTATGCATCTAAATCCTAAGGTACGAGAAATTGCTAATAAAGTTTTAACAAACAATGATAGGATACATTTGATAGAGCCTTTAGATTATGCACCTATGGCAAATCTTATGGCAAAAGCACATCTAATCGTTACAGATTCAGGTGGACTTCAAGAAGAAGGACCAACCTTTGGCAAGCCTGTACTTGTAGTTCGTGAAGAAACAGAAAGACCAGAAGGAATAGAGGCTGGAACAGCTAAACTAGTAGGTACTAAATATGAGAGTGTATTTAATGAGCTTAATCTTCTGTTATCAAATAAGGATGAATATAATAAGATGGCTAATGCTGTAAATCCATATGGAGATGGAAAGGCAAGTGAGAGAATAGTAGACATATTGATCAATTCACAATGCACGATGCACAACTTAAACAATGCACAATTGGGAAAGCGGTGAACTAGGGGCAAAAGGCCCCAAAAACGTTCTAAAGCAATTGTGAATTGTGAACTGTGAATTGTGAATTAGAGAAGTGAATTGTGCATTAAAAAAGGGGTTGAGATTTTGGTAGATAAATTAACCGAACTTAGGGATAGTTTTGAAATGTTAGAGGATATTTTAAATTATGCATATGAAGGCTATGTATTAGTTGATCCTGAAGGCAAAATAGTTAAGATGAATTATGAAAAGCTTTTAGGAATAAAAGAAGAAGACGCAATCGGAAAACCAGTAGAAGAAATTATCGAAAATACTCGTATGCATATTGTAGTAAAGACAGGGGCTAAGGAGTTAAGAGATGTACAGAGAATACAAGGTCATGATATGATTACAAACCGTATTCCCATAATAAAGCAGAACAAAGTAATTGGAGCCGTAGGCACAGTGCTTTTTAAAGATATCAGCGAAGTAAAGGAGTTGGCTCACCAGCTCCTTGATTTGCAATCAAAGATAAATAAATATAGAGGTGAAATTGAAAGAATAGAAGGGAGTAAGTACTCCTTTGATAGTATTATCACTAGAAATCCAAAGATGGAATATTTAAAAAAGGTTGGTAGGATGGCAGCAGAAACAAATTCAACTGTGCTTATTACAGGAGAATCTGGTACTGGTAAGGAGTTATTTGCACATGCAATTCATAGAGCAAGCTATAGAAAGGGAGAGGCCTTTATAGCTATTAATTGTGCTGCAATCCCCAAAGACTTATTAGAATCCGAGTTATTTGGATATGATAGTGGTGCATTTACTGGAGCTAGAAAAGAAGGTAAGGTTGGAAAATTTGAACTTGCTTCAGGAGGAACCATTTTTTAGATGAAATAGGAGATATGCCTTTAGAAATGCAGGCAAAAATTCTTAGGGTATTAGAATCTAAAGAATTTGAAAGAATTGGCAGTAACAAAAAAGTTTCATTCGATGCTAGAGTTATAGCAGCTACAAATGAAAATATAGAAGAAGCAATAAAAAAGGGTAAATTCAGGGAGGATTTATACTACAGATTAAATGTAATAACTATAGAAATTCCACCACTTCATGAAAGAATTGAGGATATAGAGCCTTTGAGTCAGGATATTCTTGCTTTTTTACTTAGGGAAATGAACCTAGGAGAAAAAGAGCTGGCTAGAGAAACTATAAAAATCCTTAAATCATATAGTTGGCCAGGAAATGTAAGAGAACTAAGAAATGTATTGGAAAGAGCAATTAATCTTTCTACAGGTAGGATTATTTTGCCAGAACATCTACCAGAAAGACTTATGAATAGGGCAAGCTATATAGTGGGAGACCCAGATGATATACCTTTATTAAAGGATGTTGTTTTAGTAGCTGAAAAAGAAGCCATAGAGAAAGCTCTTGTTTTGACCAAGGGAAATAAATCTCTAGCTGCCGAGAAATTGGGAATACACAGGACAGCTCTATATAAAAAGATTGATAAGTATAAAATAGAAAGTTGAAATGTAGCTAGAAATATACAAAATTATTGATGATGTATACTTTTTGCTACATGATTTTTATATAAATATAAGCAAACTGTATAATAAAACGTACACTCTATAAATATTACATCATATCAAAAAAATCATAATTTAATTTATACATCATATACATTAGTGAACTCAACAGTTTTAGTCAATAAAATACTTTTTATATAACTTGGCACAATAATTGCTATTATATTTATTATATGGATTTAATAAAAAATTACAAATAGATTGATTTAAAAAACAAATAAATTATAGGAGGTATAAAAATGAGAGAAGTTGTTATTGCTTCAGCAGTTAGAACACCTATTGGTGCATTTGGAGGTAAGTTTAAAGATGTTTCTGCAGTGCAACTTGGTACTATAGTAGCTAAGGAAGCCCTAAAAAGAGCAAAAGTAGATCCAAGTATGGTAGATGAAGTTATTTTTGGTAATGTATTACAAGCTGGATTAGGCCAAAACGTTGCTAGACAGGTATCAGTACATGCAGGTATTCCTGTAGAAGTACCTTCTTTTACAGTTAATAAAGTTTGTGGTTCTGGACTAAAGACAGTTGCTTGGCAGTCTCAGGCTATTTTAGCAGGAGAAGCAGATATAGTATTAGCAGGTGGTACAGAGAATATGAGTCAGGCTCCATATCTATTAAAATCTGCTAGATGGGGTCAAAGAATGGGTAATGGTCAAATAGAAGATTACATGGTACAAGATGGTCTAACTGATATTTTCAATAATTACCATATGGGAATTACAGCAGAAAATATTGTAGAAAAATATGGCCTTACTCGTGAGGAACAAGATCAATTATCATTAGGAAGCCAAAACAAAGCAGAAGAAGCTGTAAAGAGTGGAAGATTTAAAGAAGAAATTATTGCTGTTGAGATTCCTCAAAGAAAGGGAGATCCAATAGTTGTTGATACTGATGAATATCCAAAATTTGGTACTACCATAGAGACGTTAGGAAAACTTAGACCAGCATTTAAGAAAGATGGTAGTGTAACTGCAGGAAATGCTTCTGGTATCAATGATGGAGCAGCTGCTTTAGTTGTAATGAGTAAAGAAAAGGCTGACGAGCTAGGAATTACTCCATTAGCTACTATTGCATCCTATGCTTCAGCAGGGGTGGAGCCATCCTTAATGGGAACTGGACCTATTCCGGCTACAAGAAAAGCTTTAACTAAAGCTAATATGACAGTAGAAGATTTAGATTTAATAGAAGCAAACGAAGCTTTTGCAGCTCAAGCATTATCAGTTATAAAGGATCTTAACCTTGACACTGATAAAGTTAACGTAAATGGTGGAGCTATAGCTTTAGGTCATCCAATAGGCGCTTCAGGAGCTAGAATATTAGTTTCATTATTACATGAAATGGCAAAGAGAGATGCTAAAAATGGTTTAGCTACCCTATGTATAGGTGGAGGACAAGGAATAGCTATGATAGTTAAAAGATAGTGAATAATTAAAAGTGAATAGTGAATAACAGAAAGTAGTTATATATAATAGTGAATAAATAATAGTTTGAAAGGCTAAAAGAGATGGCTATCCTTATCTTTTAAACTATTGGATTTTCACTAATTCTAAAACTATTCACTATTCTCTCTTCACTATTGACTAAATAAAGGAGGTTGTATTTATGAATAAAGTTATATCTATTGATGCAGCTATAGATCATATTAAAGATGGTATGACTATTATGATCGGTGGATTCTTAGGATGTGGATCACCACACAGATTAATCGACGCTCTTGTGAAAAAGGGTGTTAAAGATTTAACATTAATTTGCAATGATTCTGGTTTTCCAGAAATAGGTGCGGGTAAATTGGTAGTAAATAAACAAATTAAAAAACTTATAGCTTCTCATGTTGGGACAAACCGTGAAACTGGAAATCAAATGAATTCTGGCGAAATGGAGGTAGTATTAGTACCACAAGGAACTCTTGCAGAGCAAGTAAGGGCAGGAGGAGCTGGACTTGGTGGATTTTTAACACCAACAGGAGTAGGTACAATAGTTGAAGAAGGTAAAGAAAAGATGATAATTGATGGAAAGACATATCTTCTTGAGAAACCACTTAGAGCAGACGTTGCTTTAATTGCTGGAGCAACTGTAGATAAATTTGGTAATATCGTATATCATGGTGCTACAAGAAATTTCAACACACTTATGGCTACTGCTGCAGATACAGTAATCGTTGAAGCTGAAAAGGTTTTAGAAATAGGAGAACTTGATCCTAATGATGTTGTTACTTCAGGAATATTTGTAGATTATATTGTTAATGGAGGTGACAAATAATGGATAAGAAAGAATTCATTGCTAGACGTGTAGCTAAAGAACTAAAAGACGGAGACGTAGTTAACCTTGGCATCGGATTGCCAACTATGGTAGCTAACCATGTACCTGAAAATATGACAGTGTTTTTCCAATCAGAAAATGGATTTATAGGCCTTGGACCTGCTCCAGAAGAAGGCAAAGAGGACCCTTATATAGTAAATGCAGGAGCTCAATGTGTAACTATTCTGCCTGGTGGAATATTCTTTGACTCCGCTACATCCTTTGGTATTATTCGTGGAGGTCATGTTGATATGACAGTACTTGGAGCACTTCAGGTAGATGAAAAAGGTAATCTTGCTAACTGGATGATACCAGGAAAAATGGTTCCAGGTATGGGAGGAGCTATGGATTTAGTAACAGGAGCTAAAAAGGTAATAGTAGCTATGGAACATACCATAAAAGGAAGTCATAAGATATTAAAGGAATGCAACCTTCCATTGACAGCTGCGGGAGAAGTAAATCTTATTATTACTGAAATGGGAGTTATAGAAGTAACTAAAGAAGGTTTAGTATTGAAGGAAATTAATCCAGAATTTACTGTAGAAGAAGTGCAAGCAGCTACAGAAGCTAAGTTAATAATTTCTGAAAACTTAATAAAGATGGAAATCTAAATTTTTCTGAAATAGCCCTTAGTACCTAAGGGCTATTTTTTATAACGAATAGGAAAGTTCTATTTTTTCTCTTTTCCATTTTAGAACTTGCTATGATCTAAATATGTTTTAAGCAGATTGCCGAAATCTTTGATTTTGTGTAAGTTGCTTATGTATTGTCCAAAAAAGACTTTCTTTTTCTTTAATATAAGCTTGAATTTAAATAGGTGTAGGAAATAGATTTCTTAATATATTAACGTCTCAATAGAAGTTTTTGTTATATTGTGATAGTCAAATTTTGCAATATTGCATTAAATTACTTGCATAATATTGTAAAATTTTATATAATTGCAATAGTATTTTAAAAATATTCTTTGCGTAATGTGACACGTTAATGTTATAATTATAACATACTAATGAAAAATGTTTACCATGGAGTGAGGAAATGAAGAATAAAAACTATAAGGATATCTTTCAAAACCTAACTTTGATTACTCAAGTTGGCCTCTCTGTTATTACACCTATTTTGCTCGGTGTTTTCTTGGGGCAATTTATAGATAATAAAGTTGGTACGAATGGTATCTTTTCTATTATCTTCATTATTTTTGGTGTTGGTGCAGGTTTTTTGAATATATTTAAATTAGCTGGCAATAAAGGAAACAAAAGGAAGTGAATATATGAATAATGATTTAGTGTTTAAAGTAACAAAACGAGTAAGTATAATTTCACTATTAATTATTGGAAGTGCTGCTTTTATATTTAAAAATTCTAAGCCAATTATACTTGGGTATATATTTGGAGCAATAATTAGTATATTAGGGTTTAAATTGCTTCATAATACTATAAATAAGGCTGTGGAAATGTCACCAGGTAAAGCTGCTGCTTATTCTACTGTACACTATATTTTAAGATATTTGATATATTTTATTGTACTTTCAGTAGCTGCCATAGCAGATTATCTTAATTTTCCTGCAGCTATTTTGGGGCTTTTAATGGTCAAAATTGTCATATTAGGTTCAGGGATATTTGACAAAGATTTTCAGAAATATCAGAAATAAATAATTAATAAATTATTAATTATTTATATATTACATTTAGGAAATAAGAATAAGTAATATATAGCAAAGTATGAAAGGAGGGATATATTTGGAATTATTATTAAAAATATTTGGGATGGAAATAATTGTACCTGACACTATTGTTAATATGTGGATAGTTACAATATTATTAATTATTTTTGCCTTTATAGTTAATAGTAAAATTAAAAAGGCTAATGTAGATGAAGTACCATCAAATTTCCTAAATGTTGTAGAACTAATAGTGGAATCTATAGAGAATCTAGTTAACACAACTATGGGCCCACAAAATATCAAATTTGCACCTTATATTTTAACTCTAGCATTATTTTTGGCAGTAGCTAATTTATTTGGGTTACTAGGATTTTCACCACCCACATCAGATTATTCTGTTACATTTTCTCTAGCTTTAATTACTTTTGCGTTAACGCAGTTTTGGAAATTTAGAAATTCTAGAGGCTTAGGTGGTTATTTAAAGAGTTTTACAGAACCTATGATTTTTTTAACTCCGCTAAATGTAATTGGTGAGTTAGCCAACCCAATTTCATTATCTTTCCGTCTTTTCGGAAATATTATGAGTGGTGGAATTATTATGGGCTTGCTATATCAGGCACTAGGATTAATTGCACCAGTTATTGCGGCACCATTGCATGCTTATTTTGATGTATTCTCTGGATTGTTGCAAACATTTATATTTATAATGCTATCTATGATATTCATAGGTGGGGCAGAAGAGTAAATTATTTTTCTAAAATTTGAGAGGAGGAAACAAAATGTTACAAGGAATTACAAGTGAGGCTTTTATATTAGGATGTTCAGCAATAGGTGCTGGTCTTGCAATGATCGCAGGTATAGGACCTGGAGTTGGTCAGGGTCATGCAGCGGGTCAAGCAGCAGCGGCAGTAGGTAGACAGCCAGAAGCTAAAGGTGATATTACTTCAACTATGCTTTTAGGTCAAGCGGTAGCAGAGACAACAGGTATTTACGGATTAGTTATAGCTATAATTTTACTATTCGTTAGACCACTATTAACAGCTTATATCAATCTAGGATTATAATATCTGATGTTTAATCCCTGGATGTGTTCTAATGGGACACTGGGGGTATCTCAGGCTAAGGAGGTTAGTTTATGTTTGTAGTTAGAGCCTTGCCAGAACTTTCATCTATGATTTTAGCTTGGGTGGCTTTGTTGTTACTCTATCTAATGCTTAGGCATTTCTTATATAAACCAGTTTCACAATATCTAAATGCTAGAAAAGAAAAAATTAAATCAGATATTGATGGAGCAAAGGTATTAAAGGAAGAGGCTATAGCCTTAAGAGATGATTATGAGTCAAGAATTAGCCTTGCCAAGAAGGAAAGTCAAGAAATTATTGAATCTGCTAGAAAGCGTGGAGAAGAATTGAAAGAAGGCATATTAGCAGAAGCTAAAAAAGAAGCTGAAGGCATAGTATCAAGAGCTAGAAAAGAAATAGCTCGTGAAAGAGAAGTAGCTTTTCAAGACATTAAATCCCAAGCTGGCGAAATTGCAATCTTAATTGCTTCTAGGATTATGGAAGAAGAAATTAAAATTGATAAACAAAAAAATTTAATCGATAAATTTATTGATGAGGTAGGTAGTTCAAAATGGCAGAGTTAATTAGTAATAGATATGCTTTAGCCCTTTTTGAAGCCGGATTGGATTTAGAAAAGACAGATGAATTTAATAAGGAATTAGATTTTTTAAAGGTAATATTTGAGGAAGAAAAGAAATTGCTTCAAATATTACATCACCCTAAAATTAGTAGGGTAGAAAAAAGAGATTTAATAGATAAACTTTTCAAAGATAGAATATCACAAGAGATGGTCAACTTTCTATATATTCTCATCGATAAAAGACGTGAAGGATATATTTTAGAGATAATAGACCAATATAAGGAATTATTCAATGAACATGAAAACATAGTTAAAGTTGTAGCTATAACAGCAGTACCTATGGAAGAAAAATCTAAAAATAAGCTTCAGACAGTTTTATCTAATAAGCTAGAGAAGAAAATTGAACTTACGAATGAAGTTGATGGTACAATTCTTGGTGGCGTACTGCTTAAGCTTCAAAACAAGCTTATAGATGGTACAGTAAAAGGTCAGCTAGAATCCATAGGAAAAGCTATTAGTGGTGCAACTAACTAGGGAAGAGTGAGGTGAGAAAATGGAGTTAAGACCAGAAGAAATAGGTTCCATTATTAAGGAACAAATTAAAAGATACGAAAAAACTTTAGATATGGTAGACGTAGGTACTGTTATTCAAGTAGGGGATGGTATTGCTAGAATCCATGGTCTAGAAGGATGTATGGCAGGAGAACTTATAGAGTTCCCAGGAGAAGTATTTGGTATGGCTATGAACTTGGAGGAAGATAATGTTGGATGTGTTCTTTTAGGTTCAGATGATAAGATAAAAGAGGGAGATACTGTAAAGAGAACTGGTAGAATTATAGAAGTTCCAGTAGGAGATGCTATGATAGGTAGAGTTGTTAATGCCCTTGGTCAACCAATTGATGGTAAGGGAGCTATAAACACTACTAAATTTAGTCCTATTGAGAAAATCGCTCCAGGAGTTATCACAAGAAAGAGTGTTAACCAACCTTTACAAACAGGTATCAAAGCAATAGACTCCATGATCCCAATTGGTAGAGGCCAAAGGGAGCTTATAATTGGAGATAGACAAACTGGAAAAACTGCTCTTGCTATCGATACTATTATTAACCAAAAGGATCAAAATATAATTTGTATCTATGTAGCCATAGGACAAAAAAGATCTACAGTAGCTCAAATAGTTGATACATTAGAGAAACGTGGTGCAATGGATTACACAATAATTGTCTCTTCTACGGCTAGTGAATTAGCGCCGTTACAATATATTGCTCCTTATGCTGGTGTAACAATAGGTGAGGAGTTCATGGATAATGGCAAAGATGTTTTAATTGTATATGACGATTTATCAAAACATGCTATTGCCTATAGAGCTATGTCACTATTATTAAGACGTCCACCTGGAAGGGAAGCTTTCCCAGGAGATGTATTTTATCTTCACTCAAGACTTCTTGAGAGAGCTGCAAAATTGGATGAAAAATATGGTGGAGGTTCTATTACTGCATTACCTATTATAGAAACATTGGCAGGAGATATATCTGCGTATATTCCAACAAATGTTATTTCTATTACAGATGGACAGATTTTCTTAGAGACAGATTTATTCTTTGCAGGACAAAGACCAGCTATAAACTCAGGACTTTCTGTTTCAAGAGTTGGAGGTTCTGCACAAATTAAGGCTATGAAAAAAGTTGCAGGTAGGATTAAATTGGAACTAGCTCAATATAGGGAGTTAGCTGCTTTTGCTCAATTTGGTTCCGAGTTAGATAAGGAAACGAAATCAATACTTGATCAAGGTGCTAGAATGCTTGAAATATTAAAGCAGCCTCAATACAGCCCAGTATCGGTTGAGCATCAAGTAATTATACTTTATGCTGCACTTAATAAACATCTTTCAGATATACCTGTAGATAAGGTATCTACTTTTGAAAAAGAATTTTTACAATTTGTGGATAATAATTATCCTGATATTATAGAAAGCATAAGAACAACAAAAGACTTAACTGATGAAAACACTGAAAGAATCGTAACAGCTATAAATGAATTTAAGAAAAGTTTTCAATAATTGTCAATTATCAATTACAATTGTGAATTGTGAATTGTAAATTGTGAATTGATTCAAGGTGGTGTAAATTTTGGCTGAAACAACAAGAGATATTAAAAGGCGAATAAGAGGAATTAGTAATACAAGACAAATTACCAAGGCCATGGAATTAGTTTCATCAGCAAAGTTAAAACGGGCTAGAGAAAGATTAGAAAAATCTAGACCATACTATAATACTGTTCTTAGTAATATTCAAGATATCCTAGCTACTACAGGAAATATGAAACATCCTTTATTAGATAATAGAGAAGTTAAGTCTTCTTTATATATTGTAGTATCTGCTGATAGAGGACTTGCAGGAGGATATAATGCAGGTGTAATCAGGTTAGCAGAGAATAAAATAAGAGAAGATAACATAGATGCTAAAATAATTGCTGTAGGAAGCAAGGCGAGAGATTACTTTAAGAAAAGAGGTTATGACCTAGTTGGTGATTTTGTGGGAATTAGTGAAGAACCAGAATTTGCTGATGCTAGGAAAGTTGGTAATATAGCACTTGAACTATATAAAAACAAGGATATAGATGAGATAAACATAGTCTACACTAAGTTTTTAGGTACTATTTCTCAGGAACCTACGATTTTAAAATTACTTCCATCTACGGAAGTTCACGAGGGATCGAGTGAAAGAAGAACAGTTACAGAGTTCGAGCCTTCTACTGAAGAGGTGCTTAGTTACTTGATTCCCAAATATATACAAAGTACTATCTATGGTGCTCTTATTGAAGCTTCTTCTAGCGAGCAGGCGGCTAGAAGGGTAGCCATGGAGGCTGCTACAGATAATGCTGATGAAATGATTGATGAGCTTAACATCAGCTATAACAGAGCAAGACAAGCGGCAATTACTATGGAAATAACTGAAATTGTCTCAGGTGCTGACGCTCTAAAGTAAGGATGAAAGGAGAGGGCAAATGGAAAAGAACATTGGTAAAATTGTTCAAGTTATAGGCCCCGTAGTTGATATTCGATTTAGTGAAGATAGTCTACCAGAGCTATTGAATGCTATTGAGATAGAGAGAGAAGGAAAAAAATTAGTTGTAGAGGTAGCTCAACATGTTGGTGATGACACTGTTAGGTGTGTTGCCATGGATTCAACTGATGGACTTGTAAGAGGAATGGAAGCTGTTAATACTGGAAAGTCTATAGCAGTTCCTGTAGGTAAGGAAACATTGGGAAGACTTTTCAACGTATTAGGTGAAGCTATTGATGGTAAAGGAGATGTTAATGCAGCACAAACTGCTCCTATTCATAGACCAGCTCCATCCTTTGAAGAACAAGAGACTTCTAAGGAAATATTTGAAACGGGGATTAAAGTAGTAGACCTTATAGCACCTTATTCAAAAGGTGGTAAGGTAGGCTTGTTTGGTGGTGCTGGAGTAGGTAAAACAGTACTTATACAAGAGTTAATAAATAATATTGCGACACAACATGGCGGTTTATCTGTTTTTACTGGTGTCGGAGAGAGAACTAGAGAAGGTAACGACTTATACTATGAAATGATTGAATCTGGAGTAATCGATAAGACTGCCTTAGTATTTGGACAGATGAATGAGCCACCTGGAGCCAGAATGAGAGTAGCTTTAACTGGTCTTACTATGGCGGAATATTTTAGAGATCAAGAAGGGCAAGATGTTTTACTATTCATAGATAATATATTTAGATTTACGCAAGCCGGATCAGAGGTATCTGCTCTATTAGGTAGAATGCCATCAGCAGTAGGTTATCAGCCGACTTTAGCTACTGAAATGGGTGCATTACAGGAAAGGATTACTTCAACTAAGAAGGGTTCCATTACATCAGTTCAAGCTGTATATGTGCCTGCAGATGACTTGACTGACCCAGCCCCTGCGACTACATTTGCTCACTTGGATGCTACTACAGTATTATCACGTCAAATTTCAGAGTTAGGAATTTATCCAGCAGTTGATCCATTAGATTCAACTTCTAGAATTTTGGACCCTGAAATCGTAGGTAAGGAACATTATGAAGTAGCAAGACAAGTACAAGAGATTCTTCAAAGATACAAGGATCTTCAAGATATTATAGCTATTCTAGGTATAGATGAGCTTTCAGATGAAGATAGATTAATAGTTGCACGAGCTAGAAAGATCCAAAGATTCTTATCCCAACCATTTACTGTAGCAGAACAATTTACAGGAATGAAAGGTAAGTATGTTCCAATTAAAGAAACCGTTAGAGGATTTAAGGAAATCCTTGAAGGAAAACATGATAATCTACCAGAGTCAGCCTTCCTATTTGTAGGTACTATTGATGAAGCAGTAGAAAAAGCTAAGGAGATGGAGGGTTAATTATGTCTAACTTTCATTTGGATATTGTAACCCCCGATAAACCATTTTTCTCAGATGAAGTAGAAATGGTTATAGTTAGAGGTATAGAAGGTGATATGGCCATCCTAAAGGGAAGAGCACCAGTTACAACACCTCTTAAGATTGGAAAGGTAAGGATATTCCAAAATGGGGAAGAAAAGGTAGCTGCTGTAGTGGATGGATATATTTCTGTAGTAGATGATAAGACAACTATAGTGACTGAGACTGCTGAATGGCCTCAAGAAATAGATGTAAAGAGAGCTGAGGAAGCTAAGGAGAGAGCTGAAGAGCTTTTAAAAAATAGAAGAGATAGCATTGACGTGAAAAGAGCTGAATTAGCCCTTCAACGTGCGATAAATAGATTGGAAGTTTCCAAATTAAAAAAATTTGATGAAAAATTTGATGAATAAATAGGTATAAAAAGTACCCACCCTTGGTAATACTTTTATCATAGGGAAAGGGTACTTTCTTTATGAAAATGTTTTGTCCCCCTTTACATTTTTTTAGAAAGTACCTACCCTTAAATTTTAAGGAGGGGTATAAGTGAAAAAGTTTATTCTATTTGCAATTATATTATCTTTACTAATTCCAACAATTACAATGGCAGGTAAGAAACATAGCGAGAAAGATGTTCTAGAAGGTATATTAAAAGACCTCAATGGTGAATTCTTTGAAGGTGACCTTAACATGGGAGGAGTACTCATAGATGAATTCATATCTCATGAAACTATGGAGGAATTAGGAGAACTGGTAAAAGAATCACTAGGTATTGTTGGAGAGGAAATAGACATTAATAGAGATATCACAGATGTGGAAGGACAATTTTATTGTAAGGAAATCATCTATGAAAAAGGGTTTAACCAAATGTCAATTTATGGATATGATGCAAATATAAATCCAATAACTATAGTTTTAGCATCCTATCTGAACCCTGAGCTAAATAATGGAGAAACTACTCTATTTATTAACTTAATAAAAAGAGAGCAAAATTTTAGTATTAATGGTATAATAGAGAAAATAGAAAGTATCTTTAAAGATTATGGTAAACCTTTAGAAATTACTACTTGCATTATTGGAACAATTGAGGGAAAATTTAGAGAAGAGGATTTAACTAAAAATGCAGTTAAGGCTATGAGAAGGTTCAAGGCAAAAGTTGTGAGGAGTATACAGACATATCTTTAGTAAGTTATACGGCCTATACACCTCTTATAGAAAGTTCTATATTCTCTGGTGAAAAAAAGGTTAACTTAAATCTAGCAATAAGGTATAATGAAAATGAAGATAAGACTTATATTTGGATAGGAACACCTATTATTACCACTGGATACTAAAATTAGGAGGAGATTTGCTTGGAAAAAATAATGGTGGAAAAAAGCCCCCCACTGAGAGGAAGAGTAAGGATATCTGGTGCTAAGAATTCAGCCCTTCCTATATTGGCAGCATCATTACTTGGAACAGAAGATATAATATTAGAAGATGTGCCGAGGCTTAAAGACGTGGAGGTAATGTGTGAGGTACTTACATCTCTTGGGGCTAAAGTAGAACAGCTAGATATAGGCAAAATAAAAATTAATTCTGCCAATATTAATAATTATGAAACTAAATATGAATTAATGAGTAAAATGAGAGCATCCTTTTTAGTCATGGGGCCATTACTTACAAGACTAGGTAAAACTAAAAATTCTTTACCTGGTGGATGTGCTATAGGCACTAGACCTATAGATTTACATTTAAAAGGTTTCAAAGCTCTAGGAGCTACTATAGATGTAGACCATGGAAATATTAGTGCTTATGCTGATAAATTAATAGGAGATAAAATTTACTTAGACTTTCCTTCTGTTGGTGCAACAGAGAATATAATGATGGCCGCAGTAATGGCGAAGGGTGAAACTATAATAGATAATGCTGCTATGGAACCAGAAATAGTAGACTTAGCTAGTTTTTTAAATAAGTTAGGAGCAGATATTAAGGGAGCTGGAACTTCAACTATTAGGGTTAGAGGAGTAGAAAAGCTAGGTGGAGGAATTCACTCGATTATCCCTGATAGAATTGAAGCAGGTACTTTTATGGTAGCAGCAGCTATAACTAAAGGAGATATAACTGTAGAAAATGTTATAACATCTCATATAAAACCGGTGATAGCAAAGCTTAAGGAGGTAGGCTGTGAAGTAATTGAAAATGGTGACTATGTTAGAGTCATTGGTACTGAGAATTTAAAGGCAATAGATATAAAGACTATGCCTTATCCAGGATTTCCTACAGATATGCAAGCACAGTTTATGGCACTTATGAGTCTCTGCAAAGGAACTTCTGTATGTATAGAAACAGTATTTGAAAATAGGTTCATGCATGTTGATGAACTAAAGAGAATGGGTGCAGATATAAAGATAGATGGTAGATCAGCAATTATACAAGGAGTAAGTAATTTAACTTCGGCACCAGTAAAGGCATCCGATTTGAGAGCAGGTGCAGCTTTAGTATTGGCAGGATTAGTATCTGAAGGAACTACTGAGATAGACAATATCTATCATATAGATAGAGGATATGATAGTATAGAAGAGAAATTTACAAGCCTAGGTGCAATTATATATAGAAAGACAATTGACAATTAATAGATAACAAAGAACAATTAAAACCAAGGTTCTTCGATTGAGAAGAATCTTGGTTTTTTTATCTTTAAATTGTTAATCGCTAATTGTTAACTGTTAATTATATAATATTCAAACTTATAGCATATTGCCTATAAGTTTTGAATATTATATCTTATACTAAAGGTAAAGAGGGGGAGAAGATGAAAAAACTAGGGATGTACATTTCCATGGTCTTGATAATAACTATATTGATACCTACAGTTATTGTTAAGACTTTTAATTTTGTACCTAAAGGTAATACTGCACAAGGGGAGTCTTTAGAACAAGAAGAACAAATAATTGAAAAAGTAGAAACACCAGTAACTATTGATTATACAGATATTACTGTAAAGATTTATAATACAAAGACTGGAATTGTAGATGAGATTAATATAGAAGATTATGTAAAGGGAGTAGTTGCAGCAGAAATGCCTGCTGAATTTCATATAGAAGCCCTAAAAGCTCAGGCAGTAGCTGCCAGAACTTATGCGATAAGTAGAACAATAAAATATAAAGATGGACATCCAGATCATCCATCAGCTCCCCTTTGTGATGGAATTCATTGCCAAGCTTATTTGTCTTTTTCTCAGCTTAGAGAGATAAAAGGAGAAAATTGGATAGAAAAGTATTGGTCTAAGATTGAGGAATCCGTAGATTCTACTAAAAATTTGGCAATTTTTTATAATGGAGAAATCATAGAACCTTTATATCATTCAACATCAGGAGGCAGAACAGAAGATATAAAAGATGTATTTGCTGGGGATGCACCTTATCTTAAATCCGTCTCAAGTCCATATGAAGAGGAGGCGCCAAAATATAGAAACACACTTACTATGACTACAGAGGAATTTATAAATAAGATTAAATCAAAGTATCCAGATGCCAAATTAACTAAAGATAATCTTCATGAAAAGCTTAAGTTAATAGAGAGAACGCTAACAGGCAGGGTAAAGAAAGCAGCTATAGATAAAATTATAATAGATGGTAGAGATTTAAGAGATTTATTTTCCTTGAATTCAACTAATTTTACTTTTTCATTAGATAAAAAATTGAATATTATAGAAATCGAGACCTATGGATACGGACACGGCGTAGGCATGAGTCAATGGGGGGCTAACGGCATGGGAAAACATGGTAGCACCTTTGAAGAAATACTTAAACATTATTATACAGGAGTGGAGATTAGAACAATTGAAAATTGACATAAATATATACCTAAAGAGTACTCTTCTAATTAGCAATTAAAAGAGTATAGGAATATTTGCAGGACATGAAAATAGTTATTAATGAATGAGAATTTAAAATCAGCTAAATAGGCCTTCCTAGCCTGAGATAGCTGATTTTATCTAGTTTTGCAAGGGGGATTGGATCATTAGTAAGTGGTGGATATTCTAGCCAAATGAACTCTAGGGTTTTATGGTATATTTCTATTATTTTTTATATTATTATTTTTTATTTTTTGTATGTTTCACTGTATGTATTTCTTCAATCTGGAAATACTAGGTAATGGAGGTGGAGATATGAAAAATAAATTAATCAAGTTAATAGAAAAGGAAGGATTTATTCTATTTTTATTTGTTTGTGTGTGTGTAGTGGCTGGTGGAACCTTGTTTATATCCATGAAAAATATGAATGTAAACAAAAATATAAGCTCTAAGATAGACAATGATGACCTTATAATCTTAGATGATGAGGTAGCTAAAAAGTCTAGCATTTACGATGAAAATCTTCATGAGGCAAATGTAACTGATGCAGAAATAATTGCTGCAAATGCAGTGGATAATGAAGAGGATATTACAAAAGCAAATTCAGATGAACAAGATATTGCAGAAATAAATTCAGATGAAGAAGATAGTGGAGAAATAAGTTCGGATGAACAAGATATTGCAGAAGAAAATACTGATAAATTAGAATTTGAAGAAGAAGATGAGGAAGAAAAATATATGGAGGATTCTGATTTAGTACAAGAAGCTAAGAACATTTTTCTTCCAATAGATGGGCCAATAATTACAGAATATACTTCTGATTCATTAATTTATTCAGAGACTCTAGATTCATGGGTAGGTCATGGTGCTATAGATATTGAGGCTTCAGAAGGTACTATAGTTAAAGCAGCTGCAGATGGAGTTGTTAAGGAAGTATATGAAGACGAATTATGGGGAATAGTAATAGTGATAGACCATGGAAATGATTTACAAACTAAATATTCAGGTCTTGGGACTAAAGAGATGGTAAAGGTAGGGCTCAATGTCAAAAAAGGAGACCATATATCTAAAGTTGGTAACACAGCAAAAATTGAAATGCTAATGAAACCACATCTTCATTTTGAAGTCATAAAAAATGGAAAATTAGTAGATCCACGTTCTATTAACAATTAAAAAAGCATAAGTATTTAGTGAATACAAAATGTCAGGGGGGTTGATTAAGTGAAAGATTATATAGAAGAACGAACATTAGAAGTTGCAAAATACATAATTTCTAATAAAAGTACTGTTCGAGACACAGCTAAAGTTTTTGGGTGTAGCAAATCAACGATTCATAAAGATTTGACGGAAAGATTACCAAAGATAAATCCAAATTTAGCTCATATGGTAAAAGAACTTCTAGACTTCAATAAAGCGGAAAGGCATATAAGAGGTGGAAGAGCAACTAAACTAAAGTATAGTGCATCTAATGAGTAAAAAGGTCCCGTAATAGGGACTTTTTAGTTTTTGTAAAAATCATATTAGAACTATTAATAAGTAATGGTAAACAGTAAACTATTGACAATGTAAGTAAACTAATATAACATAAAATTAAAATAAATATTAAATATATAAGCATGATTTATCTCTTTGAGACATTAGGGAAATCGGTGAAAATCCGATACAGCCCCCGCTACTGTGAACATGGACGAAGCCTATTAATAAGCCACTTGATTTTTATCTGGGAAGGCAGGATAAGGAAGAAATGTGAGTCAGGATACCTAATTTATGCTTAGCATAGTTT
Source organism: Tissierella sp. P1 (assembly GCF_002266425.1). GTDB lineage: Bacteria > Bacillota > Clostridia > Tissierellales > Tissierellaceae > Tissierella > Tissierella carlieri. The sequence goes on from NZ_NPMN01000004.1 coordinate 141,223, forward strand.
TCGGTGGGAAAATTTTGTGCGTCAATAGTCTTGATTTGTTTTTTACGCATCAAAAAAATAAACAATACATGATAATCAAAACCCTAAAAAGTGGGTTTTGTTTTGCTATTGATTTAAATATAAATCCATTGATAACTATACTGAATTCGGTATAGTTTTTATTTTTATATCCACAAACTGAAAACTATAAATCCATAAGAGAAATGTTTGAAAATATAGACAGAGAGGTGAGTAAGTTGAGGGAAACTAAAAATATAATTAAGAAATATGAACACTTTATAGCAGTAAATAGATTGGATAAATGTAAAGCAAAATATCATTCCCCCGCCTATGGAAAAGCATTAAATGTTATGAAAGACAGGAGAAATATGAGGAATAAGGTATGCAATTTTAATCAGTCAATATATGAAGAATTAAAACAAGTTCATTGTTTAGAAGTTAGGGTTGAAAACCCAAGAAGACTAGATAATTCAAAAAAGAAAATAGCTATAATATTTCATAATCACTTATCAGGAGATTCGGATATAGATAATGTATATGGATTTGATTCTATAGAATCTCTTGTGATTCTTTTAAGTAAAATGAAGATAGAAGGATATGATGTAGAATATTTACCTAAGGATGGAAAAGAATTAATTGATAGACTTCTTAGATATAGCACTAATGAAATAGAATTATCAATAGATGGAAAAAAAGTTTTAATACCAGGGGTTATAAATGGAAATATATTTATAGGTATTCAATATTCAAAGGATCTTGGAGATGAATTACTTGAGGAATATTATAGTTCTGATAAATTAGGTAATGATAAATGCTCCCAAGGAATATTTAAAGCAGATGCAGTGATACATGTAGGAAGTCATGATATCTCAGAATTGCTGCTAGAGAAATCTGGATTATGCAGTGGATATTACCCGAACATAGTATTAGGAATGATTCCTAGGTCTCACTATTATGTTATAAAAAATGAAGGAGATGAGGTTCAATCTAGAGGAAAAAGTTATATATCGATGATAGAATGTATGGTACCACCTTTAAATTTTGTTGGTAGTTATGATGATATTGAAGAGGTTTACAATTTGCTTAGAATGTACTATGATGCGAAACTAAATGGTATGAAGAATTTATATCTTTATAAAAAAATGTTATGGAAAGAAGTATGCAAATTAAACATCCAAGATGATATTGAATATAGTAAGGAACATGCTTTTAAAGATTTTGATAAATTTTGTGAAATTCTAAGCAGTTATCTTAATGAAATAAAATTCAGCTATATTAAAGAAGGATTTCACGTTTTGGGAAGAAGTCTTTATGGTGAAGATCTAGTTAATATGATACTGGTAACAATGAGTAGTAGAAATGATAGTATACCATCTTTACATGAAGTAATATGTGAAGTCTTTGGATATGATTATGAATTTATGCTAAATAATAAGGGAATGATTGTGGAAGGCACATCAAAAACCTATGGTGACTTATTAGGAGAAGTAAGCACTGTTGCAAAAAAGATTATAATTCATTTCTATGATTTTAATTTCAAAACAAAGTATATTGATGGAGTTATACAAAAATATCTAGGAAGTACGAATGATAAGATGGCAGCTATTCTTAGATATATTGCTGAGGAATTGGTACCTAAATTTCATGGAGCAAAATATGAAATATACAATCTTATGAAATTACTTAATGGACAATTTGTACCAGCTGTAAAAAGTGAAAATGTATTTATGGGTGATGTGGATACTTTGCCTCTTGGTAGAAATTTCTATACCTTAAATTCAAGGATTATACTGTCTTCTCTGGCTTGGGAAAAGGGTAAAAAACTTGGTGATGAGGTGCTAAAAGATTATGTAAGTAACAATGGGAGATATCCTAAGAGTATTGCTTTGGTTCCATGCTTAGACCCTACTATTAGAAACAGAGAAGAAGATGTAGCAGAGATACTTTATTTAATGGGATTAAGACCAGTTTGGAATAAGAAAAATTGCGAAGTAGTAGATTTAGAGTTTATATCTATGGAGGAGTTAGGCAGACCAAGAATTGATGTAATCGTAAAAATCTCTGGATCATTTAGAGATACATTTCAAGGTATTATAGATCTGCTTGATAAAGCGTTTGAGAAAGTATCTGAGTTGGAAGAAAATGAAAACTATATATATCAACATGTCAAGGCAGATATAGAGAAGGAAATAAAATTGGGATATAGAGAAGAAGATGCAAAAGACAATGCGCTTCTAAGAATATTTGGATCTAAGGCAGGAACTTATGGAACTGGGATAGACAAAGCTATTGATATTGAGAGATGGAATAATGGAGAAGATTTATCAGAGATATACTTAAATTCTCAAGGGTATGCCTACGGTAGAGGAAAGAATGGTAAATTTGAGAAAGAGCAGCTTATAGAAAAATTGAGAAGAGTAGATGTAACTGTTCAAAATATAATTAGCAGAGAAATTGATATTTTAGATAGTAGTGATTATTATCAATATCATGGTGGACTTGCCTGTGCTGTTAAAGCAATTTCTGGAAAGCAACCTAAGATGTATTATGGAGATAGCAGCAATCCAATTGATATAAAAGCAAGAAATATAGCTACAGAATTAAAATATATATATAGGATTAGAGTACTAAATTCGAACTGGATTAAATCTATGAAGAAACATGGTTATAAATCAGCAGGATATATTTATAATACCATAAGTAACTCCTTTGGATGGGATGCTACTTCTCATATTATGGAAAATTGGATGTATGAAGAATTAGCAGAAAAGTACGTGTTCAGTGAAGATATAAAAGAATGGTTTGAAGAAAATAATCCTATGGCCCTGTATAATATTGTGGAAAAACTTTTAGAGGCCTATAGAAGAAAAATGTGGGACCCAAAGGAGGGTACTTTAGAAAAATTTGTAATGTATATATCTAAAATATAGACACTCTTAAGATGATAAATAACTAGAAGATTATGATTATAGACTTTTATATTACTTAAAAAGGAATTCTAGAAATTAAAGTATGATGAAATGTCTATTGTATAAAATATAACATTATATTTTATGTGATTAGTAAAAAGGTCCCATAATAGGGAGCTTCAGTTTTTGTAAAATTTTGAAGAAATTGCCAAAAAAAGAAGGAGTTTTGGAATTTATGTAGAATATAATATGGGATAAGGATAATTAAGGAGGAATTTTCTATGTGTGGTTTGAGAGCGGATATAGGGATAGATTTAGGAACAGCCAGCGTATTAGTATACGTGAAAGGAAAAGGAATAGTTTTAAAGGAACCCTCTGTTGTTGCTATAGATCAAAATACAAATAAGTTTTTAGCTGTTGGTGAAGAAGCAAGAAAAATGCTAGGCAGAACTCCCGGAAATATTATAGCTATTAGACCTATGAGAGATGGAGTTATATCTGATTATGATATAACTGAAAGAATGTTGAAGTACTTTATACAGAAGGCTGTAGGTAGGTATTTACTTAAACCTAGAGTTATAGTATGTGTACCTAGCGGAATAACCGAAGTAGAAAAAAGAGCAGTTATGGAAGCTAGCAATCAAGCAGGGGCTATAAAGACATATTTGATTGAGGAACCTATAGCTGCAGCAATTGGAGCAGGGATAGATATCACTGAACCAAGCGGTAATATGATAGTTGATATCGGCGGGGGAACTACAGATGTAGCTATCATTTCTTTAGGAGGCATAGTAGTCAGCCGATCTATAAAGATAGCAGGAGATGAATGTGACGAAGCCATATCTAAGTATATTAGAAAAAAATATAATATGATGATCGGAGAGAGATCTGCTGAAGAATTGAAGCTTAGTATTGGATCTGCATATAGAAGAGAAGAAGAGGAATTTAAGGAAGTAAGAGGAAGAAATTTGCTCACAGGACTGCCTATAACTGTAAATGTATCTTCTACTGATATGCTTGAAGCTCTCAAGGACCCTATACAAGAGATTGTAGATACAGTTCATATAGTTTTAGAAAGAACTCCGCCAGAGTTAGCTGCTGATATTAGTAATAAGGGAATATTAATGACTGGAGGAGGAGCTTTACTTTATGGAATGGATAAGCTAATCACGGAAAAAACAGGTATTTCAGTACATGTAGCAAATGAACCAATATCTTGTGTTGCTAGAGGAACTGGAAAGGCTTTAGAGTGGGTACAGTATTTAGATAGTAATATAGTAGAAGATAATACAACAAAAAAATATAGAGGCTAAAGTTTTGATTAGAGTAGCCGATAATATATTAGATATCGATTATTAGGATGTGATAAAAGATGAACAGAAGTCTATATATTGGAGCTACTTCTTTAGTAGCTAATCAAAAGAAGTTAGATGTTCTCTCAAATAATTTAGCCAATATAAATACTGCAGGATTTAAAAGGGATATTTCTCTAACAGAATCCTTTCCAGAGAAATTACTGGCAAAAATGAGTAGAACTCCAGAGTTAAGAAATATAGCAGGAGAGAATAATATTACCTATGAAACTAATGGACAAGTACACACTGCACGAACTCAAGAAGGATATTTTGTGGTAAACACTTCTAGGGGAAAATCTTATGTTAAGGAAATAGAATTTGTAGTAGATGAAGAAGGTTACTTAAAAACTTCTTACAAGAATCTAGAGGATGAGCATAAAACTGATTATGAAAACTATATAATTAATAACAATGGAAACAGGGTACAACAAGCTGGAGATATGGAAAATCTTCTACAGGGTTTAGTTTATAATCCGCCATCATATATTATAGGAACTATGAGTGGAGGAGTTAGATTTCAAAAGCTGTTTACAGATTTTACAAATGGTGGACTTATTGATACTGGTGGGACATTAGATGTTGCCATAAAGGGCAATGGATTCTTTAAAATTCAAGGGGAAAATGGAGAGACTCTATATACCAGAAATGGATCCTTTGCAATAACAGAAGGATATCTAACAGACCTAGACGGAAGAAGAGTATTAGGAAGAAATGGAACAATCTTTTTAGGAAATGGTACTATAGATATTTTATCTGATGGAGAGATTCAGATTGATGGCAATCCAGTTGATACTTTAGATATAGTGGATATTAATAATAAGGAATTCCTAAGAAAACGTGGAGATAATATTTTCTATATGGCAGATAATACCGTAGCAGAAGAGAATATATTTGACGGTGAAATATTACAAGGTTATCTTGAGGGTTCTAATATGAATCCTATATCTGGTATGGTTGAAATGATAAATTTGTTAAGAGAGTTTGAAGCAAATCAAAAAGTAATTAAGATGCAAGATGAAATGTTAGAAAAAGCAGCTAATGAAATAGGAAGAGTGTAGGAGGTATAATATGAGATCATTATGGACTGCAGCTACAGGAATGAAGGCACAGCAATTTAATATAGATACTATATCTAATAACTTAGCAAATGTAAATACGACTAGTTATAAAGTGCAAAGAGCTGAATTTAAAGACTTATTTTATGCAAATATAAAAAGAGCTAATATAAATGATGATCAAGGAAGGCCGGTAAATCTTGAAGTAGGCCATGGTGTTATGCCAGTAGCTACTAAGAGAGATTTTAGGACAAGTAGTTTTATGGAGACTCAAGGAACTTATGATTTTGCTATAAATGGAGAAGGGTTCTTTGCAGTGGAATTGCCAAATGGAGATATAAGATATACTAGAGATGGAAGCTTCAAGTTAAGTATCGACGGAGATGAGGCCACTTTAGTTACTTCGGAAGGATATTTTGTACTTAGTGAAGACGACGATTTAATTACTATAGAGACAGGAATTAAAGATATTACAGTTGATGAACTGGGATATATTTATGGTAAAGATGAAGATGATGAAACAGTTGAGATTGGAAGACTTATGTTGGTTAACTTTATGAATCCAGAAGGTCTTCAATCTGAGGGTCAAAATCTATATAGGGCAACTGCAGCTTCTGGCGAAGAAATACTTTTAGAGGCTGAAGAAATGAGTACTAGGGTAATACAAGGATATTTAGAAGCGTCAAATGTTCAAGTAGTAGATGAAATGGTAAAGATGATTACTGCACAAAGAGCGTATGAAATCAATTCAAAGACAATTACTACCTCTGATGAAATGTTGCAATTAGCCAATAATTTAAAAAGATAATTAATAATTATAGTATAATAATTTAAAAGAATAATGAGGTGAACTAATGGAAATATCACCAACTAATAATATTATAAATACGGATAGAGATCCTTCTTTAGTTCAGAAAAAAATTGAGAATTTGAAACATACTGAAGATGATAAAAAATTGATGGATGTATGTCGTGAATTCGAAAGCATATTTATTTATATGATGCTAAAGGAAATGAAAAAAACCGTTCCTGATGATAATGGTTTAATAGAGAAATCTCAGGGGACACGTATATTTGAAGAAATGCATCTAGAAGAATTATCTAAGGAAATGACTAAAGGAGATAATAGCGTAGGTATAGCTAAGATGCTGTATAATCAATTTAAAAATGGTTATGTAAGATTATAAAATGACTTAGGAATGTATTCCTAAGTCATTTTCATTTACTTACCTACTTTAACTCCTGGCTTCTCAAATAATGGAGAAACGGTGTAAGTTACATCAGAGCCATTTACTGTAAACTCTATAATAGATAAATCATAAATATCTTCTGGTTTTCCTAAAGTTTTAGTATTTAATCCAATATATCTTATGCCATCTTTTAAATCTGAAGTATTGGAATTACCTCCGTGGACAACGAATATATTCTTACCTTTTTCTCTAGTTTCAACTAAATGCTTATGAAGAAGGTCTGCTTCTAAAGTATCTGTAAATCCATTGGAACCGAATATCGGTGTAGGGAATAAAAGAACGATATTGTTTTCAGTTGTTCCATTTAAATCAGCCTTTAATTTATTCCATTGTTCAGCATTAGTTTCCCTAATACCATTCTTCCCAGTATTTACATTTATAAAAGCGACATCTTGATGTTTGTTTCTTTTATAAGCTCCAGATGCATCAATCCTTGCATAATTAGTTAAGCCCTTTACAAACTCATTTGACATACCGTTTAAAGAAATAGCTATTTTGTGAGTATTAATCTTAGATTTAATTTTAGAGCTAGCATCATATTTTACTAATTGATTTAATCCCTTTGGCTCCATGAATACAGCAAAGGAAAAGCCATCTTTATTAACATTAGTTTTAATATTTTTGCTATCCTTTAATGTACTTGGAGTAGGCAATACTATATTACCTAGTGTAGGAGGATAGAATGCTGTAAGACCATCAAATAATAGTTCTCCTGATTGTTTCTTTAGATTATCAGTTTCAACAGGATAAATTTTTTCTAAAACTATAGGGTATGAAACATTTGATGGAATATTAGTTGTTACAAACTGCCATCCAGTCCAATCAATAGTTTTTACAAAGTCAATTGTATGTGAATTACCTTTATTGTCTTTTATAGTTCCTCTTAACCAGCTGCCACTATTATCTCCATTGACCCATAGGCCCAATTTTCTTGGTACACCTTGTATAGGTAGCCCAATATTTTCACCATTCATTAGAGTTAGATATGCTGCTCTAGTGTTTTCTCCTTGAGAGAAATCGTATTTTAATGATATGGATGAATTCCCTTCCTTTGCATCACTACTAAGACCTATTCCACCTATTACTGTTTCTGGATATGCAGAAAATCTTAAATTATCAAGGGACTCAAATCTCTCTACTAATTTACCTTCACTACCAATAGATACTAAGATATTTTCAATTCCTTCGCCTAGTTTAGCAGTAAGAACACCTGCTACAGATGTATCAGCGCTATAAAATATTCCGTTAGTTACGCTTCCGATATTATTTATAGTTGTAAACGTAATATCCTCAGGATATATCTTAGCTTGATATCCATTTTCATCTTTACCATAGAATATAGGTAAGGTTTTTTCACTATTTATATCTATATTGAAGTTAGACATATCAGTAGTTAAATCTTTTACATTGCCTAATACATTGATGTCTATTGAATTAGTTATATTATCATAATTGGCAGTGATTTTTGCTTTTCCTTGGGAAAGAGCTTTGAAACTATTGCCAGCTATGTTACCATTTACTCCCTCTTGAGTAAATACAAGTTTAGATTCATCAATAGTTACAGGATTATGATACTGGTCATATCCCTTTACTGTAAATTCTCTTGTAGTGTTTATAAACATATTGCTATCATCAGTAGACACCTTAATATATGATAATTCGCCTACAGGAGCATTAGAGAATACTCCTACACCATTTACAACAGGTCTCTCAGCACCTTCAGATGGTTTATTTACTATTACGGCTTTTTGAGAATCAACAGGTTTTATAGCCATGGCAGTAGAACCACCACCATCTAAATTTAAGGCATTGTACGCTCCAAGCTCTTTAAAGATTGCTCCAAACATTTCTTGAGTAACTCCCTTAAAGGAAGTATCTCTACCATCTATAGTCACTAAAATTACCTCTGTACCGTCTTTATTAATTCCAATCCCAGTTCTAGGAGCATTTCCAGGAGAATCAAGATCGGGGCGGTTTAATTCGCCATTTTTAAGTATATAACTTCCTCCACCTATGGAAAACTTGATATTGTTAATATCTGGAGTACTGGATATATTAAGCTCTATAGAATCACCTACAGAAAAGGTTTGAAGTTCCTGTGATTTTTGATAACCCCTTACTATCAATACATAACCATCTTCAGGAATATCTATAGCCTCTTGACCGACCCTTACATCTGTTACTATATCATTTTTTACAACTACCTCTACTAAATCATTATGGAATTTAGTTCCTATGGATTTAGGGCCCCAGTGTTTATTTAGAAGAGTTACAGCATCGAAATATGTCGACACATTATTTACGGCATTTATGTTGATTTTATTTCCTTTTGTAAGATTAGTAGCTTCCATTGTCCTCTGGAAATAGTCAATATTAGCATTATTTAAAAAATCTACAAAGAATCCGGGAAGCAAAGGTTTAGCATCATCCCGACGGGCAGTTAAAAGCTCACCATTTTCTATTAATGCACCCAAAGTTGATGGCATGGGGCTGTAATTGAAAAAATCTCCATTTATTCCAGCTACAGCATTATGTTTTTCTACCATGGAACTAACCTTGTCCCTACTTGGCATACCATTTGGATTTATTAGACTTTTTATCTCAGTATGTGGGTCTAATAGATTGATTCTAAGAACATTTATATTCCACCATCCAGCAGTAGTGAAACGCATTATTTTCTCATGGACTACTCCAGAGGAAATATTATTCTTTTCAATATTTTGATATATGGAATATGGCATGTTTACAGTAATTTTATTTGCTAAGACTGGTCCAGTAGATGTAAAAATCGTAGTAGCAGTTAGCAAAGATACAAAAACTTTCTTTAAATTTTTTTTCATAATCTCACCTCGTAATATTTTATGTAATTTTTTGGTAGAAACTTTCAATTCTCCCTTTTTTCCCTGTGATTACTTGTCCATTCTATTATATAATTTAAATATATCAATTAGGTTACAAACATATTACAAGTTGAGGACAATAACAATTGAAAGCTGATAAAGAATGAAATAACAAAGTGTAGGAAACTAATAGAAGAGTTATAGATATTAAAACAAAAAAATAAAAAAATGACTAAAGATTTCTTTAGTCATTTTGTCGATGGTCGGGGTGAGAGGATTTGAACCCCCGGCCCCATGGTCCCAAACCACGTGCGCTACCAAACTGCGCTACACCCCGTCGCTCACTCAACTATTATAGTATACGACGGATTTGGAGAAAATGCAATAGTATAAAATTGGTAGTATTCGACTAAAATAAGATGAATATAAGATATAATGTAAAAAAACGCACTATATTAAAAATAATCTATAAATATCTCTATATATCTCTTGTTTTTCATATGAATCAAAAATAAATAATTTGAATAATACTATTTTAATATTTAAGTTTTGAAATGCTATCATACATTTCTTCTGCTAATTCTAATAAAATTCTAGATGCATTTTCTATTTCTAGCATAGATGCCATTTGTTCTTCTATAGATGCTGAGGTTTCTTCTGTTCCAGCAGCATTTTCTTCTGAGATCGCAGATAGATTTTCAATGATTACTATTATTTCTTCTTTTTTATTTCTCATTTCTTCACCAGAATGATTGACATCTATTATTGCATTTTTCATTTTTTCTATGGCTAAAGCAATACCATCAAATTTTTCGTGAGTTGTTTCTACGCTTTTTACCTGAATTTCTGTGGATTCTTCAACCTTTTTAATATTATCTACTGCATACTCTGTTTTAGTAGTTAATTCCTTTATTATTGTAACTATTTCTTCTGTAAATTCATTAGATCTTTCAGCCAGCTTTCTAACTTCATCAGCTACAACAGCAAACCCCTTTCCAGCGTCTCCAGCTCTTGCTGCTTCTATAGCAGCATTTAATGCCAATAGATTAGTTTGTTCTGCAATACTTTGAATCATATGACTGGCAAGTTCAATTTTTTCTGCACTTTCATTTGTATTTGTAATTATTTCATTTATTTCCTTTACAGAGGACTGATTCATTTTTGTCTTTAATACCAATTCTCTTATAGTATTAATACCTTCATCTTTTAAAATATTCACTTCTTGTGTAGACATATTTAATTCTTCAATGAAATTCTGATTTCTTTCTACTAAATCACCGAGGATATTAACATTTATTGCACCTTGCTCCGTATCATGAGCTTGATCATTGGCTCCTTTTGCTATTTCTTGAACTGTATTTGCTATTTCTTCTGATACTATAGCTGACTGTTGACTAGCATATGTTAGCTTTTGTGACGCTAATTTTAATCTCTCTGAAGAGTCCGCTATATTTTTTGTTGTATCCCTGATAAAATTTTGAACATTTTTCATAGCATTTGCAATTTCACCAAATTCATCGTTTTGGGCAATAAATTTATCGGGAATCTTCGCAGTAAAGTCTCCTGATGTCATAATGTTTAAATGCTCTTTTGTAATATTAAGATTCTTTGCTATACCTCTAGATATAGAATACAATATGATTCCTAATATAGTAAATACTAAAACCCCTATGGTTATAATAATAAAAACATTTCTATTAATTGCTTTATAAGTTTCTTCCATAGAGAAGGCGAGTTCTAATGTTCCTAAATATTTATTGTTCATATTAATAGGCATTAGAACCTCATATACTTCAGTGCCTTCATTATCATATACATAAGAATAAGGCTCTTGGCTGGTAATGGCATTGATAATGTATTCCTTACTTTCTTCCGATCCTACCTTACTTATATCACTGTTGGCTAAAACTTTAGCATTAGGGTCAATAAATCCTGCATAGACTATATTATCTGCTTCGGATAAATCTTCAACAAGATTTTGGTATCCATATTGTTCTGTTAATTGCTGAACCTTATTAGCAAGAATAGCAATTTGCACAAATTCACCATCTTTAGCCTTTATTGCCCCAAATTTAAAATAATTCCCATTTTCTGATGCACCATCTTGTCTAATATCCTCCATTATCTCATTATCATTACTTTCCATAAACCTAGTCAGCGGATGATCTGCAGGTACTTGCCATCCGATATCTCCTCGCACTGTAGAGTAGATGATTTCCATATCTTTATTGTACCAATAGATGGCGTCTACAGTGGAGTTCTCTACAATACTATCGAGTAGCTCGTTACTTAAATTTCCTTGGTTATTAATAGTAGTTTTTGCTGCGGTTCTCATATTTTCTTCTAGGATTTCGTTGATATTTTTAATTGCATTTGAATTATCTTCTATTCTGTCAACTACTTGACTTGCCAGCTCAAAACCACTCACTTTTTTTGCATCTAATAAATTTTTCTTAAATAAACCTGAAGTAATTATAGCTATACTTAGAATTCCAATAAGTACTAATATTAAGGGAATTACAATCAGTTTAAATTTAATTGTTTCTTTGTTGTTTAATTTTATCATTTTTTTCATCTCCTAAGTTATTGATTTAAAAATTAATTGTATAGTTATCTTTATAGGCTTGCAAATAATATGCCATATGGGTTTTATTTCCTTATGAGGCTTTATCATCCATTTTGTATTATTCAGTTTGTATTACTTATAAATATTTATAATACGAAAGACCTATGAAATAAATTCATAGTATGAATTTATTCATAGGTCATATTGTGTGTAGTTTAAATATGTGGGGAATAGTTTTAAATTAAACATAAGTTAATTGAATAAGGCTAAAAAATACCTTATAATTATAGTAAGATTGGAGGAATCTTTATGCTGGAATTATTAGAAGAGTTACAAACAGAGCTAATAGTAATATTTTTTGCAATGCTGCCTATAATAGAACTTAGAGGGGCAGTGCCTTTAGGCATATCTCTAGGACTTAGTCCAATACATAGTACAATCCTTAGTATAATAGGAAATATGATAATAGTACCTTTTTTATTAAAATTACTTCACCCAATCATGGCATACTTTGAAAAGACTGTAATATTTTCAAAAACTGTAGGATGGGTAAAAAGGAGATCTATGAGTAAAGCAGCTATTATAAAGAAATATAGTTTACTAGGACTTTTTATATTTGTAGCCATACCAATGCCAGGTACTGGTGCATGGACAGGGTCAGTTATAGCATCCTTGTTAAAAATGAATTTTAGAAAAGCACTGCTATCTATATCCTTGGGTATAATAACATCGGGAATTATCGTGGCTACTATATCCTATAAGGTATTTTCAATATTTTGATTATTTTTATCATTATTGACTAGAAATTTTCATTGTGATAAAATCTTTGTTAGATAAAAAATCAATATAGTTCCTTATCAAGAGCGATGGAGGGTATGGGCCCGATGAAATCCGGCAACCAGTATTTATACAAGGTGCTAAATCCCACAGAACTATGTTCTGAGAGATGAGGTAAAGCGAATGCTAAAACCTTTTCTCGAGAAGGTTTTTTTTATGACCTAACTTAGCGAACGATAGTGAGCTTTAGTAGGTCAAACGCAACGAGAACCAAATCTATGCGAGCGCAGCGAGCAAATAGATTTGTGTTTCGAGACTGTGGAAAATGACCTAACTTAGCGAACGATAGTGAGCTTTAGTAGGTCAAACGCACCTACGCTGTCCGTTTTGTCTACAACTCGCGAATGCTCGTTGGACAAAAAGGCAACGAACGCAAAATTCATGCGAATGATAATGAGCAAATGAATTTGTGCAGTGAGACTGCGTAATATGACTTAACACAGAGAAGAATATTTTCTCTTTTACATTAAAATTGGAAAATATAAAAGTGCACCTAATAGAAAAATTTAAGGAGGAAGGAAAGCGAATGAAAAAATGGTTATTTACTTCTGAATCAGTAACAGAAGGGCATCCAGATAAAGTATGCGACCAAATCTCAGATTCAATACTGGATGCAATACTTGAAAAAGACCCCAATGCGAGGGTGGCATGTGAGACAACTGTAACTACTGGAATGGTACTAGTAGTAGGGGAAATCACTACTAATTGTTATGTTGACATACCAAAGATTGCGAGACAAACGATAGAAGAAATAGGGTATACAAGGGCAAAATATGGATTTGACTCAGATACATGTGCTGTGCTTACTTCTATAAACGAACAATCAGGGGATATAGCTATGGGAGTAGACAAAGCACTAGAGCAAAAAACCAACTCTAATGATGAACTAGATTTAATTGGTGCAGGAGATCAAGGGATGATGTTTGGTTATGCATGTAATGAAACACCAGAACTAATGCCATTGCCTATATCATTAGCTCATAAATTAGCTAAGAGATTATCAGATGTAAGGAAAGATGGTACATTAGAATATTTAAGACCAGACGGAAAGACTCAAGTAACTGTAGAGTATCTTGACGATAAACCTGTAAGAATAGAAAATGTTGTAGTATCTACCCAACATAGTCCGGATGTGACCTTAGAGACTATTAAAGAAGATATAATAAAACATGTAGTAATGCCAATAATACCTAAAGAGTTATTAGATGAAAATACAAAATACTACGTAAATCCTACAGGAAGATTTGTTGTGGGTGGTCCTATGGGAGATGCTGGATTAACTGGAAGAAAGATAATAGTAGATACTTACGGTGGATATGGAAGACATGGTGGAGGAGCAGTCTCAGGAAAAGATCCAACAAAGGTAGATAGATCAGCTGCATACGCTGCAAGATATGTAGCAAAAAACATAGTAGCTGCAGGATTAGCAGACAAGTGTGAAGTAGGGCTGGCATATGCTATAGGTGTAGCAAGACCTTTATCAATATATGTAGATACTTTTGGAACTGGAAAGATATCCAATACGGAAATTCAAGAACTAGTTAATAAACATTTTGATCTTAGACCAGCAGCTATTATTAGAGGTTTAGACTTAAGAAGACCGATTTATAGACAATTAGCTGCATATGGACATTTTGGCAGACCAGATTTAGATTTGCCATGGGAAAAGATAGATAAGGTTGAATTATTAAGGAGTTAGCAAATTCACAATTCACAATGCACTAGATGAACAAACCCTAAAGGACTACCGAATTATACCCTGCGGGCAAATATCAGTAGCTAAGCGATGAACACAAAATCAAAAACCATGATTTTGGTTCTCTACTTAAGTTCACAATTAAGGAAGCGACCGCTGGTCGCAAAAAATACTGCAAAGCTAGACCTTAACAATTGTGCATTGTGAACTGTAAATTGCGTAAGTGGCCTATGGCTATGAATTGAATAAACAGGAGTGAAATGAATGTTGATTCTAGAGGGTGTAATAGAAGAAATAAGATTTAGAAATGAAGCCAATGGTTATACAGTTGCAAAACTTAATACATCCGATGGACCAGTTACTATAGTAGGTAATACCCCTTTTATAAATCTAGAAGAGACTGTAAAGGTAGAGGGAGAATGGATATATCATCCTACCTATGGTGAACAATTATCATTTACAAGTATATCAACAGTAGTGCCATCTACATTAAAAGGAATAGAAAACTACCTTTCATCGGGTCTAATTCCCCATATTGGTCCTAAGACCGCTAAGAGAATAGTGGAGAAATTTGGTCTGGATTCATTGGAAATCATACAATATAATCCAGAAAGATTAAAGGAAATAAGTGGCATAGGTGAGAAAAAACTTGAAATAATAGTAGAGGCTTATGCTGAGCAAAGAGAACTTAGAGATATAATGGTATTTTTGCAGCAGTACGGTATCACAGTTAACTACGGTATAAAAATATATAAAAATTATGGCAAAGATACAATAAATATAATTAGTGAAAATCCTTATAGACTATCAGAGGATATTTACGGTATAGGATTTAAAACTGCTGATAAGATAGCAGCAAAAATGGGTATAAATAAAGAGTCACCATATAGAATAGAAGCTGGAATTAAATATATAATAATGGAATTCGCAGGAAATGGCCATTGCTATGTGCCTAAGAACGAGCTAATATCTAATGTTTCTAGGCTATTAGATGCAGAAAACAGTTTAATAGAAGAAGGTATAAGGAATCTGGGACTTAGGGGAAATATTCATTTAATTGCAGATAATGAAGATACTCTTGTATACTATACTCCATTTCATATGGCAGAAAATAATGTAAGCAGAAAACTCGTAGAATTATCTCAGGTCAAATTGGAAGAATTAGAGATAGATGTGGAAAAGGAAATTAAAAGAATAGAAGAACAAGAAAACATTCTATTCGCTAAAAAACAAATTGTGGCAATAAGAGAAGCTTTAGAAAATGGATTAGTAGTTATTACAGGAGGGCCAGGTACAGGTAAAACTACTACAATTAATGCTATAATAAAGATTTGTGAAGATATGGATCTATCAGTGATTCTTGCAGCGCCAACAGGAAGAGCAGCTAAAAGGATGACGGAAACTACAGGAATAGAGGCAAAGACAATACATCGACTATTGGAATACTCCTTTATGGAAGAGGAATCTATGGCATTTGGAAAAGATGAGGACAGTCCTATAGATGTAGATTTAATTATTATAGATGAATCTTCTATGATAGATATACTTCTCATGAACTCACTTTTAAAGGCTTTGAAACCGGGAACCCGTGTGGTTCTAGTAGGAGATACAGATCAGCTGCCATCAGTGGGGGCTGGAAACGTGCTCGGAGATATTATTGAGTCGGGAGTAATTAAGGTTGTAAGGTTAGATGAAATATTTAGACAATCAGAAGAGAGTATGATAATAGTTAATGCCCATAAGATAAATAAAGGAGAAGAACCTATTCTAAATGAAAAGGATAAAGACTTCTTTTTTTTAACTAGAAACAGTACTGATGGAATATTAGAGACTATATTAGAACTTTGTCATGAAAGACTTCCTAATTTTTATGGAGTAGATAAAGTAAGAGATATTCAAGTTCTAACTCCGATGAAAAAAGGGGATGTAGGCATCAATTCACTAAATAAACATTTACAGTCCGTCCTAAATCCTAAAGATAAGTCCAAAGCAGAAAAACAAATTGGAGATGAACTGTTTCGAGTTGGTGATAAGGTGATGCAAATAAAAAACAACTATACAACTGAATGGAAAACAGTAAGAGATGGATTAGAAGTAGATACTGGTGAAGGCGTATTCAATGGAGATTTTGGCTTTATAATTGATATAGATGAAGAAGATAGGACAATGAAAGTTTTATTCGACGATGAAAAGGAAGTAGAATATGAATTTAATCAATTAGATGAGTTAAGATTAGCCTATGCAACAACAGTACATAAATCTCAGGGCTCAGAGTTTCCAGTGGTGGTAATGCCAATTAGTTGGGGACCACCGATGCTTTTAACTCGTAACTTATTATATACAGCCATTACTAGGGCTAAAAATTTAGTAGTATTAGTAGGAGAAGAAAAATATTTATCTATGATGATAAAAAATAATAGAATAACAAAGAGATACTCAGCATTAGATAAAAAGATTAGAAATTATGTATCTATTTTCATGGAGGGATAAACTTGCTTCAAACCTTAAATAGTTTACTTTTTCCAACAAAACATATTTGTCTTTTTTGCAAAGAGAAAAATGGAAGCATTAAAGGATATATCTGTAAAGAGTGTTATGAGAACTTGGAAGTATTAAATAGAGAAGTGCAAATAGATTCCATATATATCAATAAGGTGTATTACTCGCTTTCATATAATAGATTTATTAGAGAGATGATGAAGAACTATAAGTATAATGGAAAGAACTATTTATATAAACCATTTGGAGAAATTATGATTAGGACTATTGAAAATAAAAAAATAGCCGAAGATATAGATATAATTATTTATGTCCCCACCCATAAAAGAAAAGAAGCATTAAGAGGTTATAATCAAGCAGAGTTATTGGCAGTTTACATATCAAAAAATCTTGAAAAACCTTTATTAAGGGAGAATCTAATAAAGACTAAATGGACAAAAGAGCAAAGTCATTCAAATAAAATTGATAGAATCATAAATCTAAAGGGCTCATTTCAAATAAAAGATTCTAGTGAAATAGAAAGAAAAAAGATACTTTTAGTAGATGATATTATAACAACTGGAGTAACTATGGATGAGTGCAGTAGAGTGCTTATAAATAATGGTGCTAAGGAAGTAATAGGTATAGCCTTGACATCAAGCAAAAATAACTAAAGGATGTGAAAGTATGGATATAAGAAATTGTGCTAAGTGTGGAAAAATTTATCAATATGATGGATTTAGAATCTGCCATAGTTGCAGAAAGACTGGTGAGGATGAATTTCAAAAGGTAAAGGAGTATCTATATGATAATCCAGGAGCAACTATTTCGGAGGTTGAAGAAGCTACGGGAGTGGATTCAAGGAAGATAATAGTATTTTTAAGGGAAGGAAGACTAGAAATAGGAGAAGGCAGTAATTTAATATTAGAATGTGAAAAATGTGGTGTAAGTATTAGAACAGGAAGGTTTTGTGATAAATGCAAGAATAACCTTCAAAGAGAGTTGGGACAAGTAGTAGATTCTGCAAGATCAACTAAAAGAACAATAGATAAAAAAGTAGAAGAAAAATTTAGAGTAATAGATAGATATGAAAAAAGAAAATAATATGCTAAAGAAACACCCCATCTTACCGATAATAATAATAGAAAGTTAAGTGGGGTGTTTTTTATGAGAATAAATAAAATAGATAATATTTTTCAAGTGTATAACAAAAATTCGGGGGTCAAGAAAGTTAATTCGGATAAAGGATCAAAGGATATTGATCAAATTAAAATATCTGAAAAAGCTATAGAATTTCAATATGCATTGCAAAAAATTAAAGACGTAGAAGAAATACGTATGGATAAGGTTGAAGATATAAAAAATCAAATTCAATCAGGAACATATCATATAGAAGGGAAAAAGATAGCTGAAAAAATGCTTGAAAGTATTAATTTTGACAAAAAAAATTTAATGGCCGGTGATGAAAATGACTTTTAGGGAAGAGCTAGAAGCGGTGATGGAAAAGGAATTGACTGTTTTAACAGAATTAAAAGAACTTTCATTTAAAAAGGCAGATATGATTATAAACAATCATATGCGAGAATTAGAAGAAACTACAAAAAAAGAAGAAACTCTAATAAATGAAATGGCTCTTTTAGAGGAAGAAAGAGAAAAATTATTAGATACTTGGGGGCTAGCTGTAAACACTCCTATTTCTAATGTAATAGAAAGAATACCAGAAGACAACAGTAGATTAATATATATTAGAGATAAGATGAAGGAAGTCATGGCAGAACTTTCATTGAGAAATAAATTAAACAATGATCTTATACAAGATAATCTAGATTGGATTGATTTTAATATGAACTTAATTACAAATACTCATATAGATCCAGGATATGGAAAAGAAAACAAGAAATCCAGTGGAAATAGTATTTTTGATAGGAAGGTGTAGGAATGGGATTCGGAGGATTATATATATCAATATCAGGATTGCAAGCTTCAAGAAAATCTTTAGACACAGTATCACATAATATATCAAATGCAAATAATCCAAATTATGTAAGACAATCTGCAATACATGCAAGTAATTCATATACCAAATCTGCTGATGGTAGATTTCAAACAGGTACAGGTGTTAATGTTATCCAAATAAGGCAGATAAGAGATGAGTTCCTAGATTTGAAACTTCGACGTGAAAATGCCAGTTTTGGATACCACTATGCAAAAGCACAAATACTTGAAGATATAGAGGGAGTATTTAATGAAATAACAGATAGTGGATTACAAAAAGTAATGGATGGTTTATGGAAAAATTGGGATGAGCTTTCTAAAGAAGCAGATAGCTTAACTATTAGGGGATTAGTACATGAATCTTCCGTTGCATTTGCAGAAACTGTTAATCATATATCAAGGCAGCTTAATGATATAAGACATAACTTAAACAAACAGATGCTTACTAAAGTTGATGAAGTCAATAATATATTGGATAAAATAGGAGAATTAAATAAAAGTGTTAAGCTAGTAGAAGGCGAGAATAGTAGAATGAAAGCCAATGACTTTAGAGATGAAAGAAATGCACTTATAGATAGATTATCAGAATTATTGCCGATTACATCCTATGAAAATACCTTTGGAGAAACAATAATATCTTTACAAGGAAGAGATATAGTTAATGGAAGTTTTATCAGCAGAATAGATATAAAAAATGATAACAATGGGTTAGGACATATATACTGGGAAAAATCCAATGAAAAAATAGATTTAAATGGATTAGGTGAATTGGCAGGATTCATAGATGTAAGGGATAAATCTATGGTTGAATATATGAATAGATTAGATACATTTGTACAAAACCTTGCAAATGAAATAAATGCTTTACATTCCACGGGAATAGATTTAGAAGGCAATAAGGGAGGGGATTTCTTCGTAGGTTCAGGTGGAGTAATTAATGCTTCCAATATCAAAGTTAATCCAGAACTTTCGAATTACAATAAAATAGCAATATCCATAACTGGTGGAATTAGTGATGGAGATATAGCTAAGGGTATATATGAATTGAGAAATAAGACTATCTTTGGAGAAATGAGTACAGATGATTATTATAGAGATATAATCTTTTCTTTGGGAGAAGAGAGAAAGTCTTCACGACTTATAGCGGAAAATCAGGGTTTTCTAATAAATACCATAGATGAAAGAAGACAAAGTATATCGGCTGTATCCTTGGATGAAGAAATGGCCGATATGATAAAATTCCAACATTCATATACAGCAAACTCTAGGGTAATAAACGCTATTGATGAGATGATAGAGACAGTTGTAAATAGGGTTGGATTAGTTGGAAGATAGATTTACTAATCAAAATTTTTATGAAGGGACTGAGTAAATGTTTTTTGGATTTAATTCAGCGGTGAGAGGACTTCTTGCGTCACAAAGAGCCTTATATACCACAAATCATAATATAGATAATGCAAACACGAAGGGATACTCAAGACAACAAGTGGAGCAACGAGCTACTAATCCATTTAAAATGCCAGGTATAGGATTTTTAGGTACTGGCACAGAGATTTACAATGTTAAAAGAGTAAGAGATTCCTTTGTAGATTTTAAATACTGGAGTGAAATGGCTCCATTGGGAGAATGGGAAATAAAGAAAAATTCTTTGACAGAAATAGAAAAACTAATGGGTGAACCTTCTAAGAGTAGTTTTACACAATATATGAATGACTTTATAAAAGTTTAGATGAAATGAGTAAAAACTCATCGGATATATCCTTTAGAGAACCAGTAAGAGAAAATGCCTTAGCATTTACGAAACATATCAATGAAACAACACAAAGATTAATGAATATGAAAACAGAAACAGAACATGAAATAGATGCAAAAATAAAGACTGTAAATAGCTTAAGTGAACGAATAGCAGGATTAAATAGACAAATTTATTCCTTAGAAATAGATGGGAAACAAGTTAATGATTTAAGAGATAGAAGAGAGCTGTTAGTAGATGAATTATCTAAAATTGTAAATATAAAAGTAAATGAATCACCAGATGGAAAATATAATATTTCTCTTAGTGGAATATCCATAGTAGACCATTTATCTACAAATAAACTTTCACTTAAAGCCACAGATACTGGAACTGAAAAAGAATATAAATTAATCTGGGAAAACGGCGGTGAAGTAAACCTAAGATCAGGTGAACTAAAAGGGTTATTGGATATGCTTACAGGAAATGGAGAAGGAAATACTTATAGAGGTATACCATATTTTCAAAAACAATTAAATGAATTTGCCAAAGGGTTTGCAGATAAGTTTAATGATTTGCATAGTAAAGGTTATACGTTAAAAGATGAAAATGGAAATAGTGTAACGGGAATTAATTTCTTTAAATATGACCCAAATAGCCCAGCAGCAACTTTAACCTTAGATAAAAGCATATTAGAAGATGTAAAAAACATAGCAGCAGCAGGAAATCCTGGCGGCTCAGCAGATGATAATATAAACCTTCTAGCACTGATAAAACAAAGGGAAGATAAGACATTTTTTACAGGAGATATATCACAAGGAACTCCGGATGATTTTATTAAATCTATGCTTTCTTCCATGGCAGTAGATAGTTTACAGGCCAAAAGGTTTTATGAAACCCAAGGACTAATGCAAAAAAACATAGACTCAAAACGTCAATCTATATCTGGAGTAAATCTAGATGAAGAAATGGCAGATATGATAAGATTTCAACACGCATATATAGCTTCATCAAAGATGATATCAACTATGGATATGATAATAGATGTTACTGTAAATAGATTGGGAATGGTTGGGAGGTAGTATAATTGAGAATAACAAATAATATGCTTGTAAGTAATATGACATATAATCTAAATAGCACATTACAAAGACTAGAGAGATTGCAATATGAAATGACTGAAGGGAAGAAATTTAGAGTACCGTCAGATGACCCAATAGGTGCAAGTAAATCTTTGAAATTTAATACAGATATATCAAAGGTAGAACAGTATCTCAGAAACACAAAAGATGCAGCCTCTTGGATGAAAGAAACTGAATCAGCACTAAAGGAAATAAATTCTGTACTTCATAGAGTGAACGAATTAACGGTACAAGCTGCCAATGGAACTAATTCCGAAGACTTAGATAAGATAAAAGAAGAGATAAAAGAATTAAAGGGACATTTGATTCAAATAGGTAATACTACCTATGCAGGAAGATCCATATTTACAGGATTTAAAACCGATAAGCCTCTATTGGATGAGAATGGAAATTATTTAGTAGATTTAAAGAAATATGATGTTTTAGATGAAAATGGAAATCCTACAGGAGAAAAAAAGGACGAGATATTTGTATATAATGTAGGAGTTGCAGAAAGAGTATCCGTAAATACTTTAGGAAATAAGATATTTGGTAGTGGAAATAAGGATTATACATCAGATGTTAGTGTTGGTGACAAAGCATATTTATTCGATATGTTTGAGAAATTAGAAGCAGCACTAAATACAAATAACAACGATGACCTTCAATCGGCATTAACAGACATAAAAGATGCCATGAGCAATGTCCTATCTGTTACAGCAGAGATAGGAGCAAAATCCAATAGATTAGACTTAACAAAGAATAAAATAGAAAATCAAATAGTGAATCTAAAAGAGTTATTATCTTTCAATGAAGATGTTAGCTTACCAGAAGCTTATATGAATCTAGCTATAGCAGAAAATGCATATAGAGCAAGCCTAGCAGTAGGGTCTAGAATAATACAGCCGAGTTTAATGGATTTTCTAAGATAAAATAAAGAGGACAAAAGTCCTCTTTTTAAGTTTTTGGGTACAAATGCTCATAGAAGAAGGCTCAAAATTAATGTATAATAATTCCACATTTTGTATTATAATGGAATTAGTGTCGAGATATTTCTTTTAATTGATTATTATCAATTAAGAATAAAGGAGGTAATACAAATGAAGATAAAAACTAGAAATTTTGGAGAAATAGAGATAGAAAAGGAAAAATAATTATTTTTGAAGAAGGAATTCCAGCATTTGAAGAAGAAAAGGAATTTATAATTATATTGAATGAAGATAAGGAAAGCCCTTTTCACTGGCTACAATCAATTAATAACCAAAACTTGTCATTTATTGTCATAAATCCTTTTGAAATATTCAGTGACTATGATATATTACTTCCGCAGACAGCAATTAATAAATTAAAGATAGAAAAAGAAGAAGATATAAACATATATACAATAGTAGTTATACCAACAGATATGAAGAAAATGACAACTAATCTTTTAGGCCCAATAGTAATTAATACAAAGGAAAGGTTAGGTAAACAAGTAATTCTAGATGATGAAAGATACACTACAAAACATTTTATCTTCAATCAAGACTCCAAAGTAGGAGGCGAATAATATGCTGATACTTACTAGAAAAAAAGATGAATCCATAATTATAGATGGAAAAATTGAAATAAAAATAATAGAAATAGAAGAAGGTAAGGTCAAGATTGGTATCGAAGCACCAAAAGACATTGATATAATACGTAATGAGTTATATAAAAAAATGGAAGAAGAAAATCTGGCAGCCCTTAATAATATTTCTAAACTAGAAGATGTAAAAAAATTTTTCAATAAATAAGGCAATTAAATTTGCGACTACTCAAGGAGGAGTAATAGCTACCATGGAAGGTACAGAAAGATTTTGTATTAATAAAAGTGGATTCTGGAAAGTATTGATAGTAGATGATGATAATTTTATACATAGGATGCTGAAAGAAATCAATAAAGATCTTACCTTCGAGGATAAAGGTATAGAGTTTTATAGTGCTTATACATCTCAAGAAGCAGTTAATATATTAAAAAGGAATGAGGATATAGCCTTAGTATTATTGGATGTATTTTTAGAAGAAAAAGACTCGGGTCTAGGCTTGGCAAAATATATTAGAGAAGATCTGAAAAATACGGATATTAGAATTGTTTTAATGACAGGGAAAGGTTCTAGTAGTTTACAAGATGAAATCATATTGAACTATGATATAAATGGCTATGAAAACAAAACAGATTTATTTTCTAAAAAAATGAATACAGTTATTTTATCATCCCTAAGATCCTTTAGGGATATTAATCGCATAAAAAACAATAGAGAGTCAATGGAAAAAGTAGTATCATCCATATCTAAACTATATGAAAAGGACGCGTTAAATGATTTTTTAATATCTAGTCTATGTCATCTTAGTTCATTAATCAATCAATGTAAAGGTAGAGATGAATGCAATATTAACTCCTTTGCAGCAGTTAGGCAAGGTGAAACTCACATATTTAATATAGTTGGCGGAACTGGTAAGTATAAGGATTCTATCAATAAAAAAATAAGAGAAACTGTCTCAGAAACTGATTTAATAAAAGCAAATAAAATATATAATGGTGGAGACCATGAACTCTTTGATAATTGTTATATAGCTAGATATAGAAGTACAGCAGGAAATGAAGCTATTATATTTATAGAGAATGATGACAATGTTGATTATGTGGATATGGAATTATTAGATGTATTTCACAAAAGTATATCTGCAACTTTCGATAACCTATGTCTAAATTTAGAAATAGAAGCAACTCAGAAAGAAATATTATACACATTAGGAGAAGTTACAGAAGCAAGATCAGAAGAAACAGGCTCACATGTAAAGAGAGTCTCTAAATATTGTAAGTTACTAGCAGAAGAATATGGATTATCACAGAGAGATACTATGCTCCTTACCCATGCTTCACCAATACATGACATAGGCAAGGTTGCAGTTCCTGATAATATATTGCTTAAACCTAGTAAATTAACGTTAGAGGAATTTAATGTAGTAAAAACACACACAACAATAGGATATAATCTACTAAAGAATTCAAAAAGAGAAATCCTAAAGGCAGCATCCATAGTGGCTCATGAACATCACGAAAGATACGATGGGAAAGGTTATCCAAGAGGATTAAAAGGAGAAGAAATACATATCTATGGAAGGATAGCAGCAATAGCTGATGTATTTGATGCATTAGGATCTCCTAGAGTATATAAAAAAGCTTGGGTGATAAATGATATACTAAAATATTTTAAAGAAGAAAGTGGAAAACACTTTGATCCGAACCTAGTGGACATACTATTTGACAATTTAGATAAATTTTTGCAGATAAAAGAAAAATATTCTGATGAAAATGCTAAAGTTATTGGACAAGCGTCCGATAATAATAATGAAAGTTAAAAAACCTTTTGGCCAAAGGTACTAAAATATTTTGGCAAGGATGCCAACAAACAAAATCAAGGAGGAATAAAAATGAGAATTAATAACAACTTAATGGCAATGAACACTCACAGACAATTAGGTATATCAACAAATGCTGGTGCTAAATCTATGGAGAAATTATCATCTGGTTACAGAATTAACAGAGCAGGAGACGATGCAGCTGGATTATCAATCTCCGAAAAAATGAGAGGTCAAATTAGAGGACTTAATCAAGCATCAAGAAACTCTCAAGATGGTATCTCACTTATTCAAACAGCAGAAGGTGCATTAGATGAAGTTCATTCAATGTTACAAAGAATAAGAGAATTAGCAGTACAATCAGCTAACGATACAAATGATGATACTGTTGATAGGGCAGCTCTTCAAGAAGAGGTAAAAGCTTTACAAGATGAAATTACTGCTATTGGAACTAGAGCAGAATTTAATGGTATGAAATTATTAGATGGTAATTTCACAGACAAACAATTCCAAATCGGAGCTAATAGTGGTCAAAATATGAAGGTGTCAATTAGTGGATTGACAGCTGTTGTTGCAAGTGGATTAGCTGCTGACGTTAGTTCTAGAGTTAAAGCAGAATCTGGAATTACAAGAGCTAATGGTTCAATTAAGGCATTATCTACACAAAGATCAAAATTAGGTGCTCTTCAAAACAGACTAGAACATACAATCAAAAACTTAGACAACTCAGCAGAAAACTTACAAGCTGCAGAATCAAGAATCAGAGACGTAGACATGGCAAAAGAAATGATGGAGCAAACAAGACAAAACATATTACAACAAGCAAGTACAGCTATGTTAGCTCAAGCAAACCAGGCTCCTCAAACAGTATTACAATTATTAAGATAATTGAACAAATTTCAAGAGGCGAACTAAAACCAGAGGATTTTCCTCTGGTTTTTTGTGCGTAGATAAATCTTATAATTTATTTGTGACAATATACCAAAATGAGGTATTATATAAATATATATCTAATTTTGTCGATAATATATACATAGAAAAGAATGGGGGTATTATGTTGAAAATTTATATAGAAGATCAAACTCTGGAGGTTGAAAATAGCAAGGATGTAATTGATAAGATATTGAATGAAATAGATACTATAATAGTTAATTCATCAAAGATACTAAGTCATATGATAATAGATGGACTTGAAGTATATGAAAACTATTATGATTACTTTTTAGACAATATTAGAGTAATAGAAAAGGTAGAAATAGTTGCCTTGACTTATAAGGAACTAGTGGATGATATATTAGCCTCTACTTTAAGTTACCTTGAAAGAACGCCAGACATAATAGAAAGTCTAGCAGATAAATTTTATAAAAATTCAGATACTGACGCATGGAATGATTTAAATGATTTGCTTGGTGGTATAAGTTGGATAGTAAATACATCTTCCTCCATAGATCAGGATGAAAGGTTAAAGGATATAGTATCAAGATATGAGGATTGGAATTTATATGTAAAAGAATTATTCTCATTACAAAAGATATTGCCAGATTTTGAAAATGCATTATCAAGCGGTGATAATGTTACAATAGCGGATATACTATCTTATGAAATTATAGCCATCTTTAAAGAAATGGCAGGTCGATTATCAAGTTTAGTAAGTGTGGAGGCAAATTTATATGATCTTAACTGATAATATAAATATATTAAAAGAATCAGACCCTCAAATTTGGGATAAGCTAAAGCAATATGAGGATGAGAAAAATAGGCTTTTATTTCAAATAGAAGAAACAAGAAAAGGAGATAAAACCTTAATTATAACTAAGGACAATAATAAAATCTATCTCCATAGCAAATATGATCCTATAAGAGAAGCCAATACAATAGTAGAATCCTATGAAGATATAGATGAGAACTCAAATATTATTTTCTATGGCACAGGATTAGGCTACCATATAAAATTAATTTTAGAGAAATATCCAAATATAAAATATTATATATTTGAGCCTATACCAGAATTGATGTATAATTTTCTATCAAATATAAATCTAGGAGATTTCTCTAAAGGAAGATTGATGGGAATAAACCTAGGAGAAGGTAATAATATAGAAAAACTAGATAGATTTATTGACCAGAATAGGGGAGAACTAGAGATTATAAACCTACCTTCACATAAACAAAACTTTGTTGATGAATTTGATAGATTTAATGAAATGTTCAGGACACTTATTAAAGATAAAAGATCTCAATTAGCCACGAACTATTCATTCCAGAAAAGATGGATAATAAATAGTATGAAAAACTTTGGAGAAGTATTATCCACTCCAAATATTTTAATTGAAAAAAAAGGGGAATTTAAAGGGAAAACTGCCATACTAGTAGCAGCAGGACCTTCATTAAACGAAGAAATAGAAAATCTTAGATATATTAAGGAAAATGGGTTGGCCTATATATTTAGTGTAGGATCGTCAATAAATACCTTAATTCATCATAATATTTATCCAGATGCTGCATGTACCTATGATCCTACAGAAAAGAATCAAATAGTATTTCAAATGGCTAAGGAAAGAGATATAAAAGAAATTCCTATGATATTTGGTTCATCTGTTGGATTTGAGACACTTGAAAATTATCTAGGAGATAAATACCATATGATAACATCCCAAGATACTGTATCAAATTATTATTTAAAAGTTGAAGATGAGGATGCCATAAATATAGTTCATGACGCATCTTCCATTGCAGTGATTACGATTCAATTGTTGTATCAATTAGGATTTAGTTCTATTATCTTAGTAGGACAAAATCTAGGATATAGAGGAAAAGAACATTACTCTGAAGGAATATCCTATAGCAATGGTTTATCAGGAGAAGAAATAGAAAAGGGAATAAAGGTAAAAGATGTTTATGGAAATGAAATATTAAGCAATGAAGGATTTAATTCTATGAGGCAACAAATAGAACACTATATAGAACAACTCCCAAATATAAAAGTAATAAATACTACAAAAGGTGGAGCTCATATAAAAGGAACAACCTTTATAGAACTTAATGATATAATAGATAAGGATTTAAAAGAAAATATAGTTAAAGAAAATTGGTTAGAAGGAAGCAAAACAAAATATGACAAAGAATACTTACAATTAAGACTTAAAGCCATGGATAAATCCTATGATAATGCTATAAAGGTAAATAAAGAATATAATAGCGTATTAAATAGAATAGAAAAAACCATAAACAATAGAAATTATTATCAAGCAGAAAACCTATATATTAAATTAGATAAGGAATTGAGAAAGATAGAGAACAATGATTTTTATAAAACATTCATATTGCCTATGAATAGAGTCCAATATAAAATATTGGTTGATAGTATAGATAGTTTAAATGAAATAAAAGATCCCTATGAAAAAGGTAGAAAGATAGCAGAAAGCTTTAGAAATTTTATAGATGTATGCACTAAAGATATAGAAACTATAGTTCCTACTTATAATGAAATGAAGGAATCTATATCAAAATACAGTCAATCGTCTTTATAGGAAGGTGAGTAATATGCAGAAAGTTTTAATTACAGGAGCAGACGGATTCATTGGTAGTCATTTAGTTGAAAAGTTGGTAGAAGAAGGTTATAAGGTAAGAGCCTTTGCCTACTATAATTCCTTTAATTCATGGGGCTGGTTAGATACATTATCTAAAGATATTCTAAATGAAATAGAAGTATTTACGGGGGATATAAGAGATCCAAATGGAGTTAAGGAAGCTATGAAAGGTATAGGGGAAGTTTTTCATTTAGCTGCTTTAGTAGCCATACCATTTAGTTATCATTCACCAGACTCCTATGTGGATACAAATATCAAAGGGACATTAAATGTATTACAGGCTGCAAGGGATTTAGGGACAAGTAGAATATTAGTTACTTCAACATCAGAAGTATATGGTACAGCAAAATATGTCCCTATAGATGAAGAACATCCATATCAGGGACAATCACCATATTCCGCAACTAAAATAGGTGCTGATAGAGTAGCAGAGTCATTTTATAGAAGCTTTGATATGCCTATTACCATAGTTAGACCATTTAACACCTATGGTCCAAGGCAATCAGCAAGAGCAGTTATACCTACTATAATTACACAGCTGTTAGCAGGAAAAGAAGAGATTAAACTAGGTTCATTAACTCCTACTAGAGATTTTAATTATGTAAAAGATACAGTACAAGGATTTATTGAGATTGCAAAAGCTATTAATACAATAGGTGAAGAAATAAATATTGCAACACAGCAAGAGATATCAATAGGTAAACTTGCACAAGAAATGATTAATCAAATTAACTCTAGTGCAAGAATAATATGTGAAGAAGAAAGATTAAGACCAGAAAAGTCTGAAGTAAATAGGTTGTTAGGGTCCAATGAAAAGATAAAAAGAATGACAAATTGGAGACCAAACTATACTTTAGAACAAGGATTGGCTGAAACTATAGAATGGATAAAAAACAACTTAGATAAATATAAAATTGATATATATAATATTTAGGGGCGATAGAAATGAGTAGATTTATTCCATTATCAGTACCGAATTTAAAAGGAAAAGAATTAGAATATGTAACAAAAGTAGTAGAAACAGAATGGGTGTCTACAGGTGGAGGATATATTAATGAATTTGAGAAAAATATTGCAAGATATCTCAAGGTTGAAAGAGCTGTTGCATGTCAATCTGGTACAGCTGGGCTTCATTTAGCATTGAAGCTTTCAGGTATAGAATATGGTGACGAAGTAATAGTACCTACTCTTACATTTATTGCAGCAGTTAATCCAGTTAGATACCTAGGAGCAGAACCAATATTTATGGATTGTGATGATACTCTAAATATGGATTTGGATAAGCTTGAAGAATTTTGTATAGAAAAATGTAGTTTGACAAAAGAAGGACTAATCAATAAGAAAACAGGAAAAACAATTAAAGCTTTAGTTATAGTCCATATATTTGGTAATATGGCAAATGTGGAAAGGCTTATAGATATAGCCGAAAAATATAAGTTAAAGGTAGTAGAAGACTCAACAGAAGCACTAGGAACATATTCTACTGAAGGTAGATATAAAGGTAAATTTGCAGGAACTATAGGGGATTTTGGAGTATATTCGTTTAATGGCAATAAGATAATAACTACTGGTGGAGGTGGAATATTAGTATCTAAAAGTAGTGAATTATCTGATAAGGCTAAATACCTATCCACTCAAGCCAAAGATGATGAACTATATTATATTCATGACGAAATAGGATTTAATTATAGAATGACAAATTTACAAGCGGCACTTGGAGTTGCACAATTAGAGCAATTAGAAGATTTTATTAAAATAAAGATAGAAAACTATAATCTATATAAACAAGAAATTGATAAAATACAAGGGTTATCAGTTCTAGATTTTAATAAAAATACAAGAGCTAACCATTGGTTTTATTCACTATTAATTGATAAAGAGAATTATGGGATTAGTAGAGATGATTTACTAATGAAATTAAATGAAAACAATATTCAAACAAGGCCAATATGGGGATTAGTTCATGAGCAAAAACCATATAGACACAATCAATCACACCGAATAGAAAAAGCAAAATATTATATAGAGAGAATTATTAATATTCCGTGTAGTACAAGCCTTACAAAAGAAAATGCAAAATATGTTTGTGATATTTTACGAGAATTACAAAGATAGGGGGAATCCCTTTGAATATACAAGAGTTGTTTATAAATGAAGATTTATCAATTAAAGAAGCAATTAAAAAGTTAGATGAAACAGCAAAGAAAATATTATTAGTAGTTGAAGATAATAAGCTAATAGGTGTACTTACAGATGGAGATATTAGAAGATGGATACTTAAAAGTGGAAGTTTAAGTGATCCTGTTAGCTTAATTATGATAAAAACACCGATAAGTATATCTGAAGAGGATAGAAAAGATGCAAAGAAAATTCTTAAAGAATATAGTATAGAAGCTATACCAGTTCTAAATAAGAAAAAAGAAGTAATAGATATTATTTTCTGGAATGATAATTTTAATAGAAAGTTTAAATTTAATAAGATGGACAATCCAGTGGTAATAATGGCTGGTGGAAAAGGTACTAGACTTGACCCGTATACAAAAATATTACCAAAACCCCTCATACCCATAGGAGATATTCCAATAGTAGAAAGGATTATAAACAGATTTAATGAATATGGATGTAATAATTTTTATATGGCAGTTAATTATAAAAAAATATGATAAAGGCATATTTTAATGAAATTCAAAAGTCATATTTAATTGATTATATAGAAGAAGAAAAACCACTAGGCACAGCAGGAGGGCTATATTTATTAAAAGATAAAATAAAGGACACTTTTTTTCTAATAAACTGTGATATCCTAATTGAAGGAAATTATTCAGATATGTTGAAATATCATAAAGAGAATAAGGCCAAAATTACCTTAATTACTTCACTTAAGCATTATACAATTCCTTATGGAGTAATTCAAATAAATGGTGATAGCGATGTAAAAAAAATGATAGAAAAACCTGAATATGATTTCTTAGTGAATACTGGCATGTACATACTAGAACCAGAGGTAATTAATGATATCCCAGCAAATGAATTCTTTCATATAACAGATTTAATAAATGATTATATCAATAAAGGTAAAAAGATAGGAGTCTACCCTGTAAGTGAGGGTTCTTGGCTTGATATGGGACAGTTTAAGGAAATGGAAATTATGCTTGAAAGGTTAGGGATTAAGTGATGGAAGATATTATCCTAATTGGTGGTGGAGGACATTGTAAATCCATTATTGATACTATCAATAAGTTAAAAAAATATAATATTATAGGGATATTGGATATAGCTGATAAAGTAGGAAATGAAATATGTGGTATTAAAATAATAGGAACAGATGATAGTCTGGAATATTATTATAAAAATGGAGTTAGAAATGCGTTTCTAACCATAGGAGGCATTGGAGATACATTACTAAGAAGAAAACTGTATTCTATTGCTTTAAATATTGGATATATTTTTCCAAATATAGTTGACAATACTGCGATAGTATCAGATAAAATTGAGATAGGTCATGGCAATTTTATTGGTAAAGGCGCAATAATCAATATTAATGCTAAAATATCCAATAATAGCATAATTAATACAGGAGCAATAATCGAACACGACTGTAATGTAGGAGCTTTTTGTCATATAGCACCAGGGTCTACTATAAGTGGAAATGTAGTCATAGGGGACAACACACATATAGGAACTAATTCAACTATAATTCAAAATATAAAAATTGGTGACAATGCAATAATAGGTGCTGGCTCTGTAGTTATAAGAAATATTGAAAGTAATGTTAAAGCTTATGGTAATCCTTGCAAAGAGGTGAAAAAATGAAAAAAGTTTTTATTATAGCAGAAGCAGGAGTGAATCATAATGGGAGTATTGATTTAGCTAAAAAACTAATTGATAAAGCTAGTAATGCAGGAGCAGATGCTGTTAAGTTTCAAAGCTTTAAAGCTGAAAAACTGGTAACTAAGAATGCTCAAAAAGCTGAATATCAAGAATTGACAACAGGTAAAGAAGAAAACCAATTTGAAATGATAAAAAGGTTGGAATTAGACTACGAAAAACATGAAGAATTAATAAATTATTGTAAGTCTAAAGATATAATGTTCTTATCATCACCCTTTGATTTAGAAAGTATAGATTTGCTCAGCACTCTAGGTCTTGAGATATTTAAAATACCTTCAGGAGAAATAACTAATGTACCATATTTACGGAAGATAGGTTTATTAAAGAAAAAGGTAATACTCTCCACTGGGATGTCTACCCTTGGTGATATAGAAAAAGCTTTAGATATACTTAGAATTAGTGGAACAGAAGATATGATTGTGTTACATTGCAATACAGAATATCCTACGCCAATAGATGATGTAAACTTAAATGCAATGAATACAATAAGAGAGGCATTTAAAGTGGAGGTTGGTTACTCAGATCATACACTAGGAATAGAAGTTCCGATAGCAGCAGTTGCTCTAGGTGCTACAGTAGTTGAAAAGCATTTTACTTTAGATAAAAACATGGAAGGGCCAGATCATAGAGCTAGCTTAGAACCAGAAGAGCTTAAAGAGATGGTTAGATGTATAAGAAATATTGAGAAGGCTCTAGGAGATGGAGTAAAAAAATTAACAGGATCGGAGGCAAAAAATATAAATATAGCAAGAAAAAGTATAGTGGCAGGAAGAAATATTATAAAAGGTGAGATATTTACAGAAGAAAATTTAGGAATAAAAAGGCCTGGAGATGGAATCTCCCTATGAGATGGGATGAGATTATAGGACAAAAGGCAAAAAGAGATTTTAAAGAAGATGAGTTGATTGAGATATGAAAAAGATATGTATAGTTACAGGTACAAGAGCTGAATATGGGCTTCTTAGACCCTTAATTAAGAGGATAAAAGAAGACGATGAATTACAACTTCAACTAGTTGCAACAGGTATGCATTTATCACCAGAATTTGGACTAACATATAAAGAAATTGAATCTGATGGTTTTATTATTGATGAAAAAATAGAAATGTTACTTAGTTCAGATACAGCTATAGGAATATCTAAATCTATGGGACTAGCTATGGTTGGATTTGCAGATATTTTTGAAAGGTTGAAGCCAGACATGGTAGTCATCCTAGGAGATAGATATGAAGTATTTTCTGCTACAACTGTGGCTATGGTGTCTAAAATACCTATAGCTCATATTCATGGTGGGGAAACCACCGAGGGGGCATTTGATGAAGGATTTAGACATTCTATAACAAAAATGAGTTGCTTGCATTTTACAAGTACAGAAGAATATAGAAAAAGAGTAATACAACTGGGAGAGAATCCTGACAGGGTATTTAATGTAGGAGCAATTGGTATTGAAAGCATAAAGAAATTAGAGTTGTTGGATAGAAATGAATTAGAACAAGATATTAATTTTAAATTTGATAAAAATACTGCTTTAGTCACATTTCATCCAGTTACACTTGAAAATAGTAATTCTAAAGAAGAATTTCAAGAATTGCTTAATGCTTTAGATAGACTTAATGATTTAAAATTAATATTTACAAAAGCAAATTCAGATACAGATGGGCGAATTATTAATTTGATGATAGATGAATATGTAAAAAATAATAACAATAAGGCAGTAGCCTTTACATCAATGGGACAACTAAGGTATTTATCAGCAATGAAATATGTAGATTTAGTTGTAGGAAATTCATCAAGTGGAATTATAGAAGCACCTTCGTTTAATATACCCACAATAAATATTGGAGATAGACAAAAGGGAAGAATATACTCAGAAACAACTATAAATTGTCAACCAATGGAGAATGAAATATATAAATCAATTAAACTAGGATTATCAACTAAATTTAGAGAGAAGATTAAAGATACTATAAATCCCTATGGTGATGGAAATGTTTCTGAAAAAATACTATATATAATAAAAAATAGTTTAAATAATGGAATTAAATTAAAAAAATCATTTTATGATTTATAAGGGTGGATTATATTATGTATAACAATAAAAAATTTCTAGCTATCATACCAGCTAGAAGTGGTTCGAAAGGATTAAAAGATAAAAATATAAAAGAATTAAACGGAAAACCAATGATCGCACATACTATAGAAGCTGCAATTGAAAGTGATATATTTAATGAGGTAGTTGTATCTACAGATTCTCAAACGTATGGGGATATTGCTAAAAAGTTTGGTGCAACGGTTCCTTTTATGAGACCGGATTATCTATCAAACGATACAGCAACAAGTATTGACACGATAGTACATACAATAGAAGAATTGAGTAAGATTAGAAAAGAGTATGATTATTTCATGCTTCTACAACCCACCTCACCACTAAGGACTAAAGAAGATATAATTAATTCAATACAACTTCTATTTGAAAAAGATGCTAACTCTGTGATAAGTGTATGTGAAGCTGAACATTCACCGCTATATATGAATACTTTAGCTGAAAATTTGAGTATGGATGGATTTTTACTTAAGGGTATAAAAACTAGGAGGCAAGAGTTAGATAAATACTATAGAATTAATGGGGCTATATATATGTGTAAAGTAGATTATTTTTTAAAGTATAATGATTTTTACAAAGAAAAAAGTTATGCATATGTAATGGATAAAAAAGCATCAGTTGATATTGATGATGAAATAGATTTTTTTATTGCAGAGAGTTTGATGAAACAAAATTATCATAATAGGGTTTAAAAGGTTCTAAGAGGAGAATAAGTATGCAAAACAATCAAATATTTAATTGAATACCTACTAAGCAATTGAATATGCCAACCATCCAAGCAACTATAAATAACAAAAGTTTTCTTATTTATAGCAGATATAATCCTAACAGAGACTCTAGAGCTTTTGCAGAAGAAGTATACGATTAAAATGTAGAAAATTACTTAATATATAGCTTAGGTCTAGGCTATCATATAGAAGCACTAGAAGAACTTATAAAAAAACAATGATAAATATCATATATATATTATTTAATGTAACAAAGATATTTTCAAATTAGCAAGTGAAAACATTAATTTAACTAGAATTCTAAACAATAATAACGTTACATTTATTATGATGGAAAATGAGAGAAAGTCTTATGAAAAACTAAATAAAATACTATTAATTGAAAACGTAAAAATAGCAATCCATATTCCATCACTAAATATTATTCCAGAAGAATTTATAGAGCTTAAATACTTACTTGAAGCGTTTCAAATCAAGCAAAAAACAATTGATTCAACAAAGCATATGTTAGAAGAAAATTTTACAGAAAACATTAATAACTTTGATAAGAATGTTGATACTTTATTTAATAAACATATAAATAAACCTTTATACTTAGTTGCAGCAGGTCCACCTCTTGATAAGAATATTCAAGAACTTGCAAAAGTTAAAGATAATGGAATTATCCTATCTGTAGGTAGAGCAGTTAAATCATTATTATCAGCTGGAATTACTCCAGATTATATAATAATTACTGATCTATCAGAATATCTCTATGATATGCAACTAAAAGGATTAGATATTGATGTTCCAATCGTAGTATTATCTACTTGTGATAAAAATGTAATGAAAAAATACAAAGGGTTTAAATATATAGCGTTGTAAGAAGGATATTCTCTTGCTCAAGAATATGATAAAAATCACAACCATGAGTTAGTCAAAACAGGTGGTTTTGTGGCTACTACCGAGTTAGATGTAGCTATTAGAATGGGATGTAATCAGATGATATTTGTAGGACAAGACCTTCCATTTACTAGGAATAAGACTCATTCCAAGGATACATTTTCACAAGATATATATAGAAAGTAATAGCATGAGGGATGTGGAAGATGTAAACGGAAATATTATTCAGACTTCTAAAAATTTATATATATCCAAGATGGATACAAAATAGAATAGCTGAAGAAAAAGATATAGAATTTATAGATGCAACTGAATGGGGAGCTAGAATAAAGTGAACTAAGATAATGAAATTGAGTGATGTTATAGATAAAACTATATTTTAAATGGTTAAGATAGTAGCGACTAAGGTCTAAGTGGGACCTGTTAATACATATAGAGAGGGGATTTACTATTGTCTAATAGAAAAAGAATAATACTAGAACCAAGCTATATGAAAGATTTTAATTGTATTGGGTCGAAATGTGAAGATAGTTGTTGTATTGGATGGAAAGTATTTATAGATAAAAGTACTTATCAAAAATATAAAAAGATTCAAGATATAGGGTTAAAGCCATTATTTCAGAAAATGATAAATCGAGAACATACCCAAAATAATAATGTGTCTTATGGCAAGATAAAAATGTTGGAAAATGGAGGATGTCCTTTCTTAGATGAAGAAAGTCTTTGCAAAATTCATAGAAAATTAGGAGCAGAATATTTATCAGATACATGTGCCCTATATCCAAGACACGTAAATCAAATAGATGGAAGATTGGAGAGGAGTGCTGTAATATCTTGTCCAGAGATTGCTAGGGCTGCGCTTTTAGATTCTAGGGGCATTCGGTTTGAACAAGTAGAAGAAGATATAGATAAAAGGATTAATGTTCATAGAATATTTGATACAGAAGGTCATTTGTATATAAACAAACCTGAAAGATATTTTTGGGACATTAGGTTATTTAGCTTATCTTTATTACAGGATCGTAGATATAAATTATGGGAAAGACTTATAATCTTAGGTATGGTATACAGAAGAATAGATAAGCTATATTCAAACAATAACATAAAAGAAATTCCGTCTATGTTGCAACATATGAGTGATATCATAGAAACTATGGATTTCAAGAAAGATATAGAAGATATACCGTCTAAGATTCAAGTACAATTTGACCTAGCAAATGGAATTATTGACCTGAAGACTCAATTAGGAATACCTAATTATAGATATAAGGAGTGTATTAATGAAACCTTATTGGGTTTAGGTTTTAAAGATGGTGAAGAAATAGAAAATGTTGAAAGTATTATTAAGAAATACGAAGAAAATTATAATAGTTATCTACTATCATACATTAAAGAAAAGGAATACATCCTAGAGAATTATTTGGTGAATGAGTATTTCAAAGGCGTTATGCCTTTTGGTAACTATAAATCAATATGGGATTCGTATATATTCTTATGTATACTTTATGGAATGATAAAACTTCATATGATAGGTATGGCTGGATATCATAAAGGATTAACTGATGACTTAACACTAAAACTTATACAATCTTTTTCAAAGGTAATACTTCATAATAATGAGTATATCCAGGGTATAATTAAATTACTAAAGGATCATGAATATGATAGTCTAGCATATATGTCAATATTGGTTAAGAACTAAAACATGGATATTAGATAGAGTTTTATTTAACATATAAGGTGGTATTTAAATGGCAAAAGAATATAATTATGAAATGTATGGACAACCGAGTCTACATACTTTAAAAGAAAGAAAGTTCAATGTTTACTTTTCAGAACCAGATAGCGGGATAAATAAAGATACAGGAATATTATTACTTATAGCTGGATTTGGTGGAAATGCAAATTCAAATGTATATAAAAAAATGAGGAATACATTTGCAGATAAATATAATTTAGTGACAATACAGTGTGACTATTTTGGTTGGGAGTTCATGCAAGGTGCAAATAATATTTCACTAAATGTTAATAAACATCAATTACAAAGGGACTTTAAGAGAGAAGAAATTGATTATATATACAGAGATAAGGATATATTTCCAAGATTAATGGAAATAGTTAGCAACAATAAGATAAATTTATCTGCAAAAGAGAATCTTAAAGAAACTTTGGATAATTACAATGATATGGGATTAATTCAAGCAATAGATAATATAAGTGCTGTTATAAGTGTTATTGAAGTTGTAAAGGATAATGGACATAGCTTTAATGAAAATAAGATTATATTATATGGACATTCTCACGGTGCATATCTATCTTATCTATGCAATGCATTTGCGCCTAGTATGTTTTCATTATTGATAGATAATTCTTCATGGCTATTTCCAGTTTATTTAAAAAGTAACCGATATTTGAACAGTATGTATGGGAATTCTTTATTATCTGTTGAGTTTGAATATTTAGCAAAAACTTTAGAATATGATGAGGAGATTCTTTTTTTACCATCATTGTATGAAAAATTAGAAAATCAGTGTGAGGTTATTTGTTATCATGGTACAAATGATAATTTAATTAGTTACAAGGATAAAGTTGTATTAAATGAGATTATCAAGAAATTTAGATATAATGAGATAGACAACGATAAAGTAGATAACAAGGTATTTAAATCAACGCAACACGGGCTAGGAGCTGATTTTTTAGAGTTATTTGATTATACAATAAATAACTATGATTTTGAATTTAAAAATACAGGTAATAAACAAAATGCAAATGTAACTTATAAGACAAGAAAAAATAAATATTTAGTGGATTATAGCAGCATTGTCCCTGTTTTACATTTAGAAAGAAAATAAATTAAATCAGAAGAACAATAATTCGAATAATTAAAACTAAGGCTTAAATTTAACTTGTTAAACCTAATGTATTATCAAGAGAATATAACTTATTCTTATACTATAAGACCACAAAGGAGGTGAAACACCATGGATATAGCAGCATTATCAATGAATCTTAGTCAAATGAAAGTAGCCCAACAAGCCAGTATTTCAGTGATGAAGATGGCAATGGATACAGTAGAAGTACAAGCCATAGATTTGACTCAGATGCTAGAAGTCAATACAAAAATAATGGAGCAATCAATTAATCCTCATTTAGGAAAAATTATAGATATTAGATTATAAGGACAGATTTTCTGTTCTTTTTTTATAAGTAAATAGGATATAATTGGATTCAAAAAAACATGTATCTACATTCAGCTATATGATACAATTAGAAAGAAGTAAATGAATAGAAAGTGAATTTCAGAAGTTGAATGGAGGAACATACTTGACTAATCTTAATACAACAGTAAAAGAAAATATAATAGAAGAAGCATATCTAACAGACCATGAAGATTTTGTCAAAGTTAATAATTTATATTATGGTGGACTTCAAAAGTGGCTATATATGGAGAAGCTGAGAACTAAATTCTGGCAGATAGGTCTTGTGGTGTAACTGCTGCTGGAAATGCTTTGATCCATATGGCTATGTATAGGAAGGGGTTAGAGGATATATATAGATATCCGGGTCTTTCAAGAGTTGAATTCACTAGATTTATTGATGAAATTTATAGATATGTTAAACCTAATATATTTGGTATACCTAGTTTAGGAAAATTAAATAAAAGATTGAAATCATTTGCTAAATCTAAGGGGGTTATCCTAGATGCCAAAAGTCTATCTATGCCTAAGGATGTAGATACTGCCATAAATTTTATTAAAGAAGGATTGATGATAGATTCACCAGTACTAATGCTTACTTGGAATAGCAAAATCAAAAACCTCAGATATCATTGGGTGACTATTACGGGCTATGTTAAAGATTTAGAAGGTATTAATTATATAATTACGTCCAATTGGGGACAAAAAGAGATGTTTTCCTTAGATAATTGGATAAAAGAAAAGAATTTATATAGGGGATTAATTTATTTCTACCAACCTATATAGGTATTAAGTTTCAAATCTTATA
The DNA here is from genome assembly GCF_002266425.1 of Tissierella sp. P1. Taxonomy (GTDB): domain Bacteria; phylum Bacillota; class Clostridia; order Tissierellales; family Tissierellaceae; genus Tissierella; species Tissierella carlieri. The sequence goes on from NZ_NPMN01000004.1 coordinate 181,640, forward strand.
AAATGAGAGAATTTATTGAATTCTATGATATAATTTACTTGAGGTGATTTTCATGGCATATGAAATGTGTAAGAGATGTGGGAAATTCTTTGATAGAAATGGAAGATCATATTGTGAGGATTGTTTTAAAAAAACAGAGAGAGAGCATGATCTAATCATAGAGCATATAAGGAAGCATCCTGATGCCACTATTTTAGATATTATCACCGCAACAGGAGTAACACTGAAAAGTATTAATTGTTTAGTGGAAGATGGATATGTTTCTTATATAGATAATAAAATTAAGAAACTAGATAAAGAAGAAATTTCTAGGGCGATAGATAAAATAATAGATACAAAAAGTAAGTTTCATATAAGAAGAAGCTTATAGTAATGCATTTAGGAAAGTTGGGTAAACCAGAAGAAATAGAGAAACTGGCAGTATGTTCAAGGTTTGTATATGGAGCTGTATTTGTTATATATAGCGGATGGTTAATTAAATAGGTTAAAATATAAGGATAGTTTTGAAAATTAATTCATTACTGTCCTTTTTTATTAATTCATAAAGTTATAAATATAAAATAATCTTGCAAGTCAATAATATTAGTTATACAATATATATAACAAATATTATTAATGGAGGGAATTCCATGAACAAAATAAATAGAATTACTTTATTTCTTATGATAATTCTTATTTTAACTTCTGTTACAGGTTGTACGAAGAATAATGATAATGATGAAATAGAAACGGAATTTATAGAGGAAGAATATAACTTAGAGGTTGCAGAAGGAAATATATATGGAACCTTAACTTTACCTAAGGAAGGAAATAATTTTCCAGTAGCTATAATAATAGCTGGGTCTGGACCAACAGATAGAGACGGTAACAATCCATTAGCTGGAAAAAATAATAGTTTAAAGATGATTTCAGAGTCTTTAGCGAAAGAAGGAATAGCTTCTATTAGATATGATAAGCGAGGAATTGGAGAAAGTAAGCCTTTAGTTAAAAAGGAAGAAGATTTAATCTTTGAAGATTATATAGATGATGTTGTAAGATGGGTGAATAAATTAAGAGAAGATAAAAGGTTTAGTAAAGTCATAATTATAGGTCATAGCGAAGGTGCATTAATTGGTGCTACAGCATCTTATAAGTCTAATGTTGAAGGATTCATTTCAGTGTCTGGTATGGGGTATTCTGCTTATGATACATTGAAAAGACAATTAAAAAATCAGTCAGGAGATATATATGAGAAGAGTCTTCCGTTGTTAGATACATTAAAAGAAGGAAATTTAATATTTAATCCTCCGCAAGAATTATATTCCTTATTTAGACCTAGTGTTCAACCATATATGATTTCTTGGTTTAAATACGACCCTGTGGCAGAAATTGCAAATGTGAAGGTACCTATATTAATTCTTCAAGGAGATAATGATATTCAAGTTGAAGTAACAGATGCAGAGATTCTACATGAAGGAAATCCTGATAGTAAGTTAGTTATAGTTAAAGGAATGAATCATGTATTAAAGGATGCACCTACAGATAAAGAAGGGAATATGGCTACTTATAGTAAGCCTGATTTACCATTGAACCAAGAATTTATAACTGAGATAATAACTTTTGTTAAGGGCATATAAAGGATAAAGAGCAGGAAATATATCTTATTATAATAGGACTAGTAAAGCTAGTTCTATTATTTTGGAAAAATTCTCATATTATGAAAGTTATATTTGAATTTGTTCCCTTACTAACATATAATCAAAGATATAGCTGTTTAATATTACAGATTGCAAATATCAAAGCTAATAAAATTATAAATAATGGGGGGATGGATATGGACAAAGGATTTTTCACCAAGAATAGAAAAGAACTAGAAGAAAGGTTAAATAATGATAGTGTTTTATTATTATTTGCAGGGACAGCACCATATAAATCTGCTGATGAACTCTATCAATTTATACCAAATAGAAATTTTTATTATTTAACGGGTATTGATCAAAGTAAAATAATTCTTTTAGTGAGCAAAATTGATGGAAAGATTTCAGAGAAACTATTTATAGAAAGACCAGATCCAATTATGGAGAAGTGGGTAGGGGCTACGATTACTTCTGAAGAGGCAATAGAATTATCGGGAATAGATAACATTGAATATTTAGATAATTTTGAGGGAGCTATAGGATCTATCTTAAGCAGAAATAGAATAGAAAAAATATACTTGGATTTAGAAAGACAAGAAATTAATACATCAATGACAGAGGCTCAAAACTTTGCTAAGATAATTAATGAAAAATATCCATATATACAAATTAAAAATATTTATTATGATATTGCAGAGTTAAGAATGATAAAATCAGATGAAGAGATTGAGTTAATTAAAAAGGCAATAGAAGTAACTAATGAAGGAATTATGAATATGCTTGACAATATTAAACCAGGAATGATGGAATATGAAATTGAAGCATATTTTGATTTTACTTTGAAGAAAAATGGAATAACCAATAGAGCCTTTGAAACAATCGCTGCAAGAGGTAAAAATGCTACCATACTTCACTACTCCCAGAACAACTGTAAAGCAGAAGAGGGGGATTTGATATTATTTGATCTGGGAGCACAATATAGATATTATAATGCAGATATAAGCCGTACATTCCCTATCAATGGTAAATTTACTGAAAGACAAAAACAAATTTATAATATTGTTTTAAAGGCACAAAAAGCTGTTGAAGAAGCAGCAAGACCAGGGCTTCCTTATAAAGAATTAAACGAAATTGCTAAAAAGGTATTAGCAGAAGGATGTAAAGAATTAGGGTTAATAAATGAGGATAGAGAAATTTCAAAATACTATTTTCATGGAGTGTCACACTATTTAGGAGCAGATACACATGATGTAGGAATATATAATATTGATTTAAAACCAGGTATGATTATAACTAATGAACCAGGTCTTTATATTGAAGAAGAGGAAATAGGAATAAGAATAGAGGATGATTTGTTAATTACGGAAAATGGATGTGAGAATTTATCTAAAAACATCATAAAAACTGTGGAAGAAATAGAAGCAGCTATGAATAAATAATCTAGATATTGTGGAGGGGTAAAAATGACTAATAAATCAGAAGGAAAAAAGCTACAAGAAAAATTAACTCACAAATGGAAAAATGTATGGGAAACATTAGATAGTAGTGAAAAAGAGAAAATCTTCGATATAAATGAAGAATATAAGGATTTTTTGGATAAAGGAAAAACAGAGAGAGAAGCAGCAATGGAAATAATAAAAGTAGCTAGAGAAAATGGCTATATATCAATAGATGAAATAAGAGAAAGGGGTATAAGGCCTACTCATGGAATGAAAATTTATGCAAATAACAAAGATAAATCAGTTGTATTATTTGTATTAGGAAAAGAAAAACTTGAAAAAGGAATGAATATAATTGGATCACATTTAGATGCTCCAAGAATAGATTTGAAACAATTTCCCCTTTATGAGGATTCAGATTTTGCACTATTAAAAACTCATTATTATGGTGGAATAAAAAAATATCAATGGGTAACATTGCCGCTAGCTTTACATGGAGTTGTAGTAAAATCAAATGGAGAAAAAGTTAATATTGTTATAGGTGAAGATGAAAATGACCCAGTATTTTTCATAACTGATTTACTTCCACATCTAGCTAAAGATCAAATGGCAAAGAAAATGGATGAAGGAATTACGGGAGAAGGATTAAATATTTTAATAGGTAGTATTCCTTATAAAGATGGAGAGATAAGTGAGAAAGTTAAATTAAATGTATTAAACATACTCAACGAAAAATATGGAATCATAGAAGAAGACTTTACTACTGCAGAATTTGAAATAGTGCCTGCAGGAAAATCGAGAGATGTAGGCATAGACAGAAGTATGGTTGGAGGCTATGGACAAGATGATAGGGCTTGTGCATTTACTTCTCTAAGAGCAATATTAGATATAGACACTCCAAATAAAACAGCTGTTGCTCTATTTGTAGATAAAGAAGAAATAGGCAGTGTAGGAAATACAAGCATGGAATCAAAATTCTTTGAAAATACAGTCTCAGAATTAATAGATATTATAGAAGAAAAATATTCAGAGCTTATAGTAAAAAGAGCATTAGCAAATTCTTGTGTACTTTCG
>NZ_NPMN01000005.1 GCF_002266425.1 Tissierella sp. P1
CTTACCTATCAAGCTGAACCGGCACATTATCTAAAGGATATTCCAATAGATAAAATGGAATCCCATGATAAAGTTAGAAAAAATCCACTATCTTATGGTCCATTTATGGTATCTAATATAGTACCTGGAGAATCAGTAGAATACGTTCCAAATCCATATTGGTTTGGAGAGAAACCAAAGGTAGATAAGATTGTAGCAAAGAGAACAAGTTCAGATACTATTGTAGAAGCATTAAAGGCTGGAACATTTGATATTGTTAATAGAATCAATGTTAATAGTTATCCAGAGTATAAGGATTTAAGCAATATCACTTTAACATCAGCTGTAAGCAGATCTTTAGGATATCTAGGATTTAAACAAGGAAAGTGGGATGTAGAAACTAAACAGGTTGTACCAGATCCAAATGCAAAATTAGCTGATGTGAAATTAAGGCAAGCAATAGCTTATGCTATGAATAATGAAGAAGTAGCAGAATTGTTCTATAACGATTTGAGAATACCTGCTAATGCATTAATTACGCCATATCATGCTAGTTTCTGGAATGATAAGCAAGAAGGTTATCCATATAACCCAGAAAAAGCAAAGCAGATATTAGATGAAGCTGGATATAAGGATGTAGATGGAGATGGACTTAGAGAAGATCCAAAGGGTAACAAGCTACAAATCAACTATCTTTCAATGTCAGGTGGAGATATAGCTGAGCCGTTAGCTCAATTCTATATTCAAAACTTTAGAGATGTTGGATTAGATGTAGTATTACAAAATGGTAGATTAATAGAGATGAATGCATTCTACGATATGGTAGAAGAAGATAATGAAGATATAGATCTATTTGCAGGAGCTTGGTTAGTAGGATCTAACCCAGAGCCATCAGGATTATGGGGAAGACACTCTCTGTTTAACTATGTAAGATTTGCAGCAGATGAAAACGATAAATTAATTCAAGCTATTAATTCAAATGATGCATTTGGACCAGATGGAATGGATAATGAGTACATGGTAAAAGCATATCATGATTGGCAAAAATATGCTATGGAGCAAGTTATAGTAGCTCCAACTCACTATAGAATTGAATTGACAGCACTTAATAACAGAGTTAACTACTGGGATGCAGACCCTATGAATTATGACTGGGGATGGGAGAAGGTTGGTCTATTAGCTGACACTCCTGAAAAAGCAAAATAGGAAAATTTTAATTAAATACAATAAAAGGTCTAATGATAAAAATCATTAGACTTTTATTGTATTTAATTTTTTATATTAAAGGTTTATTTATTTTCTTCATTGATTGAAGGCGTATTGGAGGCTAGAGGATTGAGCCAAGCTGATGTAGTTTCTTTTTCTAATAAAATTTGTAGATTTTCAGGATTTTCAAACTCTTTATTTGATTCACTTTTAGGTATCTTGTAGTTTAATAGATAAGTATAAGGAGACTTTTCTTTAAATCCAATGTCCTTAAATCGTAAATCTGTTAAATGAAATTTTACTCCCTCTTTTATTGGCTTCGAAATATCATCAGCAATCTCTAAATAATCGCCTAATTTTCTGTATATTATTTGATCTTTATCTTGAAAATAAAAGTTATCTTCATCTCTGCCGAGAAATTCGACATCCTCTGTTACTATTTCCTCTTCATATATTCCAGCTTTTCTAAAATTATCTACTAAGTACAATTTACTATAGATGTTAGTTTCCCAATGACCAGGATAATGGTATGTAAAAATGGTTTTTTTATTATTTCTTACACCATAATTAATATATCTATTATAACTGTACAATACCTTATATTTATTAAAATTTGCTATGGTATTTATACCAAAGATAATGAAAAAGATAATAACAATAGAAAATATAATGTTAGAAGCTTTGCTATTATTATATCCTATAAACGTTAATCTGTGGACTATAAATATTAAAACAAGACCTAGGATAATTAAGTGAAAGAAAAAAGAGTCGTATAAGAATTTTTCCGCTTCTATCCAAAATTCAAAATTCATAAGGTCACCCCCTGGTTTTATACATTAGCTTAGCAAACTTTCAAATAAGATAATTATCCCCCCCTTTAAAGTTATTAGCTATACTTTAAACATACGATATAATGAGCGAAAAGTCAATACTTTCTGAATTTGATTTGTGAAAAAGATAACTATGATTACAATATATGTTATTCCATTGATTTAGTCATATGTTTATTTTTATAGAAATCTAATGTTAACTGCTGCAATTTTTATTGACAAATAAAAAACATAAAGATACGATAGACTTATCGGTCTAGACTGCATGGTCTATAAAAAGGAGTGATTAATTTGTATAAAATTAAAGATTTAACCTTTAAGTATCCTAAGAATGAAGAAGACACCATAAAAGGGATATCCTTTGAAATAAAGGATGGAGAGATATTTGGTCTATTAGGCCCTTCTGGTGTTGGTAAATCTACTACGCAAAAATTACTCATTAAACTATTAGAAGGTTATAAAGGAGAGATACTCTATAAAGGAAAGTGGTGAATAATCATGTATGGAAATTTTCTAAAATCAGAGGTTAAAAAATGGAGTAGAGATTCCATGATGGGATTTATGTTAATATATCCTATTATATTTGGATTGCTTGGCAGATATTTTTTACCTTGGATATCTGATAAATATGGATTTAACTTTACACCCTTTAATGATTTAATCTTAGCCATATTAGTGTTATTTGTACCTATAGCTTATGGAGCGTTAATAGGATTTTCTATACTAGAGGATAGAGATGATGATGTATTAACTAATATTAAGGTTACACCCCTTAGCATGCATCAGTTTTTAAGTTTTAGATTAATTGCAGTATATTTAATTTGTGTTGTAGCAACCATATTTGTAATATGGTTTTCAAAAGTAGGAGATATTTCAATGAAAGATATTATCCTTATATCTTTGTTAGCATCATTAGAAGCTCCTATATCAGGTTTATTGATTAATTGCTTTGCTAAAAATAAGATTGAGGGATTTGCCGTGATGAAAGCTGGAGGTAGTATAATAATCTTTCCAATAATTGCATTATTCTTTGGGGGAGCAAAGGAAATGTTTTTCTCTTTTGCACCAGGATTCTGGTCAGCTAAGGTAATTAGTAGTATAATAAAAGGTGGAGGACCCTATCTTTCATATAATCAATATTATTTTATAGGTTTAGTATATATGGTAATATTAAATATATTGTCCTATCTATTATTCCTTAAAAAGATAAGAGTATAGTAAACAAACGGTTTATTGATTGCAATGGAGAGGAGCGGTGTTTTTGAATGTAAAAAAGGAGAAATCCTTTGAGAAACGAGAAGAGCTAATAAATGCAGCTTTAATTGAATTTGGAGATAAGGGATATGATAATGCATCGTTAAATAATATCTTAAAGGAAGCTGGAATAAGTAAAGGAACATTTTACTATCATTTCAAGAATAAAGAAGAGTTATATGTTTATTTGTATGATATTCTAGCTCAAGAAAAGATGAAGTTTTTTAATCAAAAAATAAAGCCTGAAGATTTCGATAAAGATATATTTACATTGTTGAAGATTATGAGTAAAACAGGTGCGGAGTTTGCGAGATATAAGCCTGAGATAGATAGATTTTCAGCCAGTTATTTAAAAGACTTAAATAATCCAATATTGGATAAGGTAAAGGAAAAATATGATTTTAAGGGTAATGATCATTTAGATGTTATAATAAATAAAGCCTATGAAAGGGGAGAACTAAGGGAAGACTTACCAAAGATATTTATTAAGAATATGATATCCTATTTATTAACTAATCTTCATGATATTACAAAGGTTATAGATGTCGATGAATATGCAATAGAGTTTAATTATCTAATAGATTTTTTCAAAGATGGATTGGGAAAAAAGGAGTGAGAAAATGATAATAAAAATATTGGGAGCAGGTTGCGATAAATGTGATAAGTCATATGATAATGCAGTAAAAGCAGCAGCAGACTTAGGTATTGAGGTGGAAATAGAAAAGGTTGAAGATTTAATTACCATGATGAAATATGGTATCATGACTACACCGGGGATAGTTGTTGATGAAAAGGTGGTTATGGTCGGGAGAGTACCAAAGGTTGAAGAATTTAAGAGTATGATAAGAGCATAATCACGTATATTGACATAACCCCTTTATTGGGTTATAATTTAATCAACACATAGATACATTTAAATATATCTATGTGATAAGGGAAATAGTTGATATTATAAAAATTCATAATATAGTGAGGTGTAATAATTGGATAAAAAAATTAATCTATATCTTTTAACAGGATTTTTAGGTTCAGGCAAAACTACATTTTTAACCAATATTTTAGAGGACTTATCTGGAGAAAAAGTGGGAGTTATAATGAATGAATTTGGTCGCATCAGCATAGATGGAGAAATCATAAAAAAAGAAGGTATGGAAATAGTTGAGATTAATAGAGGGTCTATTTTTTGCTCGTGCTTAAAGCTTAGCTTTGCTCATGCCATGATTGAAATGGCAGACAGAGATTTAAAATATTTATTTGTAGAAAGCTCTGGTCTTGCAGATCCTTCAAATATTGGGGAGATATTAGAGGGTATAAAGGCTGTAAAGGGAGATTTATACGATTATAAAGCGGCAATATGTGTAGCTGATGGTGTAAATTTCTTGGAGCAATTGGAAGACTTAGAAACTGTAGAGAGGCAAATTAAACATTGTCATCTAGCAGTTATTAGCAAGGTGGACTTGATTAATGAAGAAAAATTGATTAATATAATATCTAAGATAAAAGAAATTAACCCTGCAATACCTATTGAAACTATGGAATTTGGTAAGCTCGATTATGATTTTCTGTATGAAGACTTGATGAAATATAATTGGGCGGAAAATGAAGATTCCACAAATGTGCCTGAAACAAAACCTAAAACCTTAATGCTCACTTATGATGGAGAGATTAAAAAGGATGACTTAATCAAATTCATTGATGGAATAAAATCTGATGCTTATAGATTAAAGGGGTTTTTAAAACTTGAAAGTGGCTGGAATCAAGTAGATGTAGTGGGGAAAAGAATTGATTTTAAGACTATAGATGAAAAGTATGAGAATTCTCAGCTAGTTATTATATCTAAGATAGGACCTCATATAATTAGACCTATAGTTAATAGTTGGAATGAAATATTTAATATTGAAATGAAGTTAAGGTAAGTATAGAAAACAAACAGATGATGCCAGTGAAATGGCATCTTTTTTATCGACTATATTAAATTAAATGATGAATTATGGCGAGAAATCAGGAAAAATGACTAAATACAATTGTACATAGTAAGGACAAGTCATGATATAATAAAAAATATTAACTAGTTAAAAAAAACTATACTATAGAAGTTTTGACTTATGGTATTAAGGTAGGTGTTTAATTATATGACAGACTATATATGTAAATTAACATTAAAAGAATTATGTGCTAGAGATATTATAAAGGAAGAGGATATAGAGGTATATCGTTATGGATTGCAATTACTTGTGGCTACAATTTTAAAGGGTCTAGGAATTGCAATTATCGGAATTTTGACTGGTCTACTAAAAGAATCCATTATATTTATTTTGTTTTTTAGTAGTCTTCGAATACAGCAGGAGGATATCATGCCAAAACTGTAATTAATTGCTTTATAGGAACATCAATGTTGTTATTTCCCTCAATTCTACTATTGAAACTATTGCCTGTAATTTATCAGCCATACTATGTTCTAATATCCATGGTATTTTCAATATTTTTTGTTTATTTATATGCCCCATTGGAAAGTGAAAATAAACCATTAGATGAAGAAGAAAAAATACTATATAGACGTAGAAGTTTACAAACAGTTATTATAGGAAATATTATTATACTAATATCAATGGCTTTTAGCGATAAATTTGTTTATTATGCGGCCATAGCTTCTACTGGTTTTCTATTAGAATCATTAACCCTAATACATGCCCTTGAAAGTGAAAAGTAAACTAGTGTTTAAAGAATTGCTGGCTATAAAGTAATTCTTTTTTATTGCTTGATTTAATTAATATGTTATATTAGTAAGTAGGGATGGAATAATTAGTACTATTGGACCTTGACATTCATAAATAAATAGTTTAGAAGAGTTTTTTCCTAGATGATTGGGGGTGTAATATAATGGATTTGACTATAATGAATATATTTACAAATATATTAGATACAGTTTTAGTTTTTTATTTTCTAGTTAGGATATTCCAGAAAAAGAATATAAATAGGAAAAACTCTGTAATGTTTTTATCAAATCTAGTAATCTTTAGTACATTGATTAATCATGTATTTGGGTTAGCAAACTCTTTGGGATTTATAGCTATATTTATTGTATCTACAATTGTGTATTCATATTTGTTAGATGAAAAATTTCCTAAGATATTGATTTATAGTATTCTAGCTACTATATTTATGTTTATCTTTGAATTAACAGCTGCAAATATTATAGTTCTAGTTTTTCAGATACAACCATCATTAATATTAGAATTAAATATTTATAGAATATTAGGAATAATTTGCTCTAAAGGAGGATTCTATTTATTTATCAAATATCTAATAAGAAAGATTAATATACCTTTATACATGAAAACTAGCAGTATAAAAACTATTATCTTAATTGGATTTTTTAATATTTTAGTTATATATATGACACTGACTTTATACAAGTACATAATGGTGGAATCTGTAACTGCTTATATATATTTAATAGGGATGGGGATAGGTGCTATAATATTTAGCTGGATAATATATTCCACATCTAAAAAGATGATATATCAATATCAGCAGGAAATGATTTGGAAGGTGAAGGAAGAGGAATTTCATAAAAAGGATTTCTATATTAAAAGCATGAGTGATATTCTTCATACAATAAGATCTCAGAGACATGATTTAAATAATTATCTTAGCACCCTTTATGGTTTAATGTGCTTAGGAGATTTTGATGATGCAAAGGCGTACATAACAAAGATCAATGATAGAGTCAGCAATATGAATAAAATAATTGAAACAAATCATCCCGTCATCACTGCTCTAGTAAGCATAAAAAAGAATAAAGCCTTTGAAGAGAATATCGATATGGAATTAGAAATAGATATACCTGAAGAATTATCAATTGATTTTGTTGACCTTTCTATTATAATCGGGAATATACTGGATAATGCAATAGAAGCGTGTACTTTAATTGATAAAAAATTTGAAAGAAAAGTTTATCTATCTATAAATATGGAAGAAACTTATTTAATAATCAAAGCAAATAATACGAAATCTCAAAAAATAAAATTAGAGACTAAAGATATTACAAACAGGTTTACAACTAAAGCTGATAAGGAGAACCATGGATTTGGTTTAGGAAATATTGAATTTATAGTAAATCAATATAATGGAATTATGAATATAGAAGATTTAGGAAGCGAATTTAGGGTAAATATAAGAATACCTATGGAAGGAGATCTTAGCCGTGGGTTGCAATCTACCGCCTATGTAAAAAGGTAGAACTATATACACTATATGTATATAAAAGGGGGAGGAGGGTAAATATGAAGAACAAAAGTTACCTACTTAACTTAGTTGCAGTTTTATCACTTACATTCGCAAATCTTGGCGCAGAGGTTGCCTGCTGGGGACTTTTCTACCAACCAGAGATGCCAAAACGATTGAGGAAGTAAAATGTATTAGCTATTAAAGAAAATCTCAAGGGAGAAAATCCTTTGAGATTTTTTCTTTTTTATTAAAATTTATTTTACAACTTGTTTTTTTAGGATTTATAAATTAGAATATAGTATTAAGATAGAAAAAGTATTATTAATTTATATATTGTTATACTAATAATAAATGCTTTGACAGAATAATAAAGGAGGAATGTATAGTGGAATTTGTAGGTGAGGGTTTAACTTTTGATGATGTTCTTCTACTTCCTGGTAAATCTGAAGTACTACCTAAGGAGACTAATATCAATACTTATTTAACTAAAAACATTAAATTAAATATACCTTTAATGAGTGCTGGAATGGATACGGTAACAGAATCTAAGATGGCAATAGCTATGGCTAGAGAAGGTGGAATCGGTATAATCCATAAAAATATGTCTATAGAGCAGCAAGCATTAGAGGTGGATAAGGTAAAAAGGTCAGAACATGGTGTAATAACTGATCCATTTTTTTTATCTCCTTACCATAGCGTATCAGATGCCTTAGAATTAATGGAAAGATATCATATATCTGGAGTTCCAATAACAGATGAAGATGGAAAGCTAGTAGGTATTATAACTAATAGAGATATTAGATTTGAAAAAGAAACTGCAAAGAAAATCGATGATGTGATGACTAAGGAAAATTTAGTTACTGCAAAAATAGACATATCTATGGATGAAGCTCTAGAAATTATGAAACAACATAAGATTGAAAAACTTCCTTTAGTAGATGATAATTTTATGCTATCAGGATTGATAACTATAAAGGATATAGAAAAATCTATTCAATATCCAAATTCAGCTAAGGACCATACAGGTAGATTGTTGGCTGGTGCTGCAGTTGGAGTAACAGGAGATATGATGGAGAGGGTAGCAGCATTAGTTAAATCCAAGGTAGACGTTATAGTTGTTGATACTGCTCATGGCCATTCTAAAGGAGTATTAGAAGCTGTAGGCAAAATAAAAAGAGAATATCCCAATCTACAAGTAATTGCAGGAAATGTGGCAACAGCTGAGGCTACGGCAGATCTAATAAAGGCTGGAGCAGATGCTGTAAAGGTAGGTATAGGACCTGGTTCTATTTGTACTACTAGAGTTGTAACTGGTATCGGTGTACCACAAATAACAGCTGTAATCAATTGTGCTAAGGCAGCAAAAGAATATGGTGTTCCAGTTATCGCTGACGGAGGAATCAAGTACTCTGGTGATATAACAAAAGCTATAGCAGCTGGAGCAAATGTAATAATGGCAGGATCATTGTTTGCTGGAACTGATGAAAGCCTGGTGAAGAAGTTTTATATGAAGGCAGAAGATACAAAGAATATAGAGGAATGGGCTCTATGGGTGCCATGGATTCAGGCAGCAAGGATAGATATTTCCAAGAAGATACTAAGAAATATGTACCAGAAGGTGTAGAGGGCAGAATACATTATAGAGGACCATTAGGAGATGTAGTATATCAACTTGTTGGTGGATTAAAATCAGGAATGGGATATGTTGGAGCTAAAAATATTGAAGAGTTACAAGATAAGGCAAGATTTATAAAGATTACATCTGCATCTTTGATAGAAAATCATCCTCATGATATCCATATTACAAAGGAATCACCAAACTATAGCAGACGATAAAAAGGAGGCAACATATTGATAATACAAGACTTTATAAATAAGCAATTAGAAGAAATTAAAGAAAAAGTAGGAAATAAAAAAGCCTTATGTGCTTTATCAGGTGGGGTAGATTCTTCTGTGGCAGCAGTATTAGTTCATAAGGCTATTGGAGATAATCTAGTCTGTGTATTTGTAGACCATGGTCTTTTAAGAAAAAATGAAAGACAAGAAGTAGAGAGTGTGTTTAGAGATAAATTCCATATGAATCTAATAGTGGTTGATGCTGAGGATAGATTTTTAGGAAAGTTAAAAGGAGTTACTGATCCTGAGCAGAAAAGAAAGGTAATCGGAGAAGAATTTATTAGGGTATTTGAAGAAGAACAATCAAAACTTGAAGACATAGAATTCCTAGTTCAAGGAACGATCTATCCAGATATAGTTGAGAGCTTGAATAAAGATGGTAAAGTAGCAGTTAAATCCCATCATAATGTTGGAGGTTTACCTGAAGATGTTAACTTTGAGCTTATAGAACCACTTAAAGAATTATATAAGGAAGAAGTTAGAGAAGTTGGTCGGGCATTAGGGATTGATGAAGAGTTAGTAAGCAGGCAGCCATTCCCGGGACCAGGACTAGGCGTTAGGTGTTTAGGAGAATTAACTAAAGAAAAACTAGATATTCTTAGAGATGCAGATTATATCTACAGAGATGAGATTAAAAAAGCAGGTCTAGATAGAGAAATCTGGCAATATTTTGCAGTATTACCTAATATTCAATCGGTAGGAGTTATAGACGGTGAAAGAACATATAAACATTTAATAGGACTAAGAGCTATAACTACTAAAGATGCTATGACAGCTAAATGGTATCCAATTCCATTAGATTTGTTAGAGAAGATTTCAACAAGAATTACAGATGAAGTGAAGGAAGTAAATAGGGTGGTATATGATATAACAAATAAACCACCTGCTACTATTGAGTGGGAGTAATCGGATGAGAGCTTTAAACCCTTTAATACCAAGGGTTTTGAGCTTTTTTTATTTTTGGATTGCACTTTCATTGCAGTAAATTAATTTTTTGCACCTCAAAACTAAAAGTTAGCAGTGAATATTGTTCTTTGGTGAGAAGTCTAAATTTTCGGTTGGTGGATTAAATTTGATGTTGTTATTTAATTTATTAGTGACATCCCAGCGCATTTCTTCATAATGCTTTTGCTTTCTCTTTAAACTGTCATATTGCTTATTTGCTAACAAGATATCAATTGATTTTTGTTCAGTTAAATACTCCGAAATATTTTCTTTATCATTATTTATTCATCTGAATATCGGTTCGTCATAAATCCATATTTCTTTGGTCGTAGGTGTGTCTGTTATTTTAGTATTATATGATAATAACTCACCTTCTTTTGCTTTAAACACCGCATTTAAATCATTGTAATATCAAGCTTTGAAGCGATTTTTGTTAACTTAATTTTCTCGAGATGTTGTTTTATATATCAAGTCTAGTAAGAAGAAAATAAGCACTTTATGGTGGTGGCGTGGGCTATTGCCTGTCGGCACCGCCCATCCCCGCACCAAAATGTCATTTTCTTCTCAAGAACCCTGATTTTTTAACTTTTGAGCTCGTTAATATACTTAATCGTGGAAATATATGGTATACTCGTGTCATGCAGTAGAAAAAATAAAGGATGAGGGAACAATTATGATTGAACTTCGTAAAATTACTCAGGATAATTTAAGGGAAGTATTGGAGCTTAAAGTAGCAAGTGGGCAAGACGGTTATGTGGATTCTAATATTTATAGACTAGCTTGGGCCTATGTTAAAGTAACCAACAATGAGAAACCTCCTCTGGCCTTTGCCATATATCATCATGATAAAGTTGTAGGGTTAGTGGATATGGGATTTTTTGAGTTATCGGAAACTACCTTTTTATTTGAGGAATTTGGCGACAAAGCTACCTATGGAATAAACCATTTTATGATAGACCATAAATATCAAGGTAAAGGGTTTGGCAAACAGGCTATGCAAAAAGTTATCGAATTTTTACGTTCATTTCCCCAAGGAAAAGCTGATGCTATTTATTTATCTTATTGGAAGACTAACGAAGCAGCTAGAGGCCTATATGCATCAGTTGGGTTTGTAGAAACAGGAGAAATATGGGACGGACAAACCGGTGAAAGCTGGGATCCAGAGAGAGAAGATATTGAGAGAGCAGAAGTAGGTGTTAGACTGGGATTATAGATAATTCAATGGCAAAAAATTCAAAGGCTTTTTCTTACAATAACAAATAAATATCAGAAATACTTAGGATAGAGATGGTATAGAAGTTTTAAGATGAGAAGAATATCTAATTGCACTTTTTGTGCACTTTACTTCTTGTTTTGTTATTTTTTAAGTAATTTATAGATCATTGAAATGCCTTATTATCAATGATATTGCGCTATACCATCCATCTCGAAAATTGAGTGGGAGTAGTATCCAAAACCCCTAGAAAACTGATAAATAATAGTTTTCTAGGGGTTGTTTTTATTTGTGGGGTAAATTGATATTGTCTATTTAATTTTTTTCGAGTATAATTTTCATAGAATGTTAGTAAATTTGCGTTGTAGCAGATAAAAAATGTTATGTATGGTGTTATGCCGTTTCTCAATAAGAGAGAAAATTTATATTTTCTACAAAAAAATAGTATTACCTTCTTGACTCTTCCTTTGGGGAATCCTTTATACTAAGTTTATCCCTGATAATTTAGAAAAGAGGTCGAAACAAATGAACAACCTAATCAAAATTAAAGATGTGTCAAGCAAATATGACATTACAGCCCGTACACTACGTTATTATGAGGACATGGGATTGCTGTCCAGCACCCGAAGTGATGACTATGCATATAGAATGTACGACGAAAACGCTGTTAGGCGGCTTGAACAAATACTCATATTACGCAAGCTGAATATCAGCATAAAAGACATTCAACGTGTTTTCAACACTTCCGGTTCTGATGTAGTTTTAGAAGTGCTGGGGAAAAAAGTACAGAGCATAGACGACGAAGTTGCGCTTTTGCATGAGTTGAAAGAAATCGTGATGGATTTTATACGGGAAATCGAACAAGTGAACTTTGCAGACAACTCCGACATAAAACTGCTGTATAACAAGGCTAAAGAGATTGAAACACAGTTGATAAGCGTTGATTATATCGGCAAGCCCTCCAATGTAAACCGCTTGATTGAAATAACAGAAAAATTAGATAAAAAAATTCCTGATATAATGGTCGTCAGGATACCGGGATTCAAAGCGGTAACGTGCGGCGACCAACCCTGGGGAGAAATGTTCAAAGAAGGCGGATATATGTACCAATTGTGGCAGTATTGCCATTTGTATAAGAGTGTGATTTTCGATTGTTTTGATTTTTTGCTGTCTAAAAATGACAAAGCTGAATGGATATGTGCCGTTAAAGATGGTGTTACCAATGCAGATGTAAGCCCTTTTAAATTGTTCGATTTTCCGGGAGGCTTATACGCTATGGCAGTCAGTATTGACGAAGATAACGAGAGTATACACAAAGTAGAAGATAAAGTTCGCCGATGGATTGAAAGCACAAATTTTGAGCTTGACAAAGGCCGCAATGTTATGTTCAATATGCCTTATTTATATGAAGATGGAAGAGATATTGCCTATAAAGACATAGAAAAGGGACTTGGCTATAAACAAATGCAAAGATATTTTCCAATCAAGCTAAAAGAAGGAATATAAAAATACAAGGAATTTCCCATGTATTATTTAGGTAATTGCGAAATACAAAGTATGACAGAACCCATAGGGAAATAAAAAATAAATGGAGGAATTATCATGAACAAGTATGAAAACGTGATGAAGCTTATGGAAGAATATTGCGGAAACGGAAAGGACAACCTTATTGCTCTTGCAACTATTGCATTGTCCCCGAATGCTATAGGCAATCCCCGCCCTGCTGTCCGTATGGTTGATGCTTATTATGAAGACGGCGTGTTTTATGTTTCTACAGATGCGAATAAAAATAAAATGCTGGAAATTGGGAAAAACAACGAGATTTCCATTTGTGGGTTAGACTTGTTTGTTGCTCAAGGAACGGCTGAAAATCTCGGTTGGGTAAAGGACGAGAGGAATGCGGAAATAAGAGCGAAGATGAAAAAAATCTTCACATGGTTCGATGCACATGGTGACGAAGACAACCCTGACTCAATCGTTCTGCGTATCACCCTTACGGAAGGAACGATAACTGATAACGACAAAAAATACGGTGAATGGCAGTATAAAGTTGACTTTGCGAAGAAAGAAGTGAAATAAATGGGAAAAACACTCAAAGATATGGCAAAGCACTTAAAAAATGTTATTACGCCAGAAATACCTGAAACATATGCAATTAATCCAATGTTTGAAAATATTTCAAACGAGGAAAACATTCGAGAAGGAGTTCTTGTGTTCAGAAACTTTTTGTATCAGCTTTGCGATGTTTTGATTGTTGAAGGTGATTCGTATGACAATCATAAAAAGAATGCCCACGTATTTGATGACCGCGTTACTATTTCGGTATATTTTCCATTCCTGCACAATGTGAAATGCTTATTATTGAATATAGGTTTTCATGGTGTACTAACAGAAAGCTCTCAATCTCTTACCGTCGGAAACAATATATTCGACACGAAAATCCCCGTTTCAAAAAGCATTGAATGCTTGCGATTCTTGACTGATTGCGGCATATTGATTGACGGTGTAAACTTGAATGATAAAAAACCGGATTTATTAAAAGCTGAAAGAATAAAAATTTCGTATCCTGATAATCCTGCTATGTTGACGGGCTTGAAGGTAATGGCAATAGCAGAGATAGAATTTGGTAGAAACATCAACAAATCGAAGGTCAATAAGTCCAATACAATCAGTTATTGCCGCTTCTCCGATATTTTATTGCGATGTGATTATAGAGTATTGAAAAATAATAAAACCGACGATGTTATTTCTATATTAAAAGATACTATGAAACCTTTGTCTGCCAATGTGCAAGATTTTATATTGCAGTTACATCAACGTTATTTGGATAAAGGGCTTAAATGCGATGTGGAAATAAAAGATTTATGGATAAAGATTAAATATTCTTATAAAAGAAATGAGATATGGGCAATTAATGCATCACTTAATAATGGTTATCAAATAAACGTCAAAGCAAAAAACACGCATAAATACGCTGATGCCATCGAAAAACTTCCTTTATTTTTACAAGAAATGATTGAAAAGGGATATGGGTGCGGAAAAAAAAGAGGTATAAGCGATTGTTGTGATGGAGGTTGCCGAGGGTTTCGTATTTCCCTGGATGACTCAATCATTGATATAAGAAATGCTATCGAAACTTGGCTTGACATGGAATTGTCATTTGTATAGTATAAGCATTAGTAAAGCATAGTGGAAAAATACTATATACCTTGATTAGTGTGATTATCTAAGCTGAAATTTGAAAGATATTTGTTTTGCGGAGTAATGTTGACAACAAAAAATCAGTAAGTCAAAATAATATGTGTAATTGAAATAAAAAGTCGGCATAAAAAGCACAAAAACTAAACATAAATGTTTAGAAACGCCACTGAACTTGCCGAGTGGGAATAATAGACAAAAACCTTATAATGGCTAGAAATAGCTGCTATAAGGTTTCTTTTATGTGTGACGATTCCAAAATGATTTTGTTTAATAAGTATACTCTATGAAAATTTCGAATAATTTGCATACTAAACATCTATAAGTTAAGATATAATTAGATAAACAAGGAAATATTTGGTCAGATGGTGGTTCTGAACTTTTTGCAATCTTTATATTTGGATTATGGTTGCTCGATAAACGATATGACATATTATTAAAAGAAGGGGGCATGTTTATGAGAAAAATTATCATATCAATTTTTACAATATTACTTGTATTCTCTTTAGCATCTTATAAACAGAACAATATTAGTGATGATTTAATTATAGACATTGGAGAGTCTGCTAAATTTACTGAAGAAGAAATAACTGAGGCAATAGATCTTGTCAAAAATAATTTTGATTTTCCAGCATCTACTTTAACGAAAGTCTGGTATGATGAAGAAAAATCTGACTCATATTTTAGAGATGATTTTAAACAGGGAGTTATTCCTGAAAATGTCATTTTATTATTATCTAACTTTGATGTTGATGGGTCTGGAGATAATCCCGTTTTAAATCCAAATTCAACCTATACGAATTATCAATGGATATTAAGAAGAGGCAGTAAAACAAGTAAGTGGAGAATTGAGGATTGGGGTTATTAAAAAAGTATATATTATTGTATGAAGTAATAATATCTTAAAAAAAGGAGGTAGATATATTTGAAAACAATGGATATAAAAAATAAAGTCCTGTGGGGGACTAGTATGATTGGATTAATGGGTATCTCATATTGGCTATGTAGATTTTCTTTTTTTGAAATGCACGGCATGAAACAGTGGCCAAATATATTGGCCATACTAGGTGCTATTGTAATAGTTATCGCTACTATATTTGGAAACCGTATGATTTCAGGGGCTGCTGTCGTAGGATACGTGGTTGGATTTATTCTTGCTATGATATTTAATACTTATGGTGTAGATCAGGGTGGAGGAACCACAAATAATAATTGGATAATATGGGGAACGGTTTTTATTATTTCAATTTTGATTGCTTTTATTATAGATTTTATTCTCAAACAAGCTTATAAAAAGGAAAGAGGATAAATATTATTTATTATTTTAATAGTATTATTTATATTTTCACTCATTGATTTATTAGAGTACGTTTCAAATCCACCTACATAGATATAAACATTTTTTTGAGGTGGTTTGGGTGCATTTCTTGTTAGAAAAGAGTAACACAATAAAAGTAGAGAAGAACTAAAAATAAAATCACTAGAAGACTTAGAAATGTAAGTTTTCCAGTGATTTTTTTGTTGTATCATATTAGTTGATACTCTTTGCTTAAAAGATTGGTAGTACTTTTTGATTTATAAATATATTACAAAAGATTAACATGTTTACCCTGCAGTTTGACAAATGTTGACAGTGTATTTATGTTATCATACCTATAAGTTTATAAAATCAATAGTGATATATCTTTATCTAAAATTTCATTTAATATAACTTTTATTCATATCTTAGTAATACTGCAATGGATTATGATGAGCAAATTAGAGAATATACCTGTGAGATCATAAAACCTAAGTCCTGTTAAATTGTCATGTAAATCAGAAGACATAAATATAATCCTTAGAATAACATTAATGAATTGAGGTCCTATATAAATTAACCTATTAAGTTAGTTTTATTAAGTTTAAACAAATTTAAAATTGCAGATTATTCTGAAAGACATCTTTAGTTACTTCTTCAAAAATTATTTAATCTAAATTATTTACTAAATTCAAGTTTAAGTTATATTAAAAGGGCTGAAAGTTAAGGTATGAGAAATTTTATATAGATTTTCTTATATTTAAAATCAATTAAAGGGAGGGTGAAAAATGGATGGTGCTAAAACAAGAGACTTAATAGGAATTATATTAAAGGGTATTGGTTTAGCCATGGGAATTGCAGTATTTGTACTAAGTATACTAGGAAGTATTGAAAATGATACTTCTATAAAACTATTATCTTTAGGAGTTGTAGCATATGGTTTGTACTTGTTACAAGATAAAAAATAATTGAAATTAGGAGAAGAGATATGGAGATAAAAGTAAAAAACGATTCAGTTATAGCAATGAATAATATTGTTATGAACTTTGGAAATACAAAAGCCTTAAAAGGAGTTAGTTTTCATATTGATCACCAAAAAATATTTGGATTATTAGGACCATCGGGAGCAGGAAAAACCACTATTATAAAAATACTTACAGGGCAATTGAAACCCACATCAGGTGATGCCTTTGTAAATGGTATGAATAGTAAATCTCTCGATGATGTGACGTACTCAACTATGGGATTAGTATTAGATACAACAGGTCTATATGATAGGCTTAGTTGTTGGCAGAATCTATCAATATATGCAGATATATACAATGTGGATAAAAATTTAATTTCTAAAGCGCTGGAAGAAGTTGGACTTTTAGAAGCGAAGAACAAGCCTGTATCCAAATTATCCAAGGGAATGAAGCAAAGGCTATCTATTGCGAGGGCAACACTACATAATCCAAACATATTATTTTTAGATGAACCAACTACTGGATTAGACCCTGTTACTATGAATCAGATTCATGATAATATCTTGAAGCTTAGAGACAACGGAACCACTATTTTCCTTACAACTCACAACATGGAAGAGGCATATAAGCTTTGTCATACAGTAGCCTTATTAAATGAGGGGGTTATAGTAGAGATGGACGAACCTAAAAGGCTTTGCAGGAAATATAATGACAAAAATGAAATTGAAATAATTCTCAAAGATGGCAGCAGAAAAATTCTATATAATAGTCCTGATTGTGCCGAAGAAATTAGGGAATTTTTTTCTAAGGACGAAGTTGAGTCTATTCATTCTTCTGAACCAAATCTTGAAACTGTATTCATTCATTTAACGGGAAGGGGGTTATTATAATGTCTTCGATAAGAGTAAAAGCGGTACTAAAGAAACAAGTGCTTGACACATTAAAAAATAGAACTGTGCTAATTCAATTTATTATGTTTCCCATATTAGCCCTAATACTTACAAAAACCATAGCCAATGGTAACAATGATATTCCTTATGATTACTTTATTACTATGTTCGCATCAATGTATGTAGGCATGTCGCCAGCAGTAGCAATGGAAGGAATAATATCTGAGGAGAAAGAAAAAGGAACTTTGAGATCTTTGTTAATGGCCAATGTCAAACCATATGAATATCTATTAGGAATTGGTTTCTATACCTTTGTAATGTGTATTGTAGGAGTTGTGATTCTAGCTATTGGTGGACAGTATAGTGGGGGAGAGCTTCTAAGGTTTTTTATTATTATGGCTTTAGGGATTTTATGCTCTATGATGTTCGGAGCTACTTTAGGAATAGTGTGTAAAAATCAAATGAGTGCTAACAGTACAACTTTACCTTTGGTCATAGTTTTTGCCTTTATGCCTATGATAGCCATATTTAATAAATCCTTTGGAAAGGTTTCAAAGTTTTTGTACACTCAACAGGTATATGACATAGTTAATAACTTGGGACAATTAAGTTTAAACATGGAGCGTTTAATTATTTTAGCTGTTAATTTTATATTGTTTTTAATATTATTTATCAATTTTTATAATAAAAAAGGTTTATTAGATAATTAATATTGGGAGGAGGATTATAATGACATATGATGGAAATCAAGATAATAATGAAAATATAGTTGATAATCTAAATTCAAACAATGTGGCTATTCAAAAAATTATAGAAAAGGCAGTTTTAGACCCAGAATTTAAGAAGAATTTGATTGAAAATCCGGATGAAGTATTAGTTAATTATGACATTAGCGAAATAGGAAAAATCATGATTAAATCTTTAGGCGAAGAGGACTTTGATAAATTGACTCCTGAAAACATAGAGGAGTATTTTGCAGCAGATTCCGCAATTTACACACCAGACTTTGATGAAGACATTCCTGTAGAGTATTCTGATGAAAATGATATTTAAGGAGTGTTATATATGTTTGTTTCAAGTGAGGATATAGTTTTTAATGAATTAGATAAAAATTTAGAATCTATCATAAGAACCAGTTCTATCTTAGCAAAACTTAAGGGAAAAGATAATAAATTAATTTATATATTAGAACAGGAGTACAAAAATGATCCATTTAATATAGAAAAAATTTGTGCTTATTGCTTTTACTTATGGTTTTTAGCTGATGATCGTTTGGATTTATCAGATACTAACTCTGTATTTCAAGTTTCTTTTAACCTAATAAATGTAGTGGATGATGTGGTAGAGATAGAGCCTAGATATTGGATTTTATGGATTTTAAAATATAGAATTCAATCATTTATGAATTTCAGTGAAGAAGAGCTAATATCTGATTTAAAAGAATTATTAGAGATACAGCGACTAAAGAATTATCCTTCATATTTCCTAGTATCAGACATTCTTCTTTCTCATGTATATTATCTTAAAGGAAGGTATCAAGAAGCAGAAGATATACTTAAAGAAGTCAATACCTATTATGAAGGTAAAATTAAGATTTTAAAAGAATTTTTTCAAGGATTTATAGATGAATATAGAAATCTAGTTAAGCGCTCAGAAGAAGAAAGTATTATGGAGTTATTAAATCAAATAGAAAAGGAATATTTTTAGAGGGGATATATGTAATGAAGAGAATACTGGGAGTGGCCTTGGGAGAATTATCAACAGGGGAATTGGTCATTGCTCATTCTTTTGCTAAAGGTCTTAATAAAAATCAATATTCCATGGATTTTTTAATTCCTGAAGAAAAGAATGTTTTTTTCGAGAAGGATTGTGAATTTAGAGTCCATACAATTAGCCGAAATTATGGAGTTACTCATAATCAAAGGCATATAATTTCCCTAATAAAATCAAATAATTATGATTTAATAATACTTTTTGATGCCTTTACTATGGAATATGCACAGTATTGGACTGGCATAAATATGGATGTATTAAAAGCATTAGACATCCCTATTTCATCCTTAGATGAATATGACTATATAAATGCTGGATATAAATTAGATTACTATGGAATTTTTGTGAAGAAGTTACCAGATCTTCTTTCAGAAGTAGATATAATATTAAAAAACTGTCCCCTCTCTATGCCTAAGGGAGGGCAAGATTTAATAAAGGAAGCTGAGGAAAAGGGCCAATTTTATTATCAAGTTATTCAAGAAATAAGAAAGTTAGATAAAAATCATATTTTCAATATTAGAAAAAGATATGTAAAAGACGATGAAAAGATAGTTTTTCTTACACTTTCAAAATGGGAGTTAGAGGGAGCATATTCTTTTACAAGTCAAAGCACATTATGCAGATATCTTTTACCTCTCATTTATAATTACTTATCAGAACTAGACACCAAAATATGCTTAATTCATGTAGGTGACTCATGTTGGAATGAATCGGAATTTAAAAATCCCAAAATAAAATATATTCATTATAGCTCATTGCCTGTAGATATTTTTGAAGAATTACTTCAATCATCAGATTTATTTGTAACATATAA
The DNA here is from genome assembly GCF_002266425.1 of Tissierella sp. P1. Classification (GTDB taxonomy): domain Bacteria; phylum Bacillota; class Clostridia; order Tissierellales; family Tissierellaceae; genus Tissierella; species Tissierella carlieri. Next base: position 20,491 of record NZ_NPMN01000005.1, read on the forward strand.
TTTAGTATCTATAACTCTTACAAAGGCAGTAGATTTTGGAGTACCCTCAATTGTATTGAACAATGATAAAATCATTGATTTTAAAACCCTTGAGAAGAAATGTATGGAAAAACCTCTATGGTATCAATACATGGCTAAGGATTTAAAAAAGATATACCCTTTTACAGCTAGTATGTTTGGTTGGAATCATTTTTTAAAGGGAATTATGAAGGATAATATTTATATGAAGAGTTTTGAAAGGATACAAGTTTTCAATACAGAACAAGTAAATTCAACACTAAAGGAAATACTTTATGGTGATTTATGTGAGAAAATGATTGACAACATCAATATATTTAAAAGAGAGTTATCAAAAATACCTAATGTCAATGAGGTATTAAACAATGCTTTTCAATATTTGCTAGAGTTAGACGAAAAGAGGGGATAACTTGGATTATTTGTTTTTAAAAAATAAAAAGAGTAAAGAATTCACAATCAGCATGACTAATGAATTCATTAATACGAGTTCAGGAGAAATATATGTTACTAGTTTAGAAACTAAATATAAAAGGTTTATTTATGAAAAGCCTATAGAAAGCTTAGGATTTGTGAAATATATAGTAGATGAGACTCGTTATAGAAAAAAAGATAGTGAGGATTTTATGACATGGTCCTTTGCCAAGGGATTTGAATTTTACAATGCAATATATGCTTTAAAGGATAAAGCATATAAGGATATTCTGATTGAGGAAAGTACCTATAAAAAGCCCTTTGAGACGGTGGAAGAATCATTTAACAAATTGCCAAAATTACCTTCAGTATATTTATTGATGATGCAAGTATTCGATATCTTAGCTTTTGATTCATTTCTATCTTTTATTCATTGTCAGGAAGATGTAGAAAAAAGTTTAAAACAATATATGAAGATAGAAGAACTATCAAATAAAAACATCGATATGTCTATTGGAGAGAATTTTGAGCATTCAAACTTTAAGCACAATGATTTTTATATAGCATATTTAGGAGAAAGTTATATCTATGAAATATTTGATTATTATGCAGACTCTTCTGATGTGATTTTTGGGGATTTAAATTCAAAAATGAGGAAAAATAAATCATTATATTCGGGGAAAGTCCTTGTATCTAAGGAAGATGGAGATATTTATCATGGATATATGCATGAACTAATTGTACCTATTGATGGCAGTAATAAGGTCATTAGCAGAAAAGTATATAAGGATCAAATTTAAATAGGAGGAGATTTTGTGAAAGGATTGAGTATTCATCTGACGGATCAATGTAACCAATCTTGTAAATTTTGTGTAGTTGATTCATATCAGGAAAGAAAAGAAAATGTGAATAAAAGGATTATATATAAGTTCTTAGAAGGAAACAGAAATAAAGGATATGAAGTAGTAAACATTCACGGCGGCGAGCCTACAATAGTTCCTGAGTTTCTGGATATTTTAGCCAGAATTAAGGAACTAGGTTATCCACAAGTTTCTCTTCAAACAAACGGGAGAACTTTAAAAGATTTCCATTTTGCAAAGCAATTATCAGATTACAATGTAAATACTTTTGTAATTTCATTTCATAATACTGATAAAATGGAAATCGCCGATTTAGCTAATGTAAATGAAGAATGGTTAGGAGAAATAATACAGGGGATTAAAAATGCAAAAGCCGTGGGTTCAAGGGTAAGAACCAATACTGTAGTCTATAGAAACAATTTAAGAAATCTATGTGAGATTATGAAATTTATAGTAGGAGAATTGGACGTTGACCATATTAATATTTCAGCTATGCATCCTGCAGGAAGAGCATATAAAAACTTTTATGAGGTGGTGCCAAGGTATACTGAAATCATAGAGCCTGTAATGGAGGCTGTTGACTATGTTATAAAAACAGATAAAGAATTAACACTTGAGGGGTTTCCTCCATGTCTATTAGGTGAATATAAAGATTATTTAGTGGATTGGTATGATACTGACTTTAAACTTCTTTATCATAATTTTATTTTAAATAGTTATGCTGACTTTATGTCACAAAGTACAAAGAGCCTTGGCACTATGTGCAACGGATGCAATTATAGTCATGATAGATTATGTGGAGGTATATACAAAGAATATATAGAGAAATATGGATGGGATGAGTTTAGCGAAAGACCAATAGCGGAAGTGAATATATGAATGTAGTTTTTATAGTTACTAGTTTTTGGTCTTTTGGTGAACTATTAATTGCAGTGGAATTTGCTGATGAACTAATAAAATCGGGAGAGAAAATATGTTTTATAGCTCCCCCAACTCACAAAAATACTATTCTTAAAAAAGGCTATATATGCATTTCATTAGTTCCTAAATCTAGACAGTTAAATCGAATACTTTTCAATGAAGTTAAATATTCATTTAAACCAGACTTAGTAATACTCTCTGATTTTTTAAATTATAATTTTGCGGATAGACACTATGGTATAACAAAAGAAGATTTAAATATATTTGATACCACCCTATGCACATTTGACAATTTCTATTGGAACTATCCGAGAAAATGTATGGACACCTATGGATTTAAAAGTGATATACCTAAGAAAATAGTTTTAGAAGATTATGGAGCTAGAATAGTTCCTTGTCCTATTGTAAATCCAGATTCAGTAGAGGGAGAAAATGTATACACTTATTCATTGATTAGCGATTTTGTAGATATATCTAATTTGAAAAAAAGAAAAAATAGAATAAAATATGGATTTGATAATGATGAAGATAAGATTATCTTAGTATCCTATGCAAAATGGCAAAACGAGCACATAGAGGATAGGGGAGTAAGTGAGTTTGTAAAATTATCCAATAATTTTTTTAATAAACTTATTAGTAAACTAGCAGAAGAATTTCATATAATCTGTGTTGGAAGCAAAGAAAAGATTCAGGGTGATAATATTCATCATTACAGCTCTGTGCACACTGAAACTTTCGATGAATTAGTTTCTATCTCTAATATCTATATAAGCCGTAACATGACATCCACTTCAATGGTGAGGATCGCTTTATCAGGGGTAAGATGTGTAAATATAATTAATAGTATAAGTGATATAGGGACTATAGAAAAAATAGCAGCAAAAGATGAATTTAATATGACCATAAAACCCTATAGATATTTTATGTTCCCAGTAGGATGGTATAGTTTTTTAAAACCAATTTTTGATAATAATCCATATGCTGAGCTTATAATTCAAATTGAGCAGTTTGAAATTGAAAGAGGAATAGAAACTATAAAGGATATTCTCTATGGAGATAATTCTGATCATACTATTTTAACAAATAAACTTAGAAGGAAATTATCAGAATTAATGACACCTAAGGAAATTGTAAGATCCATACTAAGTTATGATTTGGAGGGGAAAAGGTGATAAAGAACTTTTATATGATTCTTGTTGCTGATGAGGATTCAATAATAAAAGAACAGAATTTTATAGGCTTGTCTCTAGCGATGGGGATTATTTCATCTTATTTAAGAAAACTAGGTATAGATACGTATATACATGATATAAATCAATTTTTGATGGATAAATCTTTCACTAAAACGGATAAAGAACTGATTTCTCTATTATATGATAAAGATAGGGTCTTGAGTTATATTTATGGTGAAGAAGATATTACGTTAGATGGAATAGCTAAATTATTTTTAGATCAAAATTGGAAGGAATATGATTCTTATGGTATTTCCATAGGTGCTGATTTTTCTCTGTTTCAAATTCATTTAGGAATGATTATTGCTAAATATCTAAAAAAAGAAACTAAAAAGCCTGTAATAGTCGGAGGTAACAATGTATCCTATCTTTATATTTTTAAAGATTTCTATCATGAATTACTTACGGCTGCTATAGAAAAATTAAAGTTCATAGTAAAAGGACCTGGAGAAAAAGCTATTTATAAGATTATAAACTCCATAGACAAAGGAATTCCCGAAGAAATTATAGTTAGAGAAGGAGAAGGCTTGTTATATCTTGAAGATGGAGAGATAAAATCTAATATAGAGGCCAGTCCAATTGTAATTTGTCCAACATGGGATGGGCTAGATATGAAGCCTTATAGCTATCCACTTTCTACAAGTCAAAGGGAGAATGAAAATATATTATATAGATTCCCATTGGCAATAACAAGTCAAGTAGTAGAGTTTAATAGAAGGAAAAATAGAGAAAACACCTTATTTATACCATATATTTTTAATTATAATTGTGTCTACAGCTGTGCGTTTTGTACTCAAAGTGATACAGATAGGGGACAGCTTATCATTGGAGAAGTAGAAAGAGTAGTACAGGATATTGAAGAATTATCAAAGAAGTATAATTCAAAATATTTTTATTTTCTAAATAACTATTTCCCATCATCTTTAAAATTCATAAAAGAATTTAATAGATTATTAAAGGAAAGAAATTTGGAAATATATTGGTCCGATTGTGGGCGAGTTAATGGTATGACCTATGAAAAGTTAAAATTATTATATGAAAGTGGCTGTAGAAAGCTTGTATTTGGATTTGAAACGGGGGACACTTGGCTGCTTGAATTTATAAATAAGAAATTAGATTTGAAAGAACTTATACAGGTTCTAAAGTGGTGCAAGGAAATAGGGATCTGGGCAGATTTAGAAGTTATAATAGGATTGCCTTATGAAAGAGAAAATGAATTTATGAACACCTATAATTTCCTCTATGAATATAGGAATCTAATAAACAACTTTTGGTTAAATGAATATTTTCTAATACCTAATAGCTTAATAGGAAGATATCCAAATAGATATAAGATTGAACTGATTAAAGATATGTACAACTATGATATGTTATTAAATGCAAATAGGGATAAGTTCTTAAATGAAAATATAAGTAATATGACTTCTAATTCTAGGCTTTGGGGATTCAATGAAGTGAAGGAAAATTCCTTTAGGTCTTATGGTGAAATGCAAAGGGAAAATCTTGATAAGATTAAACGATTATCAGAATTAAGAAATCCTGAATTTAATCAGCTATTCAAATTCTATTCCAGTATGAATAAAATTAGAGAAAGCTCATAATAAAGGAGGAAAACCATGAAGGCTGTTATATTGGCTGCAGGTAAAGGAAAGCGGATTGATTCTGTCACAAATGGGGAGAACAAATGTCTTTTAAAAATTAGAGATAAAACTATTATTGAATATAATGTGGAAAACATTAGTAGAATTGATGAAATCAATGAGATAATAATAGTTGTTGGTTATAGGTCCCATGATATAATGTCTAAGGTTGGAAATTATTATAATGGTAAAAGAATAAGTTACTGCATTCAAAAAGAGCAAAAAGGACTAATTAATGCACTTGAGGCAGCCAAATATGCAGTTGAAGATAATGATTTCATTCTTATATTAGGGGATGAGTTTATAATTAATAATAATTATTCCAGTGCAATCAAAAGGTTCTATGAAAAGAAATATAACTGTATGATTGGAATAGTAGAAGTCGATGATATAACTTGGTTAAAAAGACTTATACAATTGAAATAGACGAAAATGATAATATACTAGATTTTATTGAAAAGCCGATTAAGCCATTTAACAATATTATGGGAACGGGGAATATTATATTTAAAAAAAGTTTTCTCAAATATATCGATGAAACTCCGGTAAATTCCATAAGGGGAGAAAAGGAATTAGTGGATTTTCTCAAGATAATATTAAAAGAGTATGGAAAGGTGACTACATTTAAGGTAGGAGATTCTTATATAAATCTAAATACTAAAGAAGATTATTATAATCTAGTAAGATTGTTTGGTATAAAAGTTGATATTTATCGTGATTCAAAATATGGTGTTGAAAGTATTTGATCTATATAAGTTTTAGCATAATTTAAAAAAGATTAATATCTTTAAATAAAAAAAGATATTAATTTTTTTTATTTTTTGTAACTTTTTCTTCTTTTTTCCGAATATCTAGTGGAGGGTGATAAAATGGAAATAAAAATACAAAATCTTAGTAAAAAATATAAAAATGTAAAGGCTTTAAATAATATTGATTTAACTATTAATACTCCTGCAATGATTGGCCTTGTAGGGCCAAATGGAGCAGGGAAAAGTACTCTTATGAAAATTTTAGTAGGACAGCTGATGGCTACAGAGGGAGAGGTTTTAGTAGATGGAGTTCCTCTTAACAAAAGAGAAAAATACTTAAAAGAAAGATTAGGATATTTGCCCCAAGACTTTGGATTATATGAGGAGTTAAGGGTAGAGGAATACCTAGACTATATGGCTTCCTTAAAAAGAATAAAGGAAAATAAGAAAGAGGAAATAAGAAGAGTTTTAGTAATGACTAATCTTGAAGAAAAGAGGAAACTTAAAATAAAGACTCTTTCAGGAGGACAAAAACAGAGAGTTGGAATTGCCCAGGCAATGTTAAATAATCCTGAATTGCTTATAGTTGATGAACCAACTGTAGGACTTGATCCTGAAGAAAGAATTAAATTTAGGAATCTTTTTTCTGAAGACTCAATTGATAAAATAGTTATATTATCTACTCACATTATTGAAGATGTAGAATCCATATGTAATCTAATTATAGTTATAAATAAAGGTAAGATACTATTTGTCGGTGAACCTAGTGAACTAGTTAGAAAAGCCATAGATCATGTAGGAATTGTGGAGATTACAGGTGCTGACAAAGAGAATTTTTTAGAAAGAGAATTAAAAGGAGAATTTAAGATTACATCTACAGTTATAACTCCTACTGGTACTAGATATAGGGTAGTATCTAAATCTCTACCTTCATATTTTGAAAAAGTAGTTCCTTCCTTAGAAGATGCCTATATATATTGCATGCTGGAGGAGGAAGAATATGTCTTTATTTAAGAATGAAATTAAATTAATGCTTAAATCAAAAATGATAGTGTTTTTGATATTGGTATCCTGTATTGCTGCAACAACTGGAATAAATTCCTTAAATATGTCTAATGATTTTGATTTGTTTTATATAAGAAGGTCTTCTTCAACTATTGCCTTTGGTGCTGTAAGATTTGGAGCCTCAATATGTGCATTGCTATTTGGATTGTTTACAGTATTAACGCTAGATAAAGATAAGAAAAAAAGAAGTAAGGGAATTATAGAATCTAATATAAATTATCATAGATTAATGATAATTCGTATCTTGGCTATAGTTTTTTATGAAGTTATAGCAACTATAATTGGAATGATGGCTGTTATTGCTATACAAAAATTTGTATTTGGTATTCCAATTGATATTTTTTATTATCTATTTAACTATTGGATTATATTTTTTCCATCTCTTTTATTTTCTACCTTAATAGTAAGTGGCTTATATCTTTTAACAGATAGCTTGGATATAAGTTTTATAGCTTTAGGAATATTATTTGTTAAGAGTTTAACTTCGAATAACTATTTATTTACATGGGTACAAACTAATTTAGATATTATTTCAGATTTTGCAGGAATACAACCTGTAGGGCAAACCATTATCTATAATAGATTACTGTGGATATTTATCTCTATTTCAATATTTGGAGTAGGATTGCTATTTAAAAGAAGATATGAATTCAATTTAAAGGAATCATTTTTAATCAATATAAAAAGCAAAATATTGATATTATTAGTTGTAATTGCTGTATTGGGAAGTGGGTTTACCTATATAAAAGAGCCTTATACAATGGAACTAATAAGAAATATGGAAACTAATATTGATGAAAACATATCTTTAACAGGTCTTAAACCAGAGATCATTTTTGATAATGAAAAGGGAGAAATGTATGGAAGGGTTCTATATGATTTCATAAATAAAGGTTCCGATTCAATTACATTTCATACTAACGAGGGACTAAATATAGATTCTATAAAGGTTAATGGAAAAGAAGTAAAATATAGAGAGAATAAAGGTAAGATTGAAATTCCTATATCAAATATAGAAGAAATAGAAATCATGATTTCCTATGGTGGAAAAGTGAAAACTGATAAAAATGGAGTAGGTAGAGGTATGCCGGGATATATCTCTAAAGATAGTATTTATTTACTAGAGAATTCTAATTGGATTTTCAGGCCTTTAGTTAAAGAAGGAGACTCTATAAAGATTAGTGGATATTATTCAGCGCCGGAATATTTAACAATGGTAGTTCCAGGAAGACTCATAGCTACAGAGATAGAAGGTCAATTGAAGAAGTGGATATTTGAATATAATTCTCATACAGCAGACATTGGAGCATTTGCAGGCATATATGAGAAACACCAAATTAACTTTAAAAATATGAACATTGAATTTTACTATTCTCCTAGACATGAGGAATATGTGCAGAATATGAAAATAGAAGAATATATAAAAAATATGATGAAGTATTATATTGAAAATATAGGAGATTATTATTCGGATATATATCCACTAAAAGTTGCAGAAGTTGCACTATATAAGCGAGGTGGTCATTCATCAGAAAATGTTATAACTATTTCAGAAAACATGTTAAATCGTGATAAAGCTATGTATTCAGTAATTGGTGATGATAATACTCAGTATAGGGGTATGGATATAGATATTTTTATGAGTGATATAAGTACAATAGCTCATGAAATTGCACATCAATGGTGGGGGACAGGTGTTAAGGTAATAGAAGATAGTCCTTGGTCATGTGAAGGGCTTGCACAATATATGTCCTATAAATATATACAAAGTGAATTTGGAGATATGGAATCTAACTTATTTTTGAGTAGATGGGAAAGTCGTGTACGAGAATTGAATAACTACTATTATCTAAATAATAGTGAAATGTTAGATAAAATAAATGAGAAATATAGAAAGTCCTTAGAGATGGAAAAGCTTCAGAGTGAATTATATTATTTGATGCCTATTAAATTGTTAAATGGAGAAGAAGTCTCAGGAGAAAAAGAATTTTTAAAAGGAATAGCAAAGGTATATAAAAGTTATTTGTATAAGGATTTAACCTATGAAGAGTTTCTTAAAGAAATGAATCTTTCTAAGGAGGCGGTGGAATTTGAATAATATTAATTTATTAAAATATGAGATTAAAAGAACGATTATATCAAAAAAGTATTTATATATGATCCTTATATTGATGGCATTTACTTATGATTCACTGACAAGACTAGTAATAGGCGGATATTATGGAACGGCGCCATTTTCTGAATGGACATATACACTTTTTATTCAGTTAATTTCACCTTTAATAATGAGTATAATGGTATTTATCATGACAAATATTTTTAATGAAAAAGAATTAAGAGCTAGAAAGATATTATTTTCAGCTCCTATATCTCAGAGCAAATACTATATATTGAAAATTGCTGGATTAGTGGTTGTTTTTATATTGACAACTGTGGTTCCGATTGTCATGAGTTTTATATATTATAAGGTATTATTTAATTATAGCCAATTTACCAACTTTGGAAAATATATTATATGGTTTTTTATTCCTACTTTTATATTTCTATTAGGAGTTAGTATGGTTTTGGGAAAAACGAACTCAAAGCTATTATATGGCTTGATTCCAATAGTATTTTTATTAGGAAGCATAAATACAAGAAGTATTCTGCCACTATGGTTAGATATATTTGGACAACATTTCTTTGATATATCTACCTTTGCAGAACTTATAGGAAGAAAGAGCCAAGTTATACCATTTAATTTATCTAATCATTTCATTTATTCTAGACTTATATTTATATTTTTAGGTGTTATACTTTTAATGTATACATGCTTGAAAAGAGAAAAGGAATAAAGCTATGGTTAGTTATATAAATGAGATGGGGGTGAAAGAGTGGATGAACGGTTACAGCTATTAAAAAATGGTGATGAAAATGCCTTTGAGGAATTTGTTCTTAAACATAGAAAAGAAGCTGTAAATTTTGCATTAAGTATACTTAAAGATTATTATGCAGCAGAGGATGTTGTTCAAGATAGTTTTGCTATCTTTTATGTATATAGAGAAAGATTAAGAGATTATAGTACATTGAAATCTTATTTATTTTCTATTATACACAATAAATCTGTAGACTATATTAGAGATAATAATAAAAATATTTATACTGATTATAATATTGCCTCCACTATTTCTCCCGAAGAGATTATAGTAAATAAAGAAAAAGAATATAGATTCATGGACAACTTTAATAAATTAGATGAAAGTCAAAAGAGCATACTTTATTTATATGCATTTCAGCAGATGTCTTATAGGGAGATCTCAGAAGTATTAGGTATAAGTTTATCTAAGGTGAAAATAAATATTTTTAGAGCAAGAAAAAAATTAAAGGCTCTATATGCTGAAAAATAAAGTTGATGGAGGTAAATTTTATGAGATCTGAGGAAAACAATAGAAAATATCTAAATGAAGTATGGAGAAGAGTACGAGTACAGGAATATGATAGATATCAGTTAGATAAGATAAAAGAAAACAAGAAATTTCTAAGGATGATAGAAATAAAATTATCATTATCAATATTTGGAGGTTTATCTTTTTTAAGCTTGATACTATATTTTATATTAGGAGTTAGTATGGAGTGGCTAATTATATGTATATCAGCATTTTTAATAGGTGCGGAAATTTATGATTATTTGAGTTTTAATGAGGCTAAAAGGAGGATTTATTATGAAAATTCAAATTAAAGAGTTAGAAAAATACTATGGAGCTTATAAGATATTAGAGAGAATAAATCTTACCTTTGATGAGGGAATCCACGGACTTTTAGGGCCTAATGGAGCAGGGAAGACAACTCTTATTAGAATTTTGTCAACATTATTACCTAAGACATCAGGAGAAATTTATTATGATAATATAAAAGTGGATAATAAAGAGGAAATAAGAAAGATAATAGGGTATCTTCCTCAGGAGTTTTCCTTTTATCCAAATTTTACAGTATATGAAACTTTGGATTATTTTGCCTCCCTCTCTAATATAAGGTTAAATAAAAGAGAAATATTAGATAGGCTAGAAATTGTACATCTTCAAGATATCCATAAAGCTAAGACAAAGACCCTTTCAGGAGGAATGAAGAGAAGATTAGGAATAGCCGTAGCAATGATAGGAGATCCAGAAGTATTAATTGTAGATGAGCCTACAGCAGGTCTTGACCCAGAAGAAAGGATAAGGGTCAGAAATATGCTTTCTGACTTTGGGAAGACAAAAACTGTATTATTATCAACTCATATTGTTGAAGATATTCAATTAAGCTGTAAAAGTCTTTCGATTTTAAATAAAGGAAAACTTATCTATAGTGGTGCAGTAAAAGATGTAATAAAAGAAGCAGATGGATATGTGTGGAATCTAAATGTAAATTTTGGAGAGTCTGAACAGTATATGGACAAGTACAATGTTATTTCATCTATAGTGGATGAGGATAAGATTTCTTTAAGGATTTTGTCAAAGGAGAAACCATCTCTAAATGCTAATAATGTTTTTCCAACTTTAGAAGATGCATATATGAAGCTTATAAAGGGGGTATAGAAAATGCTTAGAAAAATCTTTTTAAAGCAAATAAAGGAACAAACTAAAAGTCTAAGTATATTGATTTTAATAGTAGCTATATTCCTATTCTATTACACTCAATTTATAGGAGATGTAAAGAGAGATGGCATAAAACCTATACCTCCTAGATTTAAATATAATACTGTTGATGAAACTATAAGGGGAGTTACATTAGAAGATCATATTGAGTATGCTTATAATACTATGAAAGCTGATTATAACTCAGGTGATACTCTAAGGATTAAGGGAATAAATATGCTCTATGAAAAAATAAATGAAGAACAAAGAAAAATTTTAGAAGAAGCAATAAAAGAAATGGAAGACATAAGTTTTCAAACTATTGATGAATATTATGAGTTTATATATAGAGTAGACAAAGCTTTAGGTGGAAATACTGTATATAGCAATGAAAATAATTTCTCATCTATTATTCGTAGCAGATATTATGATGAAGAGATAGAAATTTATAATGCTATTCTTAAAGAAGATAAGGTTACTGATGCCTATGGAAGACTCTTTGCAGACTATATAGGAATTGCAATAAGCTTTTTTACCGTATTTGTAACGGCTTTTACTCTTACCAAAGATAAGAGATATAATTGTAATGAGCTTATATATACTACTAGTGTGCCTTCATATAAATATGTACTGGGAAAATATCTAGGAGATATAACTATAACAATTTTAATATTGTTCTTAGTAACAGGTCATGTAACTTGGCTATTTCATGGCTTTTCAAAATTAACAGGAGATACTATTTCCTACGGAGGATTCTTTAAATATTCTATAGTGTGGATTATACCTACTATTATGTTTGTGACTTCCCTAAGCTATGTAATTCAGCTTGTGTTTAATAATGGAATAGTATCAATTATAGCCCAGTTTTTTTATTGGCTCTATAGCATGAGAAATTTGTTGCCTCAGGGGATTCAGCCTACAAAATATTTTATAAGGTTCAATAGAGTTATTCCGTACTCTCAATTTCAACCTTTTATAAAGAATATATGTTTAAATAGAATACTATTTACTATATTTTCTTTAATATTATTATTTATAGCTATAAAGCTATGGGATAGAAAGCGAGGGGAGATGAGCAATGGATTTAAGATTAGACAAAAAGATACTTTATAGTAACATAAAGATAATTTCCTTCAATACCATGGCTTTAGCGTTGGTATATATGGGAGCTATTTATTTAATGATAAATAAAAATGACTTATTAGAAGATAGTATAATTTTTATTGGAGAACAGCTTATATCTCCTATTGGTATAGCAATGTTTGTTAGAACTGCATTGATTGAAGATGAATATGGGGTATCGGAAATGGTCTATTCAAAGGTATATCCCTACTGGAGAATTATTTTATATAGGATCGTTATTACTTCTATACAATTATCTTTGGTATTAAGTATTATCTTTCTTCCATTGAAAATTGCTAGAGCAGATTTCCATATAACTAATATTTTATTTGGCTCTTATACAACAGCATTGTACTTGGGAGTCATTGGTATGATATTAGGATATATGACTAAGGAAATATCTATTGGTATTTTAGTCCCTTTTCTCTATTATTTCTTCGAAATGTTCTCAAAGGGAAGATTTACCAAGAATTTATATTTATTTGGAATGGGTAGGGGAAACTATATAAGTAAAATAAAGTTATTTTCTATTGCTACAATTGCTATAATAGTATTTCTTTTTATTATAAAAAAAGAAATTTCAAAGTAAAATTACATTGCCAAAGGATTATTTTTACTATCCTTTGGCATTTTTTATAATTTATCTTAAGATGTTATATATTCAAATACAGGCTTTACCATAATTTGGATATGGGGTATCATAGAAAAAGAGATAGACACATAATAGGGGAATGAAAATAGGGGGAATAATAATGAATAAAAAGGCACTAATAGTATTAATAGTCGTTACAATTATTTTTGCAAGCTTTATAGAGATAAAGGCTGATGCAGAAAGTGAGTTAACTACGAGGCTAAAGGAAAGCCTAATTCCGTTAAAGACTACGGAACCTAGGAATGGTTTTGAAGACCTTATGCCATTGAAAGAAATTCTTAAGGATAAGAAGATTATAGGCATGGGGGAAGCTACCCACGGAACAAGTGAGTTTTTTCAGATGAAACATAGGATGTTTGAATTCTTAGTAGAGGAAATGGGGTATAGGGTGTTTGGTATAGAGGCTGAATTTGGTGGGGCTCAAGTTGTTAATGATTACATTCTCAGTGGCAAAGGAAGCATACAGACTTGTTTAGATGCTATGAAGTTTTGGACTTGGAATACTCAGGAAGTAGCAGATATGATTGAGTGGATGAAGGAGTATAATGAAAATACAACAGATGAAAATAAGATTAGGTTTTATGGATTTGATATGCAATCCGTAGATAATAATGTAGATTATGTTTTAGATTATTTAGAGAAAATAGGTTCTAACAATATTACTCAATATAAAGCAAGCTTAAAAGATTCAAATAAGGTTTATTATCATTCAAATAAAGATAGTTTAAAGAAATTTAACCTAAAGATAGACAAAATACATGCTGATCTTATAAGAAATAAGGATAATTATATTAATAATAGCTCAGTAGAAGAATACGACTTAATACTTCAACATATTGCAGTTATAAGCCAATGGGTTGATTTTCAAACTAATGGAGCAAAATCTGAAACCAGAGACTATCATATGGCTGAGAATGTAAGATGGATTTTAGAGTATGAGAATAGATATTACGGCAATGATAAAATTATGTTATGGCTCATAATGGACATATTGCCAATAGTTATTTTGAAATTAAAAAGATGGGAGAAAACTTAAAGGATATATATAATGAGGATTACTATTCTCTAGGTTTTGACTTTTATCAAGGAAATTTTGTATCTTGGCCAGCCACATTTTATGGTACAAGAATAGGTAGTAGTTTAGCTAATTTCCATATAAGTTCATCACCAGTAGGATCATATGGAGATGAAATGAATAAAACAGGAATTTCAATTGGTTTTTTAGATTTTAAAAATGCTGAAAAAGACAAGATATTATTGGATTTTTTATCATCTAAAGTCCATGTAAATCATATTGGTGCAACCTATTTTGGGAAATGGCATAATGTAAATCCTATGAATAAAATTGTAGTAAGAGATAGGTTCGATGGCATGATCTTTGTGCAATCTACTACAGAAGCTAAAAGAGCCGAACCACATATTGATGGATTACCAGATGGAAATAAACTCTTAATACAATACTATATTCTTATGGCAATTATAGCTATAATTGTATTTGTAATTTTATATAAATTATATAAGAAGTCTGCATCAAATTTAACAAAGAAGTCTTCAGGAAGGTTTCATATTTTAGGGAAAGACGTTGAGGAGAAAACAGATATTAATATTATTCAAAAGCTAATAATAAATACGAATAATTATTTTAATTCTATTTCCACCTTTAAGTATTGTGCAATAGTTTTATTTATTATGACCATTTTAACGATGACATCAATCACAGTGAATTCTTTAGATATATTTAATAGAATATATGTTGATACAGGTATATCAGCTATTATATACCTAATTCTTTTTATATTGATTGGAATTGGTGAAATATTTTTACTCTATATTTTGCCTCTTAATATAATAAAAGCTCTTTCAAAAGAAAAAGCTATTTATCTTAAACATATTCTTATTGTTTCTATTATAATGGCATTGATTAATTCACAGCACTATTTTAGTTCTGGAATATTATTATATTCTTTTAATATTTTAATAAACATTATATATGGACTTATATATGGTTATACTTATGGATTGTTGTATTATAAAGGGAAAAAACCTTTAATTATGATTTCAATAATATTAGTTATCTATAATATTTTAATAATGTTAGGAGTTGTTTCAATTTCTAAAATCTAATACCTAACCTCAATCAAGCATAAACCCTTAGCCTCAATCATAGGACCTGCAATACTACGATCTCCAGCCTCAAGTATAGACTTTACATCCTTGGGGCTAATTTCTTCTTTTCCTACCCTAACTAAAGTTCCTGTAATTATTCTAATCATATTATGAAGAAATCCATCACCTTCAAAATCTATATAAATATAGTTGCTTTCCTTTAATATATTGATATTCATTATAGTCCTTATAGAGCTTTTCTTTTTTGATTTCATAGTAGTAAAGGCAGCAAAGTCAAAAGTTCCAACCAACTCATTAGCAGCTTTCTGCATTAAATCTATATTTAGTTTTTTAGGAACATGAGAAGTGAATTTTCTAGTAAATACATCTTGGTACTTATTATTATCTATAGTATATCTATATAATTTAGATTTGGCATTATATCTAGAATGAAATCTTTCATCTTCTTCCAATAGATTATAAACTACAATATCATCAGGTAAATAGCGATTAATATAACTTTCTATCGCATCTATTGTCATATCAGAGTTAGTGAAAAAGTTACAAACTAATGCTTTAGCATGGACTCCTTTATCAGTCCTTGAACAGCCTATTACATTTACTTCTTTAGAAGTCATTTTTTTCAGTAAAGTTTCTAATTTACCTTGTATAGTATTATCACCATCACTTAATCTCTGCCATCCAGCATATCTGCTGCCATCAAATTGTAAGTACATCTTAATATTTCTCATTTTATCTACTCCTATATCTTATTATAGTTATTATAGCTTATATTAGATTATATATAAATAAAAAAACTGATGTGTAGCCATCAGTTTTTCATTTCTTTTATGATTCTTAAATAATGGTTTGCTTCTCTTAGTACATGATCTCCTAAGAGAGGAATAATGATAGATCTGATTTTGCATGCTAACAAGCCTTCAGTACCAGCTTTTTTAAAATTCCTTATATTTTCTGTTGCCTTTAAACTTTTATTTAATATTTCTTTTTCATTATTTTTATCGCATTTTTCTTCTAATATCTTTTCAAAGGTTTCTGCTAATTCTTCCGCAGTTTCCTTTAATTCTTCTTCTGTAGGATCAAGTAGTCCATCAATAAATTCTGCATGTTCTTCCATTATTTGATTCCAAAAGTTTAAATCATCACATTTAGTTCTATCAGGTAGTTTTCTATTCTGTAAAGACTTTAATGTTTCCATATACAACTCAGCCTCTCGAAGAATATGTTCTATTAGAAGAGGATAGAGGGTTGTAAATATTTTACATTCTAACTGAGATTTAAGCAATTTTTTCTTAAGATTAATGACTTCCTCTAATAAATTCATTGATCTCATGTTTATGTTGCAAATTTTTTCTTCTAACCATTCTGTATAATTAAAGTTTGGATCTGATCTTAAATCGTATTCAGCTTCAGTAATTTCCATGTTTAGAGAAGCACCAGTTAATTTAGATGATATTTGCTCTGCTCTTAGAGTAAAAGGTGTCACAATTTCATTTGATTGTAAAACTTCATTTCTTACTGCACAATTACCAAATATGACGGTTTCAGCTAATAGTGCTTCAAAGGATTTTTTAAGTATATTAGCCTCATCAATTTCAGATTCATTGATTGATGGAAGACTAGTTTGTATAAAAAATAGATGCTCTTTCATAATTCTTTGAAAAAATAAATTTGTCTCAAGTGAAATCTGAATAAATTCTTTTCTTGTTAACAAATAAATCCCCCTATTTATAATATTACGTAATATATAATATTATGAGGGAGATTTTTGTGATTAGTTTAATCTTTCATCAAGTTTTACTCTGATTTCATCATTAATTATATTATTATTTTGTTTTAAGTTTTCCATAAATTCTCTTATTATATCTGCAAAATTAGTATATTCATATTTTCCTATGGCATTTTCAAATTCTTTAAGAACTTCTTCTTTCATTATAAAAGTATTTTCATTAAAGTTAGGAGTATGGTTATCTCCGTAAAAATAAGTGTAGATGTACCATTTATATAATTCATCAACCTTTGGTAGTAGATTTGAATATGGATAAACCATTTTAAAGCTTTCAACTAATAATATCCTTTCGGCTAATTTATCCATAGATATCATAAGACTTCCATCATTCATAAAAGGTTCATTAGTATCTAGAGCTAATATTTTGAGATAATCATTATATTCGTTAGTAATATTTTGACCAAAAGTATCTACGAACTTTTGATTATCTATTAAATAATAATAAATACCTTCCGAAGTATCTAACTTATATCCAAGGATGATATGATCGATTAGATGTTTCTTCAATTCTTCTTCATCCTTTAGTACCTTTTCACGAGTTAAGTATTCTAAGCTATTTAATTTTTCAATAGATAAACCATATTTTTTAAATAGATAATCGAAGTTTTCATTATTCTGGTATTTTATAAATAAGTTTTCGATTTCAACACCTTCATCAAAAGACATCTCATCTAATATTTTCATATATTTCATTAAAAGCTCAGTATTATCATATTTTGATAATTCATCTTTATGTTCCTCCATATATTTTAATGCTTCAGGGAAATTATTTTCTATCAAGTCCTTTGCTTCATTAAATATTTCTTTGTCTGACTCGTCTTTAGAATAATCTTTTCTCTCAACTTCCAGTAGAGTGGCAGAATCTTTACCATCCCATCTATACCAGAGAGTCATCTTGTCAGAGCTAGAAACAGTAGAATCTTTAGTTTCTGGATCCGTTATATAAATACTAAATTCTAAGATTCCATCATCGTTTATATCTTTAATTTCATTGTCAGTATATATAGATAGTAGTGAAATCTTATTTTCATTAAATATGCTTTTAAGTTTGCCATCCTTTAGAATAAAACCATAAGTTAATCCAGAGTGAGCACCTACCTGATTATTTAAAAGCAATCCATTTTGTTCTTCAGATATTTTACCAATTGCAATTTGATAGTTGGTATTGTCATAGTTCATTGAAATTTTATCTATAGAAGTATATTTTTCTCCGTTAAATTTGTAAATTTCCAGACTTCCTTCATCATTCATGTCTTTAGGATCTCTCTCTTTAAATACAGCAAGCTCTGGTATGCTATCTTCATCAAGATTTCCAATTGCATAATGAGGAGATTTATGGTCATTTGTAAGTTCAGCCCCAAGTTTATCCATATGTTCCATATAGGCTGTATCAGTCAAAAAATCGTAGCTAGCACCTTTTGATATGATGATTTCTTTGATCGATTGCTCTAGACTTAAAGCAGTCGGAAGACTTTCTTTTTTAGAGCAAGCCATTGTAAAAATAGTTAAGCATAGAAGTAGTACTATGAATTTTATCGATTTTTTCCACATACAATATTCTCCTTTCTATAATCATATTATACACTGGAATCTTAAGGTTTGGGTAACAAACAAGTTACAAAAAAAGTGATATATAGTTGTCAAAAAAGTTGATGTAGAATCAAATCAATGGTATTATCTAATCATAATGATGGAAAGTTTATACTTTCAAAATGGGAGCTGATACAATGTTGATGATAGATGAAAGAACTGAGATTGTAGAATATGGGAAAAGATTGGTTACATCAGGACTTACTAAGGGAACAGGTGGAAATCTAAGTATTTATAATAGAGAGAAAAGATTATTTTGCATATCACCCACTGGCATAGATTATTTTGATATAAAACCAGAAGATGTAGTAGTTATGGATTTGGAAGGGAAGATAATTGAAGGAGATAAAAAGCCATCATCAGAAGTGGAAATGCATAGGATATTTTATGCTAATAGAGAAGAGATAGATGCAATAATTCATACACATACTATGTATGCCACAACACTTGCTTGTTTAAATTGGTCACTACCACCAGTACACTATATGGTTGCTTTGGCGGGACTTGATGTTAGATGTGCAAAGTATGCTACATATGGAACAAAGGAATTGGCTGAAAATGCCTTTGAAGCTATGAGAGATAGATATGCAGTATTATTGGCAAACCATGGATTATTGGCAGGTGCAAAGGATTTAGCTAATGCATTTAATATTACGGAAGAAATTGAGTATTGTGCAGAGCTATATTATAGAACTAAGTCCATTGGAGAACCGATAATTCTACCAGAAGAAGAGATGGTATTAATGCTTGAAAAATTTAAGACTTATGGGCAGGTGAAGAAATAATGAAAGAAATAAAAGCTATTGAATTTAAGGATGACATTCTATATTTAATTGACCAAAGAAAGCTACCAACTATTTATGAAATATTTCAATGCAAAGACTATAAGGAGGTGGACTTCGCTATAAAGGACATGGTTGTGAGAGGAGCACCAGCTATAGGCGCTACAGCTGCCTATGGAGTTGTCTTAGCAGCCAAGGAGTTTTTAAATCAAGACAAGAAAGATTTCCTAGGAAATCTTGATAAAGCTTTGGAAGTTTTAAACAATTCAAGACCTACAGCAGTAAATTTAATGTGGGCAATAAGAAAGATGAGATTGCTAATAGAAGAAAATAGAAGCTTATCAAATGAAGAAATATATGTAAAGATAAAGGAAGAAGCAGATAAAATATTTGAGGAAGATATGGCTACAAATAAGGCTATGGCAAAGCATGGTAATGAAATTATAAAACAAGGGGCAACTATTCTAACTCATTGCAATACTGGTGCTTTAGCTACAGTCGGATATGGTACAGCTCTTGGAGTTGTAAGAGAAGCACACTATACTGGAAAAAATATATTTGTTTACGCCGATGAGACAAGACCTAGATTACAGGGTGGTAGATTAACTGCATGGGAGCTGGTACAGGAAGGGATTCCATCAAAATTGATAGCAGATAATGTAGCTGCCACATTGATAAGAGATGGGAAAATAGATGTAATATTAGTTGGTGCAGATAGAATTGCTTTAAATGGTGATACTGCAAATAAAATAGGTACGTTTATGTTATCTGTAGTAGCTAAGGCTTATAATGTACCATTTTATATAGTTGCACCTACGACGACCATAGATTTTGATATAGAAACAGGAAAAGAAATTGAGATTGAAGAAAGGGATTCAATAGAAGTGACCCATATAGATGGAGTAAGAACTGCTCCAGAGGGAATAGAAGTATATAATCCAGCCTTTGATGTAACTCCTTGGGAAAATATATCTGGAATAATAACTGAGAAGGGAATTATAAGGTTTCCATATAAGGAAAATATAATGAAACTAAGATAGAGGTGAATCTATGAAAGCTATAATCGGAGGCACGGGTGTATATGATACAGGTCATAACACTACTATAAAAAAAGTAAAGACAAAGTATGGAGAAGTAGAATTGGATATTATCAATATAGAGGGAGAAGATATTGTATTTTTGGCTAGACATGGTAAAGGACATTCTGCACCTCCTCACTTAATAAATTATAGAGCTAATATGATGGCATTGAAAGAACTAGGAGTGAAATATATATATGGAACTGCGGCAGTAGGATCATGTAATGAAAACTATATTCCTGGCGATGTTGTTGTAATTAAAGATTTTATTGATTTTACCAAATTAAGACCAATGACTTTCTTTGAGGGCGGAAATGAACCAGTAAAACATGTTGATATGAGTGATCCATATTGTAAAAATCTAAGAGAAAAGTTTTATAATGAATCTAAAAAACATGAATTAGAAATAAAAGGAGATGCAGTCTATGTATGTACAGAAGGGCCAAGATTTGAGACTGGTGCTGAAATAAGGATGTATAAAAGTCTTGGCGGTGATGTAGTAGGTATGACTAATGTACCAGAGGTTGTGCTGGCTAAGGAATTAGGTATGTGCTACTCAACCATAGGAATTATAACCAACTGGTGCACAGGAATAAGTGGGGAAATAGAGCTGCATGACATTCAGGGTGCAATGAACAGAAATAAGGAAAAAATAACAGAAGTTTTTATAGAAATATTTAAACAAGGACTAGATCAAGAACAGTGTAAATGCAACAATTCAATAATTGAATTATAATTGTGCATTGTGAACTGTAGAAACGGAGTGATAAAAATGACAGGATTTGATACAAGAGCAATTCATGCAGGAAGTAAAGGAAATAATCCAAGTAATTCATTAAATCCACCTATATTTCAGACTTCAACCTTTGTATTTAACAATATAGATCATGCAAACAAGGTAATGTCCTTTGAGAGTGATGATTATGTATATACTAGGGGAAATAATCCAACCTTAAGATTATTTGAGAACAGAATGGCAGAACTAGAACATGGGGCAGGGGCTGTGGCATTTGCTTCAGGTATGGCTGCTATTAGCTCTGTGATATTTTCTCTTCTAAAACCAGCAGACACTATTATAGTTCACAAAACACTTTATGGTTCATCCTATAGCGTCGTTACTGAATTACTGCCAAAATATAATGTAAATTATAAAATAGCAGACCTTACCAACATAGATGAGCTAGAAAATGCTATAGATGAATCTGTTAAAGTAATATATTTTGAGACTCCATCAAATCCAGATTTATCTATTATAGATATAAAAACAGTGTCGGAAATAGCGAAGAGTAAAGGTATCAAGGTAGTAGTAGATAATACTTTTGCTTCACCATATTTCCAAAATCCACTATTACTCGGAGCAGATGTGGTAGTGCATAGTGCTACAAAATATATTTGTGGTCATGGTGATGTAGTAGGAGGAGTTGCCATAGCTAAAGATTTAGATTATATTCATCATCTAAAATTTGGCTATATGTGTGAATTTGGAGGGGTGATGAGTCCTTTTAATGCTTGGCTGCTACTTAGAGGATTAAAGACTTTAGGACTTCGAATGAGACAGCATGAGAAAAATGCGATAGAAGTTGCAGAATTTTTAAAAAATCATTCTAGGATAGATTCAGTAATGTATCCAGGTCTATCAGATTTTAAAGAACATAATATAGCGAAGGAACAGATGAATGGCTTTGGAGCTATCATAAGCTTTGAGGTAAAAGGTGGACTTGATTCTGCAATAAAATTTGTAGATAGTTTAAAACTAGCACAGCTAGCAGTTAGTTTAGGAGATTGCGAGACTTTAGTACAGCTACCAGCAGCCATTACCCATAGAGGTTATCCAAGAGAAAAATTAGCTGAATTTGGATTAACAGAAAGTATGGTAAGAATCTCCGTTGGACTTGAGGATAGTAAAGATATAATAGAGGATTTAGAGCAGGCTTTAAAACAATAGATTTAATATTTTTATTAAAGCAATAATATGTTATAATTATAACAAATATATAAGGGAAGTGATAAAATGGCAGTTAAAGTAAAAATTTGCATGGGAACTCATTGTACAATGATGGGAAATTTAAATTTACAGGAAAGTCTTGAAAATTTACAATTAGAATATCCCGAACAAATTGAAATTGAGGCAATAAAATGTTTAAAGTTTTGCAAGGGTGATAAAGCACCTGTAGTTGAGTTGAATGGAAAAATAATCACAAATGCCAGTGCGGAAAAAATCGTATCAGAAATAATAGAACTAGTTAAATAATTAGAGGAGAGAAAAAATGCTAAGAGGACTGTTTACACCAATTACATACATTCGTAGACAAGTATTTACCGAGATTGCAAAGATAGCTTGGGAGGGAAGAGACCCAAGAGAAGTTGACGATATACCCTATAAAGTAATAAGTGGGGAAATACCTCAATATAGGGGAAGTATTTTTCATGAAAGAGCAATTGTAGCGGCTAGAGCTAGACTTGGTCTAGGGTTAGATAGAAAATCTAATGATGAGAATGCTCGTTTATCTAAATCTGTTGATGAAGCAGTAGTGACCCATAGTATAATTCAAGAACCTTTAGTTAATGTAATTCCATTTGCTTGCGAAGCTTGCCCGAGATCAAAGCATTATGTTACTGACAATTGTAGAAAATGTATCGCTCACCCTTGCGTAATAGTGTGTCCAGTTAATGCTGTTTCCATAGGAAAGGATAGAGCAATAATAGATAAGGAAAAATGTATAGATTGCGGGAAATGTGCTAAAGCATGTCAATATCATGCAATTATGCGATTAGAGAGACCTTGTGAGGTTGCATGTGGAGTAGATGCTATAGAGTCAGATGAATTAGGCAGAGCAAAAATAAACTATGATAAATGTGTAAGTTGTGGTATGTGTATAGTAAATTGCCCATTTGCAGCTATCACAGATAAATCAGATATATTTCAGTTAGTTTTAGCTATTAAACAAGGAGAAGAAGTTCATGCAATAATAGCACCTTCATTTGTAGGACAATTTGGACCATTTGCAACACCGGGTAAAATAGTAAGAGCAGCAAAGGACCTAGGATTTACAGAAATCATTGAGGTAGCATTAGGGGCAGATGTTGCTGCCCGACATGAAGCTGAAATGTTTCCACAACTTGTACCGGAAAAACAACCGTTTTTAGGTACTTCTTGCTGTCCATCTTGGACAATGACAGCGAAGAAATTCTTTCCAGATCTATATCAGTATATATCTTCATCTAATACACCAATGGTAGAAACAGCAAAGGCAATTAAGAGAAGAAGTCCAAGTGGTAAGATAGTATTTATAGGGCCATGTATTTCAAAAAAAATTGAAGCAATGGATGAAGAAGTTCGACCATATGTTGATTTCGTAATCACATATGAGGAACTTGCTGCAATATTTGTAGCAGCAAATATCGATGTTGCTGAGATTGAAGAGGATGAAGTTGTTGCAGATGCATCAACGAAGGGAAGGAATTTTGCATTTGCATCAGGTGTTGCAGCATCAGTAAAAGAAAGCATAGAAAAATTTAATCCAGGAGTGGAAGTACCAACACATAATGCTAACGGTTTATCTGAGTGTAGAAAAATGTTAATGTTAGCAAAGGCTGGGAAATTTAATGGATATTTATTGGAGGGTATGGCTTGCCCTGGTGGATGCGTTGGAGGCCCAGGAACCATGTTGCCAACGGAAAAGGGTGAAAAAGAAGCGAAGGACTTCGCTAAAAAATCACCATATAATGATGTGTTTCAGAATCCATTTTTAGAGTGAGATACGAAGAATAAGTATAATTAAAACTTAAATTTAAAATGGGCAGTAGTCTACTATAGATTTTCTGCTCATTTTTTAATGCAATAAAGAAATAAAGGGAAAACTTGTTAAAATATAAACAAAATAAACATAAGAATACCTAATATAAAGAGCTTATCTATAAAAATATTTTGTCGAAAAAATATAATAATTATATTGACTAAAAGTATATTTTTGATAGAATTACATTATCAAGATTTAATAAAACCTTCAATAATATTGGAACGGAGCGGTTTGACAATTTTATTCATTCTAAATATTCTCACAATTTCATTTAGGTATATAATCATAAACTAGGCATAGCAAATATAATTCATATCAGTATTCAAATATTCACAGCATAAATTTTTCAAATTAAGGGTTAAAAAATTAACAAAATATAATAAAAAATAGTTAGGAGGTTCATTTATGCTTACTGTAGAGATGAAAGACACAATTAATGAGATTGTAATGAAGCATGGAAGTAATCAATCCTCAATCATTACTATTCTACAAGAGATTCAAGGGAACTATAGGTATTTACCTGAGGAAGTGTTGGAGTACATAGCAAATAAGATGGATATTAGTCCTTCTAAGATATTTGGTATTGCCACATTTTATGAGAACTTTTCATTAAAACCAAAGGGAAAGTATGTTATTAAAATTTGTGATGGCACAGCATGTCACGTTAGAAAATCTATACCTATACTGAGTGCATTACAGAAAGAGTTGGGACTTGATAATGAAAAGCATACTACTGATGATTTAATGTTTACTGTTGAGACTGTATCATGCCTTGGAGCATGTGGACTTGCACCAGTATTGAATATCAATGATAAGGTTTATGGGAAGATGACTCCTGAATCTACGGTTGAACTCTTAAATAAATTAAGGGAGGAAGCATAAATGAAAATCAATAGTATTAAAGAACTCATAGACATTTCTGAAAGATTTAAGAATTCCTTAGATAAACAATATAAACAAGTATTGGTTTGTGGTGGAACAGGCTGTGTAGCAGGAGGATCTTTAGAGGTATATGCTGAGATAAAAAGATTGATAGAAGAAAAAGGTTTATTAGCTAAAGTTGAATTATATGAAGAAGATAAGGGAATAGGAATTAAGAAATCTGGTTGTCATGGATTTTGTGAGGCAGGGCCGTTAGTTAGAATTGAACCTGATAAATTTTTATATTTAAAGGTAAAAGTAGAAGACTGTGAAGAAATAGTAAACTCTACTTTAGTAGAGGGAAAGCCAGTTGAAAGGCTTATGTACAATGTAGGAGATAAGGTTTATCATGAGCAGGAAGAAATACCTTTTTATAAATCTCAAACTAGAGTTGTATTAGAACATTGTGGACATATAGATGCAGAATCAATTCAAGAATATATTGCATATGGTGGATATCAAGCATTAGCTAAGGCTATAGGCACAATGACACCAGAGGAAGTATGTAAAGAAATATCTGATGCGAGTCTTAGAGGAAGAGGAGGCGGAGGATATCCTGCTGGAAAGAAATGGTCTCAAGTTCTTTCTTATTCCAGTGATATGAAATATGTAATATGTAATGGTGATGAAGGAGACCCAGGTGCATTTATGGATAGATCCCTTATGGAGGGAGACCCTCATAATATAATTGAAGGTATGGCTATTGCGGCCTATGCTACTGGAGCCTCTGAAGGATATATCTATGTTAGAGCAGAGTATCCATTAGCAGTAGCTAGACTTAATAAAGCCATAGAGCAAGCAAGGGAAATAGGACTATTAGGTAAAAATATTCTAGGCACAGGCTTAAACTTTGATCTTCATGTTAATCAAGGAGCAGGAGCTTTTGTATGTGGTGAAGGTAGTGCACTTATTGCTTCAATCGAAGGTGAAAGGGGAATGCCTAGAGTAAAGGCAAAAAGAACTGTAGAAGAAGGACTTTGGAGAAAACCTACTGTTCTAAACAATGTTGAAACATTTGCTAATGTTAGACATATAATCATGAATGGCGCTGAATGGTACAGATCTTTTGGTACTAAAGGCAGCCAGGTACAAAGGCCTTTGCACTGACTGGAAATGTTAATAATACTGGACTTATAGAAGTACCAATGGGTACTACTCTTAGAGAGATAATATTTAACATAGGTGGCGGAATAAAAGATAATAAGAAGTTTAAGGCTGTACAAATAGGTGGTCCATCAGGTGGATGCTTAACGGAAGAGCATTTAGACATGGCGTTGGATTTCGATTCGCTGACAGATGCTGGTGCTATGATAGGCTCTGGCGGAATGGTAATTATGGATGAAGATACTTGTATGGTAGAAGTAGCTAGATTCTTTATGAACTTTACTCAAAATGAATCCTGTGGTAAATGCGTTCCTTGTAGGGAAGGTACAAAGATTATGCTTAGTATTCTAGAAAAAATTGTATCAGGTAAAGGAACTGTTGAGGATTTAGACCTACTTGAAGAGCTATCAGATACAATAACGAATACTGCACTTTGTGGATTAGGTAAGACAGCTGCCAATCCTGTAGTTAGCTCATTGAAATATTTTAGGGATGAATATTTAACCCATGTGGTAGATAAGAAATGCCCTACAAAGACTTGTCAAGGTCTAAAGGTAATAGAGATAAGCCCTGAGCTTTGTAAAGGATGTAGTAAATGTAGTAGAATTTGTCCTGTAGGTGCAATTAGTGGCAAAATAAAGGAACCATATATAATAGATCAAAGTAAATGTATCAAATGCGGTGCTTGTATAGAATCCTGCGCATTTACAGCTATAAAGGAGGCTTAGGCTATGAAGGGTACAATGATTGTAGACGGCAGAAAAGTAGAATTTGATCAAGAGAAAAATGTATTGGAAGTAGTGAGAAAAGCTGGTATCAATTTACCAACATTCTGCTATCACTCTGAGTTAAGTATTTATGGTGCTTGTAGAATGTGTATAGTTGAAGATAAATGGGGCGGTACATTTGCTTCCTGTTCCCAATTACCAAAGGATGGTATGGAGGTATTTACAAATACTCCAAAGGTACAAAAATACAGAAAGACAATACTTGAAATGATACTAGCAAACCACGACAGAGATTGTACTGCTTGTGATAGAACTGGAAAATGTGAGCTGCAAGAATTAGCTATTAGATTTGGCATTAAAGATATTAGATTTGACCATATAGGAAAAAGATTACCGATAGATAAATCCAGTTTAAGTATAATTAGAAACCCTAATAAATGTATTCTATGCGGCGACTGCGTAAGGGTATGTGAAGAGGTGCAAGGAGTAGGAGCTTTGAGTTTTGCACATAGAGGTTCAAATATGACAGTATCACCAGCATTTGATAGAGATATTGCAGAAGTAAATTGTATAAACTGCGGACAATGTAGAGCAGTTTGTCCTACAGGAGCCATTATTATAAAAATGATAATCAAAAGGTATGGGAAGCAGTTCACGATAAATCAAAGAGAGTAATAGCACAGATTGCCCCAGCCGTAAGAGTTGCTTTAGGTGAGGAATTTGGACTAAATCCTGGAGAAGTAACTATAGGAAAAATAGTATCAGCTCTTAAAACTCTTGGAGTTGATGAAGTTTATGATACTGCCTTTGCTGCTGATATGACTGTAATAGAGGAAAGTAAGGAATTTGTAGAAAGATTAATTACAGGAGAAAATTTACCATTATTCACTTCCTGTTGTCCAGGATGGGTGAAATTTGCAGAAAATAAGTTCCCAGACATGGTTGATAATATTTCTACATGTAAATCCCCGCAGCAAATGTTCGGAGCAGTTATAAAGGAATATTATAAGGACAAAGATAAAAAAGAAGGTAAAGAAACAATAATGATTTCAGTAATGCCTTGTACTGCTAAAAAAGCAGAAGCAGCTAGAGAAGAACTTCAGCATAATGGTGTTAGAGATGTAGATGTAGTAATTACAACTCAAGAGCTGGCACTTCTTATTAGAGAAGCAGGAATTATCTTTGACCAGTTAGAAGAAGAATCCTTTGATATGCCATTTGGATTAGCAAGTGGATCAGGAATAATATTTGGAGCTACTGGTGGAGTTACTGAAGCTGTAGTTACTAGATTATTAAGAGATAAACCTGACCATTCTGCAAAAGACATATTGTTTAGCAATGTAAGAGGAATGGATAATCTAAAGGAAGCAGTATTTAATGTAGATGGAAAAGAAGTTAAGATTGCTATAGTACATGGTTTGAAAAGTGCAGATGAATTGATAAAGCAAATAAAAGCAGGAGAAAGACATTATGATTTCATAGAAGTAATGGCCTGTCCAGGTGGATGTATAGCTGGTGGAGGACAACCGGTTCCAATGAATAAAGAAATGAGAAAAGAGAGAGCTAAGGGGCTTTATAAGCTTGATAGAACATCACATATAAAGAGCTCAGAGAAAAATCCATTAGTAATGTCATTGTTTGAAGATATACTAAAGGATAATCATGAACTATTACATGTGCATAAGAAAGCTGAAGCTGAAATGTAATTTTGAATTTTGAATTATTAATTGAAGAATTGGCAGTATGGAGGTTATTTCCATATTGCCAATTATAATATTATTTAGAAACCAAAGAAGAGGAAATAAGTTATGAAAAAATTAATAGATAAGCTTTATAAAACTAATAAATTAGAATATGATGAGCTAGTATATGTCTTAAATAATATTGAAGAGTCTGGGAAGGACTATCTTATAGAAAAGGCTCATGAAACAAGAATAGGAGCCTATGGAGATAAGGTTTATATGAGGGGCCTAATAGAATTTACAAACTATTGTAAGAAGGGCTGTAAATATTGTGGTATAAGTGCATCAAATAAAAATGTAGAAAGATATAGGTTGAGTCCAGAAGAAATACTCTTTTGTTGTGAAATCGGATATAACTTAGGCTATAGAACATTTGTTCTTCAGGGCGGAGAAGATGATTATTATTCAGATGATATGATAATTGAAATAATCATCGCTATAAAAGATAAATACCCTGATGTTGCCATAACACTTTCAATAGGTGAAAAGTCTTATGATTCTTATGAAAGATATCATAGTGCAGGTACAGATAGATATCTTCTACGACATGAAACAGCTAGCAGAGAATTATTCGAAAGAATACACACTAATTCAAGCTATGATAATAGAATGGAATGCCTTTGGAATTTAAAGAAAATAGGATACCAAGTAGGAGCTGGATTTATGGTTGGTATACCAACACAAACCAAAGAAGATTTAGCAAAGGACCTTTTGTTCTTAAAGGAGTTAGAACCAGAGATGGTAGGCATAGGACCTTTTATTCCACATAAGGACACTATTTATAAGGATGAATTAGGTGGTACACTTGAAGATACTATTACTATGATTGCTCTAACTAGATTGTTTTTACCTTATTCACTATTACCGGCAACAACAGCTTTAGGTACAATTCATCCCATTGGAAGAGAGCAGGGAATAAAGGCAGGAGCCAATGTAGTGATGCCAAATCTATCTCCTACTAATGTGAGGGAAAAATACTCTTTATATGACGGAAAGATTTGTACTGGGGATGAGGCGGCAGAGTGTAGAAATTGTATAGAGAAAAGAATAGTATCATCAGGATTTTCTATAGATATGTCTAGAGGAGACAATATAAAGTGGAGGGAAAAAAGATGATTGACCATGAACTCATATATAATCTATTGGAAGAAGGAAAGAATGCAACGAAGGAAGATATTAAAGAGATATTAGATAGAGCAAAAAATAAAACGGGACTGTCTCATAGAGATATAGCTATTTTACTTCAAGCTGAAGATGAAGGGGATCTAAAGGAAATCTTTAAAATAGCAGGTGAGATAAAAAAGAAAATATATGGCAATCGAATTGTAATCTTTGCACCACTTTATCTAAGTGATTATTGTGTAAATAACTGTGTCTACTGTGGATATAAGAGAAATAATAATTTCAAAAGAAGAAAGCTAACAAGAGAAGAAATACAAGAAGAAGTAAAATTACTAGAAAAGATGGGACATAAAAGATTGGCTCTGGAAGCAGGAGAAGACCCAATAAATTGTAATATAGACTATATTCTAGATGCTATAAAAGCAATCTATGAAACGCAAAATGATAATGGTACCATAAGAAGAGTAAATGTAAATATAGCCTCAACTACAGTAGAAAATTATAGAAAATTAAAGGATGCAGGTATAGGCACTTATATATTATTCCAAGAAACCTATCATAAACCTACCTATGAGAAAATGCATCTAAACGGACCAAAGGCAAATTATGAGTATCATTTAACTGCATTCAACAGAGCTATGGAAGGCGGCGTAGATGATGTAGGGGCAGGAGTATTATTTGGACTACATGACTACAAATTTGAAGTATTAGCTTTGATGCTTCATAATGAATACTTGGAAAATAAATATGGAGTGGGCTTCCACACAATATCAGTTCCAAGGATTAAAAAGGCTGAAGGTATGGATTTGAATCTATTTCCTCATATAGTTACAGATGCTGAATTCAAGAAAATCGTTGCTATAATAAGGCTTGCAGTTCCATTTACAGGAATTATCCTATCTACAAGGGAAACCCATGAAATGAGAAAGGAAGTAATAGAATATGGAGTATCTCAGGTAAGTGCTGGTTCATGCACAGGTGTAGGTGGGTACAAGGAAAGTGAAGAAAAGAAAAATAAACCTCAATTCGAGGTAGCGGATAATAGAAAACCCTTTGAAGTAATTAAGGAATTAATAGACGAGGGTCATATCCCTTCCTATTGTACGGCCTGCTATAGGATGGTAGAACTGGGGACAGATTTATGCAATTAGCAAAATCAGGGCAGATACAAAATGTTTGTGGACCTAATGCACTAATGACATTATTGGAATATGCATTAGACTATGGTGACGGAGAACTACAGAGTACAGTAAATAATATGATAGCAAGAGAAATAGAAAATATAGAGAGAGAAGATATAAGAAATCTTCTTCTAGAAAAAATAGACAAGATAAAAAAAGGGGAAAGGGATTTATATTTATAGATAGGAGAGGAATATGAACAATACGCCAAGAGCCAATAGAAAACATATAGGATTTTACGGAAAAAGAAATGCAGGAAAATCATCTATTATGAATGCTATTATAGGGCAAGAAATATCCTTAGTATCGGAAATCAAAGGCACTACAACAGATCCAGTATCTAAATCGGTAGAGTTAATTCCCTTTGGACCTGTGGTATTTATAGATACAGGAGGCATAGATGATGAAGGGCATCTAGGAGAACTAAGAGTAGAGAAAACCATAAAGACCTTGGAAAAGATAGACTTTGCTATCTATGTAATGGAAATAACTGATATAGATGATAACTATAATAAAGAATTTGTAGAGGAATTTAAAAAAAGAGATATTTCCTATATTATAGTTATAAATAAAACTGATATAGTATCAGAGGGAAGATTAGGAGAAATTAAAAGTAATATAGATAATGAGAAGAAATGGGAAAATGTAGTTTTTGTATCTACAACAGATAATACTACAATATCTTATCTAAAGGATGAATTAATAAAAAATCTAGATGCAGATAAGGAAGAGGAGACTTTAATAGGTGATATCATTCCCTACGGAGGCAAAGTAATAATGGTAGTTCCCATAGATGCAGAAGCACCAAAGGGAAGACTAATTCTACCTCAAGTACAATTGATTAGAGACTGTTTAGATCATGGTATAAAATCTTATGTAGTGAGAGATACAGAACTAGCCTCAGCTATAGATGACTTAAAGGATATAGACCTTGTAGTCACAGACTCACAAGCCTTTAAAGAAGTAGATAAAATAGTACCAAAAAGTATAAACCTCACTAGTTTTTCTATTATAATGGCTAGACAAAAGGGAGACTTAAACACATTCTTAGAAGGTATAAAGGTTATAGAAAGTTTAAAAGAAAAAGAAACTCCCAAAATTCTAATCATGGAAAGCTGCTCTCACAATACCTCTCATGAAGATATAGGCAAGGTGAAGATTCCAAAGCTATTAACAAAACATCTAGGAAAAGAAATAGATTATCATTTTAGAATGGGAGAAGATTTCCCTAAGGATTTAGAAACTTACGATTTAGTTATTCACTGTGGATCTTGTATGTTGAATAAGAAGACTATGGAAACTAGAATGAGAGTTTGTAGTGATAAAGGAGTACCTATTACTAATTATGGTATATTATTGGCATATTTGACTGGAATATTGAATAG
Source organism: Tissierella sp. P1 (assembly GCF_002266425.1). GTDB lineage: Bacteria > Bacillota > Clostridia > Tissierellales > Tissierellaceae > Tissierella > Tissierella carlieri. The sequence goes on from NZ_NPMN01000005.1 coordinate 53,106, forward strand.
GGCTGTGAAGGTATTTATATAGAGGGAAGATATGACAAAGCATTCAATTGGAAGATTAAATGCTTTGTTTATTTTTGTCGAAATTTGTATTATGGAAAATAAAGGAATATGGGGAGGTTTGGCGAATAGGTAATATAGGATAGGAGTTATTGGGTAATTTAAAATATATACTCATGCATCAAAGAATAGTATAAGAAAGATAAGAAGTCATTTAGATGATATATTTTAATGGTTGAGATTTTACTTGAGGTGGTGATGGTAGAAGGAACTATTATAGTATAATATTCTCAAACTTTGATTTGGCAAATATAGAAAAACTAGAGGTATTACTGAGCTAGAGGTTCAGGAATACAATAGTTATAGGAAATGATGATATCGGAGCAGTTTTTTGGGGACTTGTTTGAAAAAATGTCGAAGAGGGATATATATTGAGGTATTGTCTATACGTGTTTGTAGAATATTATTCATTTGGAAGTTAAAGGGGGTAAACAATGAAAATAGGATGTAATTTATCAACAGAGTTAATTGAATTAATTGATGAAAAAAAGGTATCCGTTGATTATGTAAAAATTGCTTTATCAAAATCAGATGAAGAAATACCAGTTAAGTATAAAAAATATGGAAAGTTATTGTTGCATGGTGTAGGTACAGATGTACCACAGCATACTGGTACTACTAAATTAAGTGGTGTAGATTGGAATCAAGTAAAAGATAAAGTTAAATTTTGTAATAGTAGTTTCATTGGTTTGCATTGTGGAACATATAATTCTGACTGGGATGGACAAGAAATAACATTTGAAATGGTAAAAGAGCGTATGGGATATTCTTTAAAGTTATGGAAAGAAAATCTTGATGTAGAAATTTTAATTGAAAATGTTCCATTTACTCCATATTACGAAATTAATAGTCCTAAGATTATTAAGCATTCAGTTTCTCCTAAACTAATAAGTGAGTTATGTAGTGAATATGAAGTAGGGCTGTTGCTTGATTTAGCACATGCAAAAGTAGCAGCAAGCGGCTTAGGTTTACCGTTAATAGATTATTTGTTAGCATTGCCGTTGGAGCGAGTAAAGGAAATTCATACGGTGGGTACAAGGACAACTGATGATGGATTAAGGGATAATCATTTAGAAATGACCGAAGAAGACTATGAGACCTTAGAGTTTGCATTAAGAATGACAAAACCTGAAATAGTTACTTTAGAATATGGGGGTTTTGGAGAACATTATTCATGGCGAAGCGATAAAAATGTCATAGAAAGACAATTAAAAAAGATAGATGAAATTGTTCGTAAGAAAATCTAATTCTGAATCTTTTTATTATGCAAAGGTTTATGGTAGATAAAAAGCAACATCACTTCCTATAACAGAGAGTTCCCAACATCCATCAGCAATTAGAGTTGCGAGTTGTGAGAGCTGACTGACGTCGTGAACACTCAAAACGTTATCTGAAATGGGAAAGAGAGACAGGAGTAGTGTCCCAAGTAAGTAATGTGATAAGCATTCAATTGAGAGATTGGATGCTTTGTTTATTTTATAAAAATTTTATGAAATATAGAGGAATATAGAAAATTTTGTAGAATAAGTAATGTATGTGTTCTAACATATAATGATTGTAAACTTGTATAGTATTAAAGTATATAGAAAATAAAAATTTTAGGGGGATTTGAAAATGAATGTTTATGAAAAAGCCATAGAGGTTATGAGTGAATTATTCGCAAAGGATTATCAGCTTGCAATGGCTACCGTAAAAGACAATATACCATCAGTTCGATTTGTGGACACTTTCTATGAAGATGGCTCATTTTATGTAGTTACATATTCAAAATCACAAAAGGTTCAGGAATTGAAGAACAACAGTCAAGTTGCACTATGCAATAAGCTATACCGCTTTAGCGGAAATGGCTATAATATTGGACATCCATTACTAACGGAAAATAAAGAAATTAGAGAAAAATTGATAAAGGTATTTGAGCCTTGGTATTTCGCACATAATAATGAAAATGATGAAAATATGTGTTATATAAGAATTGAACTTAAGGAAGGGTTTTTCTATAAGGATGGAGTAGGTTATAAAGTAAACTTTCAACAAAAAGAAGCAGAGCAGTTTCCGTTCGATATTGATATTGTCCCTGTATCATGATTTCTAAATCTTGCTATATTAGTATAGGAGTCCATATACTTGGACATATCGATGTCATTTAAAAAATTTGTTGAACATTGAAGAAGGAGCGGAAGAAGAGGGAGAAGATTTAACTCTAAAAGATATATCTAGCAAAGCACTTAAATCTACTTAGGGTTATAGTCAAGTCCATGAATAATAAAAATTGAGGTGAATGACTACGATAGAATATTTGGGTAAAGTAATAACAGTAAAGATTGATAGACCGATGGGAAGTAAGCATCCTAAACATAATTTTATATATCCAATAAATTATGGATATATTGAAGGAACTAAAGCAGGAGATGGTGGGGAGATTTATGCATATATTCTTGGTATATTCGAGCCTATAAGTAGCTTTAAGGGGAAGGTTATTGGTATCATAAAGAGGAACGATGATGCAGAGGACAAGCTAGTAGTTGCAGAAGAACTAAATGATTATGATAAGTATCAGATTAAGGCTTTAACTGAATTTCAAGAGAGATTTTTTGATAGCGAAGTAATAACTTTAGATTATTTAAGAAGCTCAATAAGGAATACTGTACGAGGCTTATTGAGAAAAGAAAATAAGGTTTTAGTTCTTGAAGAGGAATATAAGGGGGAAGTATACTATTATTTGCCAGGTGGAGGAATTGAGTTTTTAGAAACTAGCGAAGATGCATTGAAACGAGAGATGAAAGAAGAGCTTAATATAGATATAATAGACTATAGTTTATCACATATAATAAGCAACATATTTGAAATAGATGGTATAAAAGCCCATGAGATCGTTCAGATATATGAACTTTACAATATAGAAGACGGAAAATTAATTGGTGGGACAACTATGGAAGGAGATATAATGCCCTGTACGATGAAATGGATTGAAATTGATGAGCTAATAAATGGTACTAAGAAATTATATCCTAAAGAATTGATCAAGCTATTATAATCGTTTATTCCATCTGGATCATAATTTAACATAGGCTTATCGACATTGGGTAGTAAAATTATATTAGGGGGAGTTTAACATCAATCAGTCTTAGGAGGTTAAAGGCAATTTTTGATTAAGGAGTTGATGTCCTGTAATCCTTACCTTCTAACTGAGTGCAAGAAATGCAAAAGGAGGATTCTTTTTAGGGTTGGATTCAGACATATTACCAGTATTTGGAGGTTAGGCGAAATTTTGCATATAATTAGAGGCTTAGTTAATTAGAGGGAAGAGAGAGTAAATATGATTAGAGATTATGAACAATATGATATTGATGAAATTGTTAGGATATATACATTAGAATACAAGGCAATGCCAGCAGAAATTGAAGCTTTAAAATCCGCATCTAAAATTTTAGTATATGATGATAATGGAATTCAAGGATTTATTCATTTAGCAATGAGTGGTAGCTATTGTTATGTTGAAATGGGAGCTGCAGCTAATGAGCTAATAAGGCCTGTGGGTTTGAAACTTTGGGAAGAAGCTAAAAAGCTTTTTATAGAGAAATCTATAAATTTTATTCAAGTTTTTCATGTGAAAGATAATCTAAACTGGCAAGAGTTATTTAATGAAATTGGATTTAAATATTGGTATTCTGTATATCGATTTTCATATGAGGGAGATAAATTTAATGAACCTAATATTCATGCAGTAAAATATGAAGATAAGCATTATCAGGATAAAATAAGACTTGAGAGTGAAGCTTTCTCAGTAGTAAGAAGAGAAAATGATATTAAGCCATATAATTGGTATTTAGGTGCAAGTGAAGAGGCAATTGAAAATAATAGAAAGGATACACTTGAGGAAAAAGAATATATTTATCTATTTTTTGAAAACAATGAGATGATTGGAGCTTCAATGGTTAAAAATGCTGAAATAGATTTATTATTTGTTAATATCAAATACCAAGGAAAAGGTTATGGTAAAAAGATATTAGAATTTACAGTAAATAGAGGTTTAGAACAAAATAAAGCAGGTGTGAATTTAAATGCATTGGCAAGTAATGAGAAGGCATTGAAGCTATATAAAAATATAGGATTTGAAGTTGTACAAGCGCAGGATTCTAGGAGATTATTTATAAAGTGATATATTATATGCAGAATAGTATGATCATTTTACCTATGACTGTGATGGCAGAAAAAATTGGGTTTGAAGTATGCAATTGTGTTGAAAAATTCGAGAAATAAAAGTAAAGCTTCACTAGGGGAACCATTTTTAGGGGGAAGTTCAGCGGAGTCGCAAATACTAGGATATTATAATAAATGGCAATATCAGGGTCATTCTTTGGAGTATTATTTAAATTAGTTTATAGTGTATTCAGTAATAGGAAGTAAAGGAGTGTTTTTATGACTAATATAGGTATTAAGTTACTTGAGCAATCAGATGAGGAAGAGCTTTTTAAATTTGAACTAGAAAATAGAACTTTTTTTGAAAGTAAATTTTTATTAAGGCATAGTAGTTACTATAGTTTTGATAATTTCAAAACTATAATAAAGCAGTTAATTGAGGAACAAGGAAAAGATTTGGTATACATGTATTTGATAAAAACTGAGGGTGGAGAAATTGTTGGTAGGGTAAATTTAGTATCAATAACAAGAGGAAATTTTAATAAGGCTGAACTAGGCTATAGAATAGCTGAGAGACATCAAGGAAAAGGATATACAACAAGTGCGGTAAGATTGGTTTTAGATGAAGCCGCCAATACGCATAAGCTTCATAGAATAGAGGCTGGTACATCACCTGATAACATAGGTTCACAAATTGTTTTAATAAAAAATGGATTTCAATTTACAGGTCGATACAATCAGTATATTTACCAAAATGGAAAATGGATTGATGGAATAAATTTCGAGAAAATACTTGATTAAACTTTACGTAGGCTAGACTAATGTTAAAGACACTGCAAAAGAAAATGAATTTAGTGAGTATGATTTAGAGGGTAAAGAGGTAAAACCATTGGGACTTCCTATAGCAAAATTCTTCTATTCGTTGTGCATATTTCATAACCTTAGATAGAAGCTATCTAAGGTTATGAAATATTAGAAATACGTGGACGCTATAAGACATGGCAATATCGGAGCTGTTCATTAGTGGCCTGTTTAATGAAAACAAGATTTTGTGTAACATATAATTTTGTGTATAGAAAAAATAAGGAGAATTTACTATGGAGAATGATGTTATATCAATAAGAGCTATACAAAAAAATGATATTATAAAAATTGTAACTGCTTTTAATGAACCGGTTGGATGTGAAGGAATATTTGAGAAGTATATTAATCACTGTTTCAAGCAAAATGAAACAAAAGAGAGAGTAACATTTATAGCATTTATTGATAATGAGATAGCTGGATATGTAAATATCCTTTATAAATCATCTTATCTGCATTTTCTGGAGAAGAACATTCCAGAAATAAATGATTTGGTGGTCATATCAAAATATAGAAGGAAAGGCATAGGTAAAATGCTAATAGATAAATGTGAAAAATTTGCTTCAAATAAGTACGATTACATAGGTCTTGGTGTTGGGTTATACAAAGATTATGGAAGTGCACAGAGATTATATACGAAAAATGGATATGTTCTTGATGGAAACGGACTTGTATATAATAATGCTAAAGTAAAGCCAGGAAGAGATGTTTTTGTTGATGATGATTTGCTATTGTATCTATATAAAAAATTAGATAGTTTCATAAGGTAAGTCGCATTTTTTATTTTATGGGGAATAATATGGGATAAAAGAACCGCCATATCTTATAACAGCGAATTTGTGCAAAGGTGTACTAGGCACATTCTTAGGACATTGTGTACCATATCCTTTTACTGGGAGCAGGGGTTATCTTTCAGTTCTAGTTCAGGGACGCTGCAAATACTAGTCGTTATCTAAAAGTCTAATTTCAGAGTAAAGATTTTAACATGATGAGAGGAGAAAAATTGAATTGAACTTAACATTTCAAGATTATTACTATAAGTACTTAGGCATAGATAAAGGTGAACTTGAAATTAATAAAAGGATATTTAGCTCTAATCAAAGAAATAAACCTTTAAATGGTCAATTTGTACAATACGTGATATCAACACATATAGATGGAAAACTAATTTTTTCAGTAGCACCTCAATATTATGATGACTTATTTGTTCTTATTAAAGAACAAGCTATTGGAAATGTAGATGAGATTATTGAAATACTTAATACTTTTTTTAGTAATAAATTAGGGAATTTTAGTTTGAGAAAGATGTATAGATTGATTCCTAATGAAAATTATGATATATACAATTCATTGAATTCATCTGCAATAAAGTTAACAAAGGAAATTTTCATGGATAATTTAGAAAATATAGATGAAGCAGAGAAAGTGGAAATCTGGGAAAGAAAAAAAGATGAGATTATAGAAGGCAGAAAATTTGTTGTACTTAAGGATAAGAAAATCGTATCTGCATGTAAAATTTCTGATATAGATTTTGGTGGGGGAAATATTGCCGTATGGACTGACTTGAATTATAGAAATAAAGGTTTTGGGAAACAGGTTGTAGCTGAGGCAGTTAAATGGTGCATAAATAATAACATTCTCCCTGTATATTGGGTGGATTCTGAAAATACTGTTTCAATTAGTTTATCTAATAGCTTAGGATTTGAAATTAGATCTGAAGAAATCGTTGTCTCGATAACATTATAGATATTGAGATATTTCTTGAAGGTATGTTGCATAACTAGATAACAATGTACTCGTGCAAAGATGCACTAGGGCATAATCTTAGGTAATGTGCACCGCATATCTTCATCGGGAGCGAAGCTCCACCAATGGGACTAGCTATGTGGTCCGACTCACAAGGATATCACAAATACTAGAATGTTAATTGAAATTATATTGAAAGTGAGTTTGGATTTGAAAAAATTAAGTAAGGAATTAGCCTGATGATAGTTGTAAAATACACAATTAAAAAAACTAGCGGAGGAGAGCTTGTATAAGGAAAGGTTATTATTAGTAGATGGACATAATCTACTGTTTCAAATGTTTTATGGAATGCCTGCAAAAATACTGGGTAAAGATAACAAGCCTATTCATGCAATAGTGGGTTTCCTTGGGGCATTATTAAAAATAATAAAAAATATTGAGCCATCCAATATTGTTGTTATTTTTGATGGAGAAAGTGGTAGCAATCGTGCAGAAATTAATCCAGAATATAAAGCTAATAGAACAGACTATACTGATATTGAAGAAATTGATAATCCTTTTTCACAGTTAGAAGATATAATGAAATCTCTAGAATACATAAATATAAGGTATTTTGAAACAATCAATGGCTTTGAGGCAGATGATGTTATTGCAAGTTATGTAAAAATGTATAGAGAAAAAATGAAGATATTTATTGTTTCAAATGATACTGATTTTTTACAACTTATCGATAAGAATGTATCATTATATGTTTATCGTGGTAAAAATACAGTCATATATGATGAAGAAAAAGTGTTTGAACGGTATGGAGTTAAATCAGCTATGTTTGCAGATTACAAGGCTCTTGTTGGTGATAAGTCCGATAATTTAAAAGGTGTTCCCAAAGTTGGACCTAAAACAGCAACAAAGCTAATTAACGAGTATGGTGGTGTGCATAGTATTCTAGAAAACTTAACAAATATACAACTGCCATCAATAAAAGCAACACTTAATGAAAACATCGCAAGAGTTAAAGTCGATTTAGATTTGATTAAATTAACTGGAAATGCTCCTTTACCTTTTTTAATTCATGATACTATATATAACTATAATAATGAAAAGTCTACAACTATGAAAATTCTTAAAGATACTGGTATTGTTTAGCAAAACTAGTATAAGAAATACAATAAAGTATTTACAATGTAAAATATAGGATTTGGATAGTGGTAATTGGGAGTGTCATACTATCAGAGTTCAGTTAACAAGGTATGACTCTTCGTACTGATAAGGTTGCTTCTTTTAATAGCCAGTACACATGTCTTCGTCTCGTTGCTGGGCAAGAGATGCAGGTGGAAATTGAACTTTCATATTAATCATTTTTAGCAGGAGGAGGAATATATTATATGAAAATTGCATTAGTTGCTGATGTTCACAGTAATTATTTTGCTTTTGAAGCAGTACTAAGGGATATAGATAACAAAGAGATAGATAAGATTTTTTTTCTAGGTGATTATGTGTTTGGTGGTTACGCATCAAATGAAACTGTTGATTTGCTAATGCATTGTCAAAAGCAAAGTCAAAAACATTTAATTATATCAGGGAATATTGATAAATTAATAACTCCAATAGAAGAAAATGCTGATTGGATATATCCAGTAAATAAGCAAATATATAACGAACTAGGTATAGAACGTATCTCTTTCTTAAAATCTCTTCCAGAGAATATTTTAATAGAAGAGGAAGGAATCTCTATCTGTTTATGCCATAATCCATCTGAGATCGAAGTCTTTACATTAGTTGATAGCTTAAGAAGAGAGCATAATATTCCTAACATGAGAGGGCTTGTTGAGATTAGCGATGATATGAAAAGTGATGTTTGCATTTTTGGACATTATCATTTGTTCATGGATGAGAAAGTGAACGAAAAAAGGTTTATATGCCCTAGTTCTGTAGGAATGCCTTTTAATGGAGATCCAAGAGCACAATATATGATACTAGATATTTGTGAAGGTAGCATTTCAACATCAAGACAGTATGTTGAATATGATAAATTAAAACTAATAGAAGGTTTTGATAAAAAAGGATATTTTGAAAAATACGATAATTGGTCGATGAATATGATTACTACTATATTAACAGCACATAATTATATTGGTACGCAAGATCTTAGGAGGTAAGCTCATTCTGACGATTAATAAAAAACACTCAAGTTCACTTTGACTATTTAAGGCAAGTCTTCTAAGAAACCAAAGCACATTTTTTCACTAAGCTAAGCGTAGAGTGTGAAATGTTATAAGATGGTAGAGATATTGGGGTTAGTTTTTGAGGGTCTTGATCTGAAAAGCCGAGATGTTATTTATTATAATATAATGAGAATTAGTTATCAATTGATACTTGAATATTATTAATTATTCAACTCAAGTATAAGTTGTTAGACAATTAATTACTTTGAGATTAATATGAAGTATTAACATCTATAGCACCATTTATAAGTAAAAATATAATCAATGACTGTGCAAAGAAAAGCTACGAAATTCATGGAGTAAATGGATTAGTATCTATGTGTCCATTTATAGATGAAAATATTATCAATAACTTCATTAAAAAGAGAATATAAATAATGCTTTAATAAAGTAAATTTGTATTATAAAACTAAAGTTGCATGGTACACATTCCTAGGACAATGTGCACCATATCCCTTAACCGAAAGTAGAGTTCTACCAGGGGGGATTTTTCAGGTCTGATTTAGGGGCACTGCAAATATTCGTATATTTTAATAGAAAGAAAGGATGATCTATCTTGTGAAACAATAATATATGGGAAGAAAGCTATCAAAAAACAAACCAATTATGGAGTTCAAACCCAGATGCAAAATTAATGCAATATTTTGATTTGATTAAAAGGGGAAATTTACTTGATTTGGGAATTGGAGAGGGGAGAAATGCTTTGCCATTTATTTTCTCAGGTTTCAATATTGATGGAGTGGATATTTCTGAAACAGCAATAAAACGATGTGAAGAAAAGTTTGCCAAAAAAGATTGTACTATTGATTTGATTATTTCAGATTTAAGAAAATATGATATAAAGAAAGATAATTATACAATAATAATAGCAGCTAATGTATTGAATTTTTTTAAAAAATCAGAGATTGATATAATAATAAGAAAAATAAAAGAGGGTTTAAAAGAAGAGGGGATTGTATATTTAAGTGTATTTTCAACATTAGAGCAACGATATAATTCTCTAAAAGAAAGTAATAAACAGGTGGAAGACAATACTTTCTATATAGATGAAAAGGATTTATATGTACACTTTTTTACACAAGAAGAGTTAAATAAATATTTTTTAGATTTTGAATTAATATGCTGCTGTGAAGGATTAGAATATGATTCTAATGATGGAGATCCACATTATCATGGTATTATAGAATTCATGGCCCGCAAGAAAAGTGACATCTAAATATCAGAGCAGAACTTTGGGGAGAATAAATTTTTATTTGTTTTAGTTAAACATTAGTTGAAATATGTGAAGTAACGAGTATTTATCACGATTAGATAAATCGGAACTTGAAGGAGGGCATCAGAATGAAGTTGCTATATAAAGATCCAGGATATAAATATTCTGTGGAATCAATTTCAGAGTTTATAAAACAGGATGAGTTTTGGAGTGAACCAATTTTTCATTTCTTTCCCGAATTGCTAAAATTCAAAGGTTCCTTTGATAAGAGTAGTGATAATAAGGATATTGTTAAAGAGATATCAGGAACAGTTTTTGAATTGTATAGGTCAAGAGAAAAAGAAATACAAAGTAAAGTTATATCATATCAAGAAAATTGGAATCGTTACGAAAGATTAATTAATGAGCGTTTCTCTTCAATATTTCAATTTGATACGAGTGATATTTTCAATGATCTAGTATGTAATATAACATTGAATCCAATAAGTCCTAGATACTTAAGAGAGCATGTTTTTGATGTGTTCTACATGAATAGTGATGAAGGTTCTATGGGTTCTGCATTACATGAGATTGTTCATTATCTATGGTTTTATCTATGGAATAAAAAGTATAAGGATTCATATGAACAATATGAAGCTCCTAGTCTAATTTGGATTTTAAGTGAAGCAGTAGTGGAACAGATTCTAAGTGATGAAGAGTTTAATAAAATTAACCCTTACCATGAAAGCGGAAATGCCTATCCTTACTTTTACAATATGATTGTCACTGGAAGATCACTATATGATTATCTAAATGAAATATATAAAAATAATTCCATGGATAAATTTATGGATGAGAGCTATCAATTTATAGTTGAAAATGAAAAAGAAATAAGAAGCCAAATGTTATAAAATAAATTTATAGTGTTAGGTCATTACTTAATACAGCGTAATTGTTTCTGCTAGTAGGACAAGTTTTAGAGCGGGAATAGACGATAAATATTGAGGAGACGTGTCGTCTATTCAAAATATTAGAGTAGGGATGGTACGTTCATATGCTAACTTGATAGGGATAAACTATATTGCCTTTTTATTTCTTATATGTAAGACTTTGACAACTTTATATAAGACGGAGGATAACTTATGAAAGATTTATTTTTAATTGAGCCTAATAAAGAATATCAAAAGAGCTTTGAAAATTATGTTCTAGCATACAGAAAAACAAATGATGAACATTATTTTAATAAATATAAAAGAGCATTAGAAAATTTCCAAGATTATTTAAAGGACTTGCCTCAAGGAGAGGTTATAACCTCAACATTTTGGTTAATTGATAAAAAAGAAGTTGTAGGAGTAGTAAGAATTAGACATCAAGAGATAGAATGTGCTGGTCATATAGGCTATGATATATCACCAGATTGTAGAAATAGAGGTTATGGTTTTCAAATTTTAAAATTGGCATTGGAAAAGGCTATGAAGATAGGAATAGAAGAGGTAATTTTAACTTGTAATATAGACAATATAGCCTCAAAGAAAATTATAGAAAAGAACAAGGGGAATTTATTAGGAATTATTTTTGATGAAGAGGAAAATGAATATATGTATAAATTTAGTATTACATTAACCACTAATTAACTTTCTTTTACTTTAGTACATCTAAAGCCTTAAGCCAAGTTTGCCAAGGGTTTTATGATTCTTGAATGATATACTTAAGTGATATGTTTCAATTTTTTAATTCGAAGAGGTGAGATAGCGTGGTTATTCTAGTATTGTCTTTAATATTAGCAGGTTTATCAATATCAGAGAGGGTTATACATATAAAAAAGAGTAAGGATTGGGATATTATAAGATTATTTATTGGAGTACTAATTATTATCACATTATTTTTAATATCCTATTTTGCAACAGATACTACTAGTGGTCTACTTTATGTTTTTTTTACTATGTGTATTTATCTTTTACTAGCAATAATTAATAGAAAATGTCATCAAAATTGGATTAAGAATTTTTTATCTATAGTAGATATACCTTTATTTGTATACTTATTGCTTAGTATTATTCAGAACATACTTATTGATTTTAAAATTATTATATTGCTTTTATTTTTAATAAAATCAATATTTGATTATCCATATAAAAATAAAAATAAGCATGACATGAGACAAAATATCTCATTTTTAGTAGGCATTGCAATTGGAATATCGATAATCTTATTTTATTATAAACCATCTGACTTTGGAACTAGAATAATGGTTAAACAAGAAATAGTAGCACAAAAATTTTTAGAAGAAGAATTAGGTTTATATGGATTAGACATTTATGTTGATTATTTTAATAGAAATTTAAGAGGTGAAGATACGATAGTAAGAGCATATAATTCATCCGGAATTTCTGTAATCTTGATATATAGAAACAATGCAATTATAAGTTATGATATAAAAAACTAGCTAAAGAGGATACATCGTTAATCCTAATTGTTATATGACATGGTGATATATTATTGGGTTGTTTTTTTGATGCCATATTGAATAAAAGTAAGATGTTGATAGTTGTAAAATAAATTAGAGCAAAGAAAATTTATATTTGATGAGGTGCAAAAGATGATTAAAGGTGTAGATATACTAGATTTAGAACGTGTAGCAAAATATGCATATCAACTTAATTTAAATCCACAACATAAGTGTAAAGCATTTCCTACTGATTATAATGATATTTTAAGACAATTTAAAAATATGATTAATCATCCTAATAATGAATTATTAATATTAACTGATCATATTAACATTTTAGGTGTATTGGCTTTGCTTGTAGAACCAGAAGAAATGTATTTAGAGGCTATAGGTGGAGTTTTCGCAGAGAATAATTATAAAGCTGTAGCGAAGGAATTTTATGCATATGTCAAAGATAATTTTAAGGGATATCGATTTGATGCAGCCTATCCTAGGGAGAATGAACAGGCAATAGATTTTATGAAAACAATTGGAGCTAAGCTATTAGATTTTGACTATGAATTTAGATTAAGTAAGAATGAATATGAGAGTATGACTGAAGTTGGTAATATTATCTTGTTGAATGAAAAATATTATGAAAGTTTTGTTGAGATTCATAATAAGTTTCACCCTGATGTATATTGGACGGGAGAGAGATTGTTAGAGGCTTTAGATAAATTCGATATCTTTATTATTTTAGAGGATGATAAGGTAGTAGGTTCAATAGTTACTAGCAAGTTTTCGAAAGAGATTTATTTAATGGAAGTAGCAGAGGATAAACAAAATCTTGGCTATGGAACAGCTTTAATCAATAAATCGGTAAAACATGCTTTTAATAATGGAGCTGATGAGTTGATGGTCATGGTAGATAAGAATAATCTAGCTGCACTTCATCTGTATGAAAAGTTGGGATTTAAGAAAACAGATACATGTTTAACTTATTGTATAAAGTTAGAATAATTTATAAATAAATAGAGCATTAATTATTAAATTATTCTCTATTATTGTATCGTGTTAATGAGAATGGGGAAAAAGATTTTACCACTTCTTATAACATTATATTTACGTAAATGTTTATCACATATTCATATAGATTACTGATAGATTCTTAATACATAGATAGAGGAGACAATAGTGAATAATATAAATTTTGAAGATAGAATTATTGTTAAAAGAAATGCCAAATGTATTGCATCACTAGTACGAAAAGGCTATTTACCATTAAATAAAAAGTTTGTTACATATGACTATTATTTCATAAGAGAAAATAAGTATAAGTAGTATGATAAATCAAAGACGAAAATATATAGTTAAAGATAGAAAATATACGAAGAAGGACTATAGGAGCAGACTTAGGGCTGCCGCAAATACTGAGACGTTATAAGGAACAGTGATTTCGGACCTATTTCCGGGAAATGATTTGAAAAGTAAGTTACAATATATATTAGAAAAGTATATTAAAGAAAATTCATACTATATGAGGTGGTATAATGAAGAAACAACTTATTTTAATAGCAGATATGGAAGGGGCAAGTGGAATTTTTGAAAGTAATGTTGAGGCGATATATCATGGTTCAAATCTTTGGAGAGATATGGGCAGGCAATATTTAACTAGCGATGTATTAGCAGTATGCGAAGCAGCAACAGAGTGTGGAATTGATGAGATTTTACTATATGATGGGCATTATGCAGGAGATGCAGAATTTAATGTAATTATTGAACAACTTCCTAATAATGTAAGGATATTTGACACTCCAAATCGATGTTTTGATTGGCGAAGAATTAGAGGTCAAGCTGAATCTAATCCATTTGGATTAATTACAGTAGGACAACATGCTAGAAACGGAGAACCCTGGGCGTATTTTCCACATACTATTCAAACTCCACCAATTAAATCATTATTTGTTAATAAAATGCATATAGCTGAAATTGGACAGGGGACACTAAGTTTTTGTGGCACTAAATATCTTGCCAATATTGGATGTCATGCATCACATAAAGAGGCGAAAGAAATTTCTGAGAATGTTACTTGTATCACAGTAAAGAATAAGGCAACGGGATGGGAACCATCACCAATTGAGACTTATCAGATTATAAAAAGTGGAGTGATGGAAGCTATAAGAACTATAGATAAAAGAGATGTAATTTCAATTGGTGAGCCTTGTGATTTTTATATGGAACTGACAGAAGGTTACTATTTCGCTCCATCGGAAGTATTCCCATGGAAAGGTAACTTTACTGAAACTACGGCTAAATGGGAATCACCAGATATTGAAATTGGGCTTGAGTTATTTAATTATGTCAGAGGTTTTATTAAGAAAAAATCAAAATAAAAAGAACACTTGATAAGTAAAGTATAAAATGAATAATTAGGTATATTTGTGAAGCTGGTATAGGAGAAATTTTCCATTTCTTATAACAGGGTATTTGTGTTAGGGTATAGGCTTAGGATGATGTGATGATAGGTAAACTTATAGGGATTAAAAGTATCATATTCAACTAAATACTTTAGGCATAGTGAAATAGACGATGATTCAATTTATCCTGATATTAAAGCTAAGTATATATTTGCAGATTTTATCAATGGTGTAGATCCAGTAATAGGAGAAATATTAAAGTTGAACTAGATGTCTTTCGTGCTGGCAGAAATTATACATCATTAAATGGATAATCGCCTGATTCTAGAGATTATTATAGGAGGATAGTAAAATTGAAAGAAGAAAAAAAGAAGTATTGGAAATCAATAGTGTTATGTAGCTTGTTTTTTATTTACTTTATCATTTGGGGATGTTCTTCAACAAAAGATATTCATCAAATTGGAAGAAATAAGGACCAAGAATTTGACAATGGAAGTGGAATATATCTTTCCAGTATTACTGAAAAGGAGATAATGGATCTTGCTAAACTCTGTAAGGTATGGGGAGTTGTGAAATATTATCATCCTGAGGTTATATCTGGAGAAGTTAATTGGGATTATGAACTTTTTCGTGTTATGCCCTATATCTTAGAAGAAAATTCAGATGTTAATTCAATTCTCTATGAGTGGATTCATTTTTTAGATAGTAAAAATGATTTTGGAGATATAGATCAGCAATACCAATTTTCTGAAGATTCCATTCAGCTCAGTCCATCTATAGGCTGGTGCAAAGACGAGAAATATCTAGGAAAGAATTTGAGTCTTGAATTATCGAGTCTTTTAGATACTAATATCTCAGATCGAGAAAATGCATATGTTAGTTTTAAGGATGATTCACCCTATCCGTTTATGGAAAATGAAAACTCATATCCTAGTATAAAATTTGATGACACTGGCTACAGGCTACTTGGTTTATTTCGTTACTGGAATATTATAGAATATTATTATCCATATAAAGATGTTATTGGAGAAGACTGGGATCAAGTACTTCTGGAATTTATCCCCAAATTTATACATGGATCAGATTATGAATCCTATCTACTGACAATAGCAGAATTGACAACTAGAATACATGATTCTCATGCTTATGTAGTAGATAAAGATGGAGATTACATTTCTAAATATTTCGGAAAGTATAGGATTCCTATAAACTTTATTGAAGTTGACAATCAGATTGTTATAAGTAAAATAATTCATAAATGTGGACTTGAGCTTGGAGATATTGTATTAAAAGTTGGAGATAAAGATATAGATGAAATATTAGAGAATAGAAGAAAATACATATCTCAGTCAAGAGAGGATACTGGAAGCTTGTTTTTTCTTGACTTATTTCGAATTCACGAGAAGAATACTGATGTTACTGTGATTCGAAAGGGAAAGACAATTGATGTAAATGTAAAAGGTAGTCAAAAGGATATTAATGTCCATGTGGATACTAAATCGCAGGAGATGGAAGATGGCAAGATCTACTATATAAATGCTGGGCTATTGAAAAATGGCGAGATTGAAGAAATTATGAAGAAGTGGTGGAATACTAAAGGCTTAATTGTAGATCTTAGAAACTACCCTTCTAACCAAATTGCTTATAAATTAGCAGAATACCTAATGTCAGCTGAAAAAGAGTTTGTTAGGATGTCATTTCCTAATCGTTCAGTACCAGGTGAATTTTATTATTTTGATCCATTTGTGTCAGGGAAACCAAAGGAATCTAACAATGAGATTTTAGATGACGAGGTCTATAAGGGTAAATTAGTGATTCTAATAAATGAACATACTATTAGCCAAGGAGAGACTACAACTATGTCTCTTAGGAATACACCAAACTCAATTGTTCTTGGAAGACCTTCAGCAGGAGCTAATGGTGATGTGCGTCCCTTTACTCTTCCAGGAAACATAAAGTCTACTATAAGTGGATTTGGTATGTACTATCCAGATAAAAAACCTACTCAAAGAATAGGAATACAACCAAATATTTATATGAATCCTACTATAGAGGGAATTAGGGAAGGTAGAGACGAGTTTATTGAAAGAGCTATCGAAATAATTAAAGAAAGTTTTTAATAAAGTTTTAATAAGGCTCATTGTCTATATTATGTGAAGAATTATATGAGAAGAGATCTCATCACTTCTTATAACAGAGGCTTATTGATATGGGAAAGAAATAATATTAGGGGGGGTGACATTGATAAGCTATAGAACGGTAGGCGTAATTTTAGTGAAAAAGAGGGATCTAATGATATTTTCTTTTAATTTAGATATATAAAGATATAATTAAAAAATTATATGACATACAGGTGTCATATTTAATATGTTATTATGGAATCTAGATAATAGGTTTTAGTAGCTGAGGATATTGAATTTTGGTTTGGAAAGACTAGATATTTCATATATAGGGATATTGAGTAGAAATAATAATAAAAATCTGTGAAAAAGGAGGGGTATGATGACGGAGAATATTTATTGGATACAGGAATGGGCAAAAGTAAGGCAGGACGAGGTTGTGCGATTGCCTAATAGCTTTGAGGTTCATGATATCTTCTTAAATCATATGTCAAAGGAAGAATTTGATTCTGCATTTCAAGAAGTATGGGATATGTTTACCAATATATATGGTAATATTGCTGAATTTCCAGAAATCTATGGGATGCCTCTGCATAAATTACTGGAGTATAAGTATTCTACTAAAGAGGCGAGGGAGTCAAGAAGTGCGGTATATCGTCCGCTTAGGCTCCTATATTATCTTTTGATTGCTGGAGATTTGCATAGCGGAACTATTATAGTAGATTTAAATAAATTTAAAGCAATAAATGACGTTAGAAATATTCCAATAATTTTTGAAAGACTGAGTGATTATGGTTTTTGCTTTGATGGTTTAAAAAATTATAAAATTGCAAGTGAAAGCATCCATATATTATATCCTGATAATACACAGGTTTTAACTATATTGAAACTAATGGCGGATAAGGCTCATATAACAAACCGAATTAATGATTTTCTTAGTTGTCATTATAAATTGTTTCAAGATGATATGAATACTGTGAATTATGGAAATGATGCAGATATAATTGCTGATAAAATGCATACAAAGCAGGAGAAAGAATTTGTTTATGCCATGGATGCAGTGCTTAGTGAAATGGGTTATTATGCAGGGCCTAGAGAATCAAATGAGGGTCCTGGTTATGCTTACTATAGTAAGGAAAGTGAAGTAAGAAAAAAGGGACCATACCATTACCTAATGTCATCTAATAAAACAAAACTCGTTTTATATCTTCGTATTAGAAATGTATCTAGATGTTTAGATTATTTAAAAGAGTGCCCAGATTCTGTTAAACAAATTTTTTTATGGAGTGACATAGGATGCTCGAATCGTATAAAAGGCACATGCATACATGGACAAGAGTATGCAATAGATGGGAATACCTATTGGAGATGTGGATGTTGCAATGCGTCCTTTTATTTTAGTCCAGCTATAAAAGATATCCAACATTATATAAAATTAGTTAAATTAGGTCTGAAAAAATAGAGTATATATGTGTACACAGAGAATTATACATACCATAGGGGAGATCACAATACTTGAAGCATTTAATTGAAAGATTAGATGCTTTATTTATAATCTATAGAAAGATTCTATTTTAACTTAGACCTTACGTAAAATGAATTTCAAAAAAACTCATACAATTTATTTAGTCTTTTATAGAAGTCTTTTTTATTTTGTCGAAATTTGTATTGCAAAAAATAAAGGAATATAGAAAAGCTTGGCGAATTAGTAATATAATATGAAATTTTATGCGTAAAAGTAAAGATAAGAAGTGAGATATCACTATTTACTAGACAAAATCCAAAGGAATTTATAGCTGAAAGGACAGTACAAAGATTATAAGAGAATGCTAAAATAAAATTAGGAATAAAGAAATATGTATTGATTTACACTCTAGGACATTCTTTTCCAACACATCTATTGGAAGGATATATTGATTTAAGATATATGCAAGAATCATTAGGTTATTCTATTTCAAAGACTATAGAAATATATACTAATGTAACTTAAAAAAGCATATAAACTATTGTAAGTTTGCTTAATATAATTGTTAGAATAGACAGAGAAACTTAATCTAAAGGGTATATTAGACGGCATATGTCGTAAAAACAATAGTTATGTGTAATTAATTAATATGGAGGTATTAAACATGAGTTTAGAAGAGTTAAACCCGACTAAAAGATTTAGTGATAGAGTTCATAATTATGCTAAGTATAGACCAGGGTATTCTAATGAAATAATTGGTTATCTACATGAAGCTGCTGATCTTAATAAAAATTCAATAATAGCTGATATAGGTTCAGGCACAGGAATTTGTACTAAAATGTTTTTGGATAATGGGAATACAGTATATGCTGTAGAACCAGATCCAGAGATGAGGAAAGTAGCAGAATATTTGCTTGAAGACTATGAGAATTTTTATTCTATTGATGGGTCTGCTGAGAGCACTAAGTTACAATCTGAATCAATTGATATTATTACAGTAGCACAAGCATTTCACTGGTTCTCCCCGCAACCTGCAAAAGAAGAATTTTTTAGAATACTTAAGCCTAATGGGATGGTTGTTTTACTATGGAATTTCAGAAATAGAAAGTCATATGGATTTATGCATGAATATCTAGAACTTATTAGAAGATATGCAGCAAGCTATACCAACGAGTCAAATGATGATGACATTATGTCACAGTTCTTTGATGATAGAACTATACATACAAAGGTTTTTCCTAATCATCAAAAAGCTGATTTTGAGAGATTAAAAGGAGAATTAGCCTCTTTTTCATATATGCCAAATGAAGAAGATCATCATTTTCAGTCTATGATATCAGAGTTACAAGATTTATTTAACCAATATAGTAGTAATGGAAGTGTAATTTTAGAATATGAAAGCTACCTTTATTACAGTAAATTAAAATAAAGAATAGTATAAGTTGTGAGTATGTGAAAGGAGAACTTTCATCCCCATTTAAGATAATAGTTAGCTAATATTACTTGCCTTACAGGTATGATAATGAAAGTCATAGTCACGATCACATAACATAAGATTTGAAGACATCTCTTCACTGGATCATATCAAGGAAAATTAGCCTACAAACCTAGTGCCAAAGGCAGTACTTCAATTGAACAACTTTTTATTTCTGAAGGTTATGATATGATTGTTTAAGATATACCTGATGATGAGATTATGTCCTACTAGAGTAATTGTGAAATGATGAATAATTTTAAAGAATACCTTTTGAAAAAAGTAAGTTTAAGTAATACACATAACAATGGATTTGAGTTAGTTGTGGTAAAGTCAAACCTCCGAAGATGAGCCATAACACATCTTTTCGCTAAGCAGCTAGGCTAGGAGGCGTTAAAATCCAAAGTGTCAGTAAAGAAATATATTTTTAAGTTAATACATTATAAATTTTAAAAAGTAAGCAAGGAGAAGTATAGATGGAAAGGCAAAAAATATTTGTTATAGGTGATAGTGTATCAATACACTATGGACCATACCTTAGAGAAATGATAAAAGATAAATTTGATTATGATAGAAAAAGAGGTATAGAAGAGGCGTTAACGGATTTGGATAAACCAATTGGAGGTAATGCAGGCGATAGTAGAATGGTTCTAGAGTATTTAATAGAAGAGTATCAAAAAAATGCTAGATATGATATTTTGGTTATCAATTGTGGGTTACATGATATTCGAGTTGATAGATATTCAAATAAGATTCAAGTTGACTTAGAAGAATACAAGTTAAATTTAATCAAGATAATTAAAATATCAAAAATGATGGCAAATAAAATTATATGGATTGGATTGACACCTATCATAGATGCAATTCATAATTTAAGAAAAGAAGGGTTTTTAAGATATAGTAAAGATGTAGATAATTATGATAATGCTGCTAAACAAATAATGAAAGAATACAACATATCATGCATAGACATATATAATTTTACTAAAAATTTAGGTACGGATATTTATTCAGATCATGTTCATTTTAAAGAGGAAGTTAAAAAATTACAAGCAGCATTTATTGCAGGGTATTTAAATTGTATTTAAAAAAGTTTAAAAGATAGAGGAAAGACACTATTAAAACACTTCTGCTAACAAAATGTCCAAGTCTGCTTTGGCAGAAATGGTGTCAAGTATTCGAAGAGCTAAAGCACATGGCTCAACTAACCGAATTAATAGCTTGTCCTCTGAAAATAAGATAGATTTAAGTCAGGAAGAAATATTTAAACTACTGGGAATGATTTCAAGAGAGATAAAAAAAGATAAAAATTATGAAATTAATCTTGATTCAATAATTGAAAATCCATTTAGAGAATTTGGAATATATAATTTTTCAAATTTAGATGCCGCAAAATCTAAACTTAGAATAACTATATCTGATTATAAATAGAATTTAAGACTTTCCCTTTATACTATGTGCAATAAATAAAAGATATAGCGTTTGGCAAAGCCTGATAGTCCATGATGAATGGACATGCTCCAGAGGAGGGTTAGAATACAAAGTGATACTTAATTCTTAAATAATAAGGAGGATTGTTATGATGCAAAATATGGGAGGTTTTATAGGTGGATTTGGTTATTTAAGTATTATTCTAGGTTTTATTAAATCGATATTGGAAATTTTACTTTATACATCACTAATCTTTGTATCATTCAAAGCATTACAAGCATTGAATATATATATTAATAAAAATCTAAAATAATATATTAAACCATCTATCTATAATTGTGAAGAATCAAAAGCTAACAATTGCCTTGCATTATTTACATTACTGTAAAAGATAGGAGGACGAAAAACGCAATTTTTAGTGGGCATTGGGTTTTACACGATTTGGTTCACTCCAATTATATTTGTTACTAATCTGATTGGGACGATAAAAGCTATTAACGAAGGACGACAGACTGAAAAATATACAGCAGCATGTTGTATTAGTTTAATGCTAATAGTTATTCCAATATATATGATGTTAATGTATGTCTAATATATGATTAACTAGATGAAATATATAAAAATAATTTCATAGATAAATTTATGGATAAGAGTTATCAATTTATGATTGAGACACTAAGGAAATGATTGAGAGATTAAGACTAGTGCTAAATAAGTTTGAGGTAAGTAGCTCAGTCTAACAACGTATTTATACAAGGGTCTAGGGTCCGGTTCAGGGACATCGAAAATACTCAGACGTTATAAAAAATGAAGATATCGATGTTGTTCATTGGGATATGGATTGATAAAATTGAGGTGTCACATAATTGTAGGAAGATATGAAGTAATAAGGAGGGTTATTATGGATTTTTCCGTTCGTTTCTCAAGTATTAAAAATATGCTTGAACTATGTAAAAAACTGACTACAGGAAACGTTGAAAGAAAGGATATAGAGAACATATTAAAACATGAAGATTATAAGTTTGAATTCGCGCGTTATAAGGGCAGGGTATCTGAAGATGAGTATACTGACTATTTACTAGATTTAAGTAATTTAAATGAAAATGATATTACAAATTTAGATTTAAAAACTCATCATAGTTACTATAAAGACTTATTAGCTAATTTGGATTTTTATAGAGAAAAATTAATCGAATTAAAGAGTTTGCTAACAACGAGTTTGTTTAACGAACAGATTTCAATTGCTTTAAAGGGATTGCCAGAGGATATAAAACTTCCAGATTCAAATTTTATTTTTACAATTGGTATAGGGCAGAGTTTTGGATATGTTTATCAGAATGGTATGCATTTCGATTTCTTGCAATTAGCCAAAGATAAAACAATTAGTGAATTTTGTTCTACTATTGCTCACGAAGTACATCATGTTGGAATAAATGCAATATATGAACAAATGGATTTAAATAATATATCTCTTGAGTCATTATTTTATCTATATTTTTCAGGAGAAGGATTGGCGGTAAAATATTGTAACAATGCTGAAGGAATATTGTCAAAAAGTATTTACAGTGGAGTTAAAAACAAAGGGTTGGATACTTTTACTTGGAAATACTTAAATGATGATTTCTATAATACAATGACTCATTTCAGAAAAGACATAAACGATATAAGAAACAATAATATTAAATCGGTAGATGAATTGGAAAAACTCATATCACAATATTGGATGAATCCTTATACTGAAGAACAAAGTAAAGAAGAAATTCCTAAATTGAAACATTTTAGATTATACAGTTTTGGAAATGATATTTGGGGAATAATACATGATTGCTTTGGTAAAAGTGCAGTTTTTGAAACACTTAAAAATCCAGAAAAATTTCCTATGATGTTCAATAAATCATTAGATAAAATGGGGTACGGACAATTCAAAATTTAATTCTTAACTTTCTTATTATGTGAAGTATTATAGGTGGAGAGGTGTGGCCACTTCTTATAAGAGAGGCTTATCCACATCGGGAATTAAATAGTATATGGAAAGTTCGACCTCAATAAGCCCTAGAATGTTATAGGAACTGTATTAGGGGTACTTTCAATAGCAATATAATAGGTGAGTTTCTATGATTAATTCTTTTGTCAGGATTCAATGCGTTTGAAATAGCAATATTTACATTGTTATATATAGTGCTAGGATATTTATTTAAATTCATATCTAAGAAAATTTCTCAAATGTAATAAAATTTAATGTTACAAGTAAAGAAGTTGGCATTATCCTGGTAAAAGTTATAAAGTTAAAACATATTTTTTATATACTAAGAAAGAGAAATATGAGGCTGCAGCATCCTTATTGCCCTTAGCTTTGCACAGGGTTCGGTCATAATGTTTCTGCACAAGAGTGAAGGAGGGAGAGGATAGAATGAAAAGAAATATTAACTATAAGTTGATTTTGTTATTAATAGTGCCCTATTTAGCTAGTGAAATAATTAATCGCTTAATGGGTTATGGAATTAGCTTGAATTCCTCATTATTATTAACTATTTCAAGTATACTTTTATCTTTATGGACATTTAGTTCTGTGGTTTTATGGTTTTGGGTGGGGAGACAGTTTGGGAGTTTAACAATAGAAAAAATAAAAAGTTTTATTTTAGGCAATGTTATATGGGCAATTTCATTAGCTTTATATATCTGGCAGTTTATTTTCGTAGATGATATAAATAGGAATTTTTTTGTTGCCGGAATATCACAACATTATTTGCTTGGTTTCGTAAGTTGGGGAAGTAAGGTTGTAGGTTTATTTACAAATACAATAGATGGAACCGTAGTAGTAATAGTCGCATATTTGATGATGTTTATTGTTTTTACAGTAGGATTTATTACTTCACCCACATTTAAAATAGAAAGAAAGCTTTATTAAATAAATTTTAAATTGTATAGTGACTTTAAAGAGTTATAGTAAATACAACGTCTAACAAGATATTTACGTAAAGATGTACGAGGCGTAATCTTAGGGAGTTATGCACTACATTCCTTCACCGGGAGCAAAGCTTTACCAAGGCGTAAGATTTCGGTATCTGGTTCAGGGAAGGTGCAAATACTGGTACGTTACAGGCTATTCCTAAGTGAATTTTTGGTTGCTTTGGAATATTATTATTTATCTTGTAATTTTATTAAGGAGAGATATTTATGGAGAATTATATTGTCATGGAGTTATCAGAAGAATATGCTAAAGAGATTTGTAGCTGGAGATATGAAGGAGAATATTCGATATATAATTTTTTGAACTGGGATGCTGTAGTAGAGAATGGATGGGGTTTATCAATCGAAAAGAAAAGGAAATTGGAATTTATTTCAATACATTTAAATAATGAATTGATTTCTTATGGCAGGATAAGTTTAAAGGCAGATAAAGCATATATAGCAATTGGACTAAAGCCATCTTTTTGCGGAAAAGGCTACGGAAAAAATATTATGAAATTATTAATTAAAGAATGCAAAAGGAGATTTCCTAATAATACGATAGCACTTGAAGTAAGAAGTTTTAATAAAAGAGCTATTAATTGCTATAACAATGTTGGCTTTGAAATTAAAGATAAATATATGAAGAGGACCTTTAATAATTCAGAAGATGAATTTTATTATATGGAATACATAGGGTAAGAAATATTATATTATTTATAAAAAGCAATTGAGTTGGACAAAGATACTAATTTAGTTAGAGTATTAAAATTGGCTAAATATAGAATTTGTGGTTGCGAAACAGCGTATAAGGATTGTTTGGGGAAAGTCCGACGCAACTAAGCTTTGGGGCGTTATACGACAGACTATGCCAGATGGTTTAATACGTAAGATATAATCAAGAGATGAATAGTTATGGATAAAAAGATTGAATCTTCCAATGCTGGAAAAGTGTGTAGAAGAGTAAATAATTTATTAAAAGAATAGGATTTTTCAACAAAATCCTCAGTCGAGATTATACGGATACAAGATGAATAAGTATACAAATACTAATTCAATTTTAAAAGATATTAGTATGTCAAAATTAGAAGAAAGAAAACAAAATGGATGCAGATATCCAGATAATATTTTGGAAAGAATTAAGTTGCTTAAGCTAAACTGGATAAGTTATGAAGATGTTCTAGAAAGAGAATTCAACCTTTCAGACTTAGATGTGACAAAAGATAAGTGGGAAGAAAATGAAGGAATTGTTAGTAAGTTAAATGAAATTATTAAAAATATGTTTGCATAAGGATACACTAAGAATCAGAATAAATTGTATAGGAGTGAAAGTTATGAAGGATAGACTTTATTTAAACACTCACAATCCAAATGCGGCAGCAGTTGCAAAAAAATTTGGGTTCGGCATTGAGTTAGATGACTATGCGTACTTTAATGCTAACATAGATTTAGATGAAGGTAAAACGTTATTTGACCGATGCGTTGGATTGATTCAGGGATGTAACAAGCTTATTTTTCATGGAGCTATTCTCGGAACGGATTTAAAGATGCTTGCAGAGGCATCTACATCAGATATTATAGCATTATACAACCAATCTTTTGCCACTGCAGAGGCTCTGGGTATCAATCATATTGTATTTCATTCGGATTATATCCCTGGGCATAGTAATAGACGAGAATGGCTTCACCGGTCTATTGCCTTATGGCAAGAATATATGTCAGACAAGCCAGAAAATTTATATATTTACATAGAAAACTTTGTGGACAATGATCCTTATATAATGGCAGAGCTTTGTGAGAAGATCAATGATAAACGGGTAATGCTTTGTTTGGATACAGGTCATGCTTGTTCTAATTCAAATGTGGATGTTGCCGATTGGATAAGCATCCTTGGTAGATTTATCGGACATACACACATACATAATAATGATGGAAATTGGGATTATCACTGGCCGCTTGGCAAGGGTATTCTTGATATGGAGCAAATTCTCCATCTTCTTGAGGCAAAAACACTGAATACAACCTATACTATTGAAGCTGATTATTCCCTATCGTTGGAATGGCTTTTAGCACATGGATTCCTTGGAGGCTATGATTATCGAATAGATTTCCAATAGATGTTAAAATTTAGCTGCTAATTAACACCAAAAAAATTATAATTTCGGATTTTAAGTATAATCATTAGTTTTATCTAATTAGCATTCTTTAGGACCTTTTGAGGGATTATTGGAATGAAAGATGTTACTACTTCCTATAACACGAATATTCCTGTAGGGGTGCGGATGGGAAGTCTTCGAGGTAAAGTGAACCACACCTGTGACCATAAGAGACGTAACAGATGCAATATGGATAACACACATTCCACCATATTGGGAGAAGTTAGATATAATCAGGGGTCTTTCTTAGGGATTATTTTAGAAGATAGAATCATATATAGCAATAGTATTATGAGTACTAAAGAAAACTTATTTTATATTTGTGAAGAAATATAGTGTAGATAGTTAGGTGGTAGTTATAGTAGTTTAAATACGCTTTTATAATATATGTAAGACTTGGAATACTAGATATATAGTTGTGTTTAATATAGTATTTATAGTAAACTAAGTATATAGAATAAAGTAGAATTATAGGAATGTATATAGAACTATGGAAGTAGTAAATGTGAACTGCTGATTATTTATATTAGGTGGTGGTGGTTTGAAAAAAACACTGATACTTGTAGCGGGAATGCCAGGTGCAGGAAAAACCAGATTTGCGAATTATTTATCTGAAAAATTACAGATTTCTTTAATCTGTAAAGATAAGTTAAAAGAAATAATCTGGGATAAGGTTCATTATGATACAACTGAAAGGACTGAATCAAAGATATATGCTGGATTGGCGTATGATTTATCATTTTATTTCTGCGAAATGCTTATGAGTACAGGTCAATCAATAATTTTTGAAAGTAATTTTACAAACGCTGGTGTAGATATATTCCAACCAATGGTGCAAAAATATGGTTATAAAGTTATTACTGTCCTTTTTGACGGAGATTCCCAAGTAATTCACAGACGATTTGTTGAAAGAGATGTAACAAGCGAAAGACATCCAGGTCTTGTTTCTAATGATTTTTTTGATGATTTTGAGGTGTTTAAAAAAGCGGCTCAAAATTGTGGCAGTTTCAAATATGGAGATGTTATGATTTATGTTGATTCAACAGATTATTCAAAAATATCTTATGATGATTTAATAGAGAAAATTTTATCACACAAATAGTGAGCGTGAACAAAATAAGCATAATCTATAGTAAACTTAATGCACAATATTCTTCTATGGCGAATTATCTACAAAGTTATTAACATGTTATACACAATTAAATAAATTATAGACTACATAGATTATATGTAGTCTATGTATAAAGTAAGTAAAGCCAATCAGTGTGTAGGAATGTACACTAGATATGTGAAGAAGGTGATATTTTGAATATACTGATTTATGGTGCTGGTGTAATTGGAAGTATTTTTGCAAACAAGCTGTCTTTGTCAGGGGAAAACGTCACTATACTTGCCAGAGGAGGCCGGTATAGTGAAATAAAAAGTAATGGCGTTGTTCTTATAAATCCTAAAACTGGGAAAAGAGAAGTTGCCAAAGTGAGTGTGACTGAAACACTTGAGCCTAATGACGTTTACGACTATATATTTGTAGTTATGCAGAGAACACAAGTTGAAGATGTTTTGCCGATTTTATCTCAAAACAAATCATCCAATATTGTCTTTATGGTTAATACAGCTTTAGGCTATGCTGACTATGCAGATAAGATTGACGAAAAGCGAATTATAATAGGATTTCCTTCTGCAGGAGGGGAACGAAAAAACGGAGAAGTTCACTATTTTATTGGCAGAGGTTTGATGCGTGCTTTTCAAACAACTACATTTGGAGAGTATCATTGTCATAAAACAGAGCGTGTAAAACAAATTATTAAAATGTTCAATCAAGCAGGGATTCCATCTGTGTATTGTAATAACATGGATGCTTGGCAGAAGACACATGTGGCAATAGTGACAAGTATAGGAAACTCATTATATGGTTATAAATGCATCAATTATGAATTGTCAAAATCATACTTTGATGTTGCCATAATGGTAAAAGGCATCAAAGAGGGTTTTTCGGTACTGAAGGCATTAAAAATTAAGATTACTCCGTCAAAGTTAAACTATTTTAAACTTCCCACTTTTTTGCTTGCTAGGATTTTTAAAATTGTTATGGGAACACAGCTTGCAGAAGTAACTATGGCAAAGCACACATCAGTTGCTCGAGAAGAAATGATATACCTCCAAAATGAATTTGATGAGCTGATTAAGAAGAGTATGATAAATACTCCGAATATCGATAAATTGCGAATTAATTTATACAAACAAAATGAACATAATATGTGTAACTTATGATAAACTCTTGTATCTTGTAAAAGATTATAGTTATCAAAGGTATTTAACAAGTTAAAGTGTATCCTATAGAAGAGACTTTTTTAATATCTACTCTATAGGATACATTTTGCTTTTATATAAGTCTTTTTTATTTTGTCGAAATTTGTATTATGACAATTTTTAAAAAAATAGAGGAATATGTAGAGGGGTGGCGAATAAGTAATATAGTATGAAAGTAAGGAGAGAAAAATAGATAAACTGTGGGGTGATAATATGGCATCAAGTAAGCTGGCTGTTTTTTTGGGAAATTTGTATTTGCAGATAATATTGCCATTTGAGTTAATATATAAAATCTTTATTCGAAGATGTGATACCATAAATGAATATGTTTTATTAGCAATATATGTACTCGTGATATTCTTTTTTCTTTTTTCTTTTTGCTATTGGGAATATACGAATTTTTATCTTAGATATATATATTACTTCTTAATAATAATTGGCATTCTTTTGATTATTTATAGAATTATATTTACTCCAAACCTTGCGTTTGGTGAATTAAGCAACCTAATTAATCGATCTGAAACATTTATTTGGATTATAGTTTTTATTATAATTGATACTAGTATTATCTTAAGTAAAATCAAAAAAAAGAACTGCTTTAGCTTAGCCTTTCCCTTTAAAAATGGTCAATTTTTAGTTATTGATGGTGGAGATGGCAAGAAGTCTTATTTTAGCAATTATCATTACTATGGATGGAAAAGAAAAAATATAAAAAATTACTATTCTATGCGCTTTGCTACAGATATAATAAAATTGAATAAATATGGTTTTGCAAAAAGGAAAATACTATCATCATCTAATGAGGACTACAATATTTATGGAGAAAGAGTATATAGTCCTGTAGAAGGTGAGGTAGTAGAAGTAATTTTAAATGAAGATGATAATATTCCATATGGGAAATTACCCAATAAAAGTGGGAATCAAATTACTATCAAGAATGGTAATTATTATATATCTTTATATCATTTTAAAAAGGACACTATTGTAGTGAACCTTGGACAAAAACTGAAGGTAGGAGATTACCTTGGGCAAGTTGGTAATTCAGGGTATTCGTCAAGACCTCACTTTCATATTCAGGTTGTATATTCTGAAGATAATAATTATTGGTTAGGAAAAGGTATTCCAATAATATTTAATAATAGGTACCCTGTGAAGAATTGTTTAATTAATGCTTAGAATCTTATTAAAGGAGTTCTTGTCCTCGTCCATGGATCTAAGGCAGGAGTTATCTAATGACAGTAAATGTTGCAGATACAGGAGCATTAAACGACAGAATCAGAAATTTAAGTACTGACCTAAATTAATATATCTTAGATAACTGGGCCCAAAATAGTGGTTTACTAAATTTAAAGGATTATAAGCCAAAGAAAATAGGATGAGACTTTCTAGTTCAATAAAATGCAGGTATGATATTTTATGAAAACATAGGAAAGGAGAAAAAGAATGAAATTAGGAGAGGTTTGTTTAGAAACGAATGATGTAATTAAAATGGCTGACTTTTATAGAAAGATATTAAATATTTCTTCAGACTGTAAAGATGAAGAGCATCAGTTCATTATAACTGAAGGCACAACACTAACTGTTTATAACAATGGAGAAGTAAAGAACAACCAAAATCATAATATAAGCTTAGCTTTTACTGTTGATGATGTAGAAGAAGAATATAAAAGATTATTACATTTAGGGATAGATATAATTGATGCTCCTAAAATACAGCCATGGGGAGCAAAGAATATGCATTTTTGTGATCCAAATGGTAATCATGTGTATTTTAGAAGTATACCAAAATAATTGTATTGTGAAGAAATATTAAATCTACAGTAAACAAAGACTAAAAACAAAATCCATTAGGTGTGAATTTTTAAATGCATTATCAAGTAATGGGAGAACACTAGAGTTATATAAAAGCATAGGATTTAAAATTGTACAAGCATAAGATTTTAGAAAACTAATATTTTACTAAATTAAAATAAATAGGAGGAGTTAATAACATGATTCAAACAATAGTACATATAGCTTTAGTAGTTAGAGATTATGATGAGGCAATAGAGTTTTATACTGAGAAGTTAAATTTCACATTAGTTGAAGATACTTATCAGCCGGAACAAGACAAGAGATGGGTAGTTGTATCTCCCCCAGGTTCGATTGGAACCACAATATTACTTGCGAAAGCATCAAAGACTGAGCAGGAATCATTTATTGGAAATCAAGCGGGAGGAAGAGTGTTTTTATTTTTAAATACTGATGATTTTTGGAGAGATTATAATGAAATGATCGCAAGAGGAATTGAATTTGTAAGAGAACCTAAAGAAGCTCCATATGGAACTGTTGCTGTCTTTAAAGATTTATACGGTAACTTATGGGATTTATTAGAGTTAAACGAAGATCATCCAATTGCCAAACGAATGAAGTAAAACTTTAAATATCTTTAGTGTTTATTGGATTTTGGAATTATATCACAACTAAATCTAAGGCAAAATAAATACTTAGATATTGGCAGGAAGGATTATCAGTAAAAGATAATAGATTGTTGAGTAATGTCTTAGCATTATTTGGAGATTTTGTAATTATGATAGGTTATGATTTGCTTTTGCATTAGGTAAAAATATGATTTGAGGTGATTATTTTAAATACTATAAAAAATGACTGGAATAGTCAAAGGCTTATTATAGAAAATGTAGATGGAGAATACCAAATTTCTTTATCTGATATAATTAAAAACTCTATAAATATATTTAATGATAAGAACTATAAGAAAATACTTGATTTGGGTTGTGGAACTGGAAGAAACTCTTTGTTTTTTGCTCAGCATGGATTTGAAGTCTTTGCTTCAGACATTTATGAGAAACCAATAGGTATATTGAGAGATAAAGTAAATAGAAAAAATATATTATCAAAAGATGATTTGTCATATGGTTTAGGGAAGGCTATTGAAGAGAATACTTTTATTGGATCTAGAGAAGGAGAAGAAGAAATTCCTCATCATTATACTGATATAAAAGAATTAAAAAAAACATTGGAAAAATTTCATGAAGTTAATATTTACACAAATGAGTATATTATTGATGGGTTAAATGGTAAGGAATATTGTTCAAAAGTATTTGATATTATTACATTTAAGTAGAGAATATGAATTTCCCCTGGAAGTGTAAGTATATTCTTAGGGGTTATATGTCCCGTTATTTTATTACTAGGAGCAAAGCTGAATTTTGAAAGATGGAAATCTAATATATAATGCTATTAAATTTAAGAAAGATTAAGGAGTGAAGAAATGCCTTTTCCAATGACTCATTTACATATTGCATATAACATATTAAGTAATACACCACAAATTAAGAAACCTTGTGACTTTATGCTGGGTGCCATTGCGCCTGATTCCGTTCACTTTCGTGATAATTATGTAAGTGACATGAAAAAGATAAGTCATCTGTGTGTTGGGAATGAAAAGTGGGGAATGGTCACAAATAATTAAGAATGGTTAGAAAATGTACTTTCTTTTTTAGAAGAAAATAAGGATACAGAGAAAGCGGATTTTATATATGGATACTGCTCTCATATAATTGCTGATATACAAAATAATATAAAAATTTGGATGCCATTCCGATTAGAAAATAAAGAAGCTTTGGAAAAGGGCATTGGAAGTACTTATCATCGAGAAGCAAATGATGTGGATTATGCACTATACCTATTGCAGCCACAGCAGAAAATAATATGGGAGATACTTAAAGATGCTAATGGATATGATATACAGAATGTTGTAGACCTCCGTGAAATTAATGAAATGAAGGATACTATTTTACGAAGTCAATTTATAGATAGGGAAGATGTGGACATGTCTTCAAATAAGTATGTTACACTTTCCAATATGCAAAAGTTTATTTCTGTGGAATCCCAGTATATTAGAAAGCTTTTATACCAAAACGATTAAGTGCAAATGCTGAACATGTTTTGAGTTTTTATCTATGTGAGCATTTTGTGTAAAGTAAATAATTGAAAGGGGAAATTTATGAATAGATTAGAAGGTGTTCGTAATATTGTTGATAAAATTTTAATGGAACAACTAGATTTAGAAGAAAGACGTTGTGGATATGTCCATTTATATGGTGTATCTACTATTTGTGGTCTTCTTGCATTGAAACGTGGATTAGATGTTGAGATATGTTCAGTTGCAGGGATGCTCCATGATATTTGGAGTTATAAAGCAGGCTATAGTGTAGACCACGGAAAATTAGGATCTATTGAAGCGAGAAAAATCCTAAATGAGATTAATTGTTTTAGTGAAGAAGAAATTGATATTATTTGTAGTTCAATATTTAGCCATAGTAACAAACAGAATATAGATAATGCTTATTGTGAAATACTTAAAGATGCTGATGTACTTCAGCACTATTTATATAATACGAATCTTCCTATTAATGAGAATGAGAAGGATAGGTTAAATATGTTATTTAAAGAATTAGGACTTAATTTATAGTTTTTATTATTAGTATTTTGAGACCTTGAATTTACTGTAGACTAATAGGTAGATTTATAGGCTGTCAGTTTATAGTAGGAGAACTGTGTAAAGCAAAACATTAATTATTAGATTTAAGATACCAAAGGAGAACTATTACAAGATGATAGAACGATGTATTATGATATTTCCCGAATTTGACAATATAAAAATCATTGATGAAGTAAGAGAGAAATATGATCCGCTAGCAAGTCGTGTTAGGCCTCATATTACACTTGTGTTTCCATTTTATAGTGATATAGGCTCAGACAAATTGAAAGAGCATATAGAATATGTCTTGTTAAATACAGGATCTTTTAAGATAATACTTAAAGGTATTACACCGGTACAATCATTTGGAAATTATCTTTTTCTTAACATTGAGATTGGTAGAGAAGAAATATATACTATTCATAAAAAACTTTATACAGGAATATTAGAACCGTATTTTCCACAGTGGCTGAGAAATAGTAAATATTACCAGCATATGACAGTAGGCAAGATAGAAAATGAGGAGGAATATAAAGCTGCGATTCTTGAGGTAGATGATATAAGTGATACTTTTGAAACCATGGTAAATAAGATCAGTGTAGAGATTATAGATGAGAATCAAGATTCAACAATAGAGATGGAAATAGAGTTGAGGTAATTTGCGTTATTTGAAATAATATTGAAAGCTTATAAGTAGGGATGTGGTTTAATGGATGTTGGCAAATTAAAACGTAAGCTAAGGCAATTAAAGAAAGCCGAAGATAAAATTCGTTTTGAGTATGTTGATGAGGGATTTTCTAAAAAATATGTATGGGATGAATACTTTTCTACAAAATTAATTGATGATATGACAGTTAAGTATCCTATTTCTAAACTACTTAATTTACATAAGCAGGAATTGAAGGAGGTATTTGAAGAATACTTTTACAGTGTATATTTTCAAAAGTACAAAGATATTGGACTAGACTTTGATGTAATTCAAGATCCCAATGTTTTAGATTATTTTGGGTTATCTCCGGGAGCTTCTGTTGATGATATAAAGAAGAAGTTCAGGGAATTAGCTAAAAAATATCATCCAGACCATGGGGGAAATAGTGAGAAAATGATTGAGGTATTAGATGCCTATAATAGATTAATGAATAAGGATTATTGAACTAAATGAGACTAGCTATGTATATTATTATGTAATTATTTATATAGGGAAAAGGAGATTGAATATGACAGAATATTTTATAGGAATGCATTGTAGATTTGACGATATAAAGTATAAGAGAGATTACACATCGAGAATTTCAGGGATAGAGTTTTGTAATTTTAATGAGCAAAAAGAAATCCAAAGGGTGTTGGAGATAGCAAAAAAAGATAATTTCAAAATAGGAGTACATTTTCCTCTAAAAAAATCAAGCTATAAATATAGAGATCCATTATTACTATCTCTCGATAAAGATGAAGTTTTAGAAGCATTTAAAGCAGTTGAAAATGAGATTAAATATGCATCAGAGATAGGAGCGGAATATTTATTATTACATTTTCCGAAACCTATGGTAATAGATGAAAGACTTAACTGGGAGAAATGCAAATTTTCTCATAAAGATGAGACTATTGGAGAAAAGGGATATGGATTTGAAGAGTTTAAAAATCAATGCCAATATACATTTGAAAAATTATCTGAGTTATCTAAAAAGTATAAGATTCAAATAGTATTGGAAATAGAAATGCTCAATAAGTATTTGTATCAAGGAAAATTATTAAAAGATTTATTAGAAGCGTATCCAGACCTAAAACTATGTTTAGATAGTGCGAGGATTCATGTTCTAAGTAATATAGATTATAACTTTGATTATAATATTTTCATAAAAGAAATGGCTAAGTATACATATTTACTTCATATATCTAATATAAAGGTTACAGATGTAATAGAAAATGGTCATCATCCTGCATTAATGAAACTAAATGAACAAGATGGGTGGAGTAATATAGGAGAATTTTTAAACATTATATCTTCCGAAAATAAAGATGTAAAAGTATTATTTGAACATCGTTCAGATATTTTAACAGAGGATGAGCTAAATGAATGTTATGATTGGGTTATGAGTTATTTTTAGTCAGATAGAATAAGTTATGGATATCTTCTAATAAAAGATTGGCAGGCGTCTCTTTACTAGGTATGAGATACCCCTAGGAATGAATATTTCGATAGTTCCTTGGGATTTGTTTGATAGAAAGCAAGAAGTTACTAAATTGTAGATTATTTTAATTGGAGAGGTGAGAAGATGGATGATGTAAAACTGATATCTCCTTCAAAGGAGTATGAAAAAGAAGCATTTGAATATATACAAGAATTTTTAAAGTATAATTCAGAAATTAACGGAACAGGTGGACTTGATAGGTACGATGATTATGATGAATGGTTACTAAAGATTGAAAAAGATTTGGATTTACCAAATATCCCAGGAGGAAGAGTACCTGCAAACACCTACTTTCTTGTTAGAGAATCAGATAATATGGTTGTTGGAATGATTAACATACGACATAAATTAAATGAGTTTCTTTTAAATGAAGGTGGTCACATAGGCTATTCTATCAGACCTGCTGAAAGAAAAAAAGGATATGCAACTATAATGTTAAAATTAGCTTTACAAAAATGTAGAGAATTAAGTCTGAATAAAGTTTTAATCACTTGCGATAAAACAAATGTTGCATCAGCTAAAGTTATTCAAAATAACAATGGAATATTAGAAAATGAAATCTTTAGTGAAACTTTTTCTGAGATTATTCAACGATATTGGATTGATTTATAAGCTAAGTAAAACTTAATTAGAAGATATTAAGACAATAGATATTAATAAAATTATAAAAAGAAAGGTAGGTGAAAATCCTGATTTAATATAAAATCCTTTATAAATCAGGATAACTATGAAAAATAAAATAATCGGTATGGTATTAGCTATTGTATTGATCAGTACGGCATTTACAGGATGCAAACAAAATAATGAGACACTATCAAAAACAGAAAAAAATTTTGAACAGAAAATTCAAGTATATCCGGAACCCTTGAACTATAACAGAGGAAAAATAACAGATATAAGTGAAATTTTCGATGAACAGAGAAATAGATATGATTTAAGGAGTTATGATGCATCTGATATGGACCTTACACGAATAGAATTAAGGAATTTTATATTCGATAGTCAAACCATATGGCCTGAAAAACTTCCTGTAAATTTTGATGTAGAAACTATTATAAAATATGGAAAGCAGCCAGGTCTAGGTATTGATTATCTGCATAAAGAAAATATTACTGGAAAAGGTGTGAACGTAGGTGTAATAGATGGACGCCTACTGGTAGATCATGAAGAATTCAAAGATAATATAGTGGTATATGAAGAAATATTTGATATGGATAGTCCTGCTCACTATCATGGAACCCCTATAACATCAATATTATGCGGAAAAGATGTAGGGGTAGCACCAGAGGCTAATATATATTATATTGCATATTTGGAAGAGGATACAGATTATGAAGAGGGATATGTACATTTAGCCAATGCCATAGAAAGAATGGTCGAAATAAATAAAGCTTTGCCAGAAGACAATAAAATTAAAGTATTGTCAATATCATCTGGTTGGGATCCAGAGAGTAAAAATGCAGAAGCAATTTATAATGCTATCGAAAAAGCTGAGGCAGAAAACATATTTGTTGTAACTGCACGACTTTATGAAACTCATAAGCTTTTTTTTAATGGTGTTAATAGAGAACCAATGTCTGATCCAGAAAAAATAGAATCATATTATTTAAAATACTATGTAGAAGGAGACGGTACAGCAGAGGATATATTGTTGACTCCTATGGATGCAAGATGGTTAGCTAGTCCAACTGGAAAAGATGAGTATGTAATGTACAGTAATGGTGCATGGAGTATGGTTATACCATATATCAGCGGATTATATACATTGGCATGCGAAGTAGATCCAGATATGACTCCAGAAAAATTTTGGGATATTGCTATATCCACTGGAGATAGTCTTGATGAAGATAAAAGAGATGATGCCAGTAAGGAAAAAAACATGAAAATAGTTAATCCAGTAAAATTAATTTCAGAGGTTAAATCAAAGAAATAGTGAAATTTTTTAGGAGCGGATTCAAGTCTATTTTAATAACTATGGAACACTGAGAACTATGAAATGTGGGAGGGAGAGGTAGTTTTAGTTAAGAAAACGAGCAACAGCAGATGAGAACTTAATATTGGATTTATTATAGAATATATTGAAGAAGAATTGATTTTCTATAAATCAAAATAGAGATAAAATAGGATATTCACTAAGGAGATAATATGAAGGAAAACATTTTTAACGATAAAAATTTTATTGCTATGATAAATAATCTTATTGATAGAGTTAAAGCGATATTAGATGACAATTTATTATCAATAATTATCGTTGGATCAGTAGCTTTAGGAGACTATATCTATGGGAAAGGAGATATAGATTTTCTAGTAGTAACTGAGAGTGATTTATTATCTAATAATTGTGAAGAAATAATAAATTTACATGATAGATTGAGGGCTGGAGAATTTGGACAATTTGGAATTCAATTAGAAGGAATGTATTGTCCTTTACCTATGCTGAAAGAACCGGAAGAATATATAGGTTTGGGTTATTATATAGGTACGGGCAGAAATGGATGGAAGAAGATATCAACATCTGTTATGTCTAAGGTAGACCATCTTACTTTAAGCAAATATGGCAAAATTGTTTATGGAAAAGATATTAATGAACAAATATTTAGACCTTCTCATGATGAATTAAAAAAGAAATACTTAAAGAGATTGGAAATAATATTAAGTATTCAAAAGATATTGAGGATATTTATTTCTCATTACATTTGCTATATTTAGGGACAAGAAGTCTATATACATTTATAAATAATGATATTTTATCCAAAGGGAAATCTTGTGATTGGTTTATGAAAGAGTTTCCTGATTCATCATGGATACCATTTATTAAATATACTTCTCAATATAGATATCCATTTGATGAAATAGAAAAGAAGCAGGTTAATGAAGATTATATAATCAAAAATGCACCATTGTTTTTAGAGCATATATATTCAATGATTAAAGATTAAAGATAAAGAATATATCTAGATAGGATAAATTATATTAACCTTAATTTACTGGAAGAATCAGAATGTGAACTTCTAGAAGAATTTATCTGGTCAGATGTAGTGGAAAATGGTTCTGAGATAAATTCAGCACAAAAATGCAAGTATTGGATAGCAAAAGTGGATGGATAATATACGTTTGTGTGTTAGTTCAAGCATGTAATAAATACTCAGACATTGTGCGAAATTAATATAAAGGAGGAACATATTTAATGAATATCGGGGTATTATTATCGGGATGTGGAGTTGGTGATGGCAGTCAAATAGAAGAAGTAATATTGACATATCTAGCCTTAGATAAATATGGAATTGACTATATATGTCTTGCTCAAGATAAAAATCAGTATCATACTTTTGATCATCTTAATGAGAAAATTGAAGAAAGTGAGAATAGAAATGTTTTGATGGAGTCAGCACGTATTGGGAGAGGAAGAATTAAAGCATTAGATAATATTAGTATAGATGAATTAGATGGATTGATATTACCAGGAGGATTAGGAGTATTTAAAAATTTATCAAACTATGTATTAGAAAAAGAGAACTTTTCAATAGATAAAGATGTAGATAAATTAATAAAAGACATATATTTATCAAAAAAACCCATTGCAGCAATGTGTGGTGCAACAGTCTTAATAGCAAAAAGTTTGGGGAATGAAGCTAAACAACTAGAGCTTTGTACCAGTAATAATGCTCATAGAAATATATTAGAAATGAATAATGTAATTGTAAAAGAAGTTAATTCTACAGAAGCATATGTAGATATACAAAATAGAATAGTAACAACTCCTGCGTTTCTAGGAACACAAAATTTATATGAAATAAAGATAGGCATAGATAGAATGGTAAAGGAGTTCATAGAATTAATAGATTAGAATTTAGAAATAGTAGGAGAGAGACAAATGAAATATGGGAAAATAATAGGCAAGGGAAATACAGCAACTGCATATGAATTGGAAGAGGATAAGGTACTTAAACTTTTCAATCAAGGATATCCGAAAGAATCAGTAGAGAAAGAGTTTAATAATGCAAGAGTAATAAGCAATATGGGTTTTATAAAACCAAAAGCACATGAGATTGTTTTTTGGAAGAGCGAATAGGTATTATCTATGACAAAATAGAAGGTGAATCTCTACTTGATTGGGTTATGAGAACAGGTGATGTACAAAGTTGTGCTGTATATATGGCAAACTTACATAAGGAAATCCTTCAAAATAACATCAGTAATGTACCAAGTTACAAGGAGTTTTTAAAATATAATATAGTAAAAGCTTTATCAGGAAATCCAAATAAACAAAAAGAAGCATTAGACATGCTAGACAAATTGAAGGATGGTAATACTCTATGTCATGGTGACTTCCACCCTGGTAATATATTTATATCTGATGGACAAGCAATGGTGATAGATTTCATGAATGTATGCCATGGAGACTTCTTATATGATATAGCAAGAACTGTATTTCTTGTGGAATACACACCTGTGCCAGCAGAAGTAAAAGAAAGAGAAATGCTTTTACAGCTTAAGAAAACACTGGCAGATTTATACCTTATAGAAATGAATGTTACGAGAGAAGTGGTACAAGATTATCTATTAGTAATTATTATGGCTAGAGCAGGGGAATGCCCTAATGAATAGCTAAATATAGGGTAAAAGTATAGGAGTTATTAAATGTTGTACAATTGAGATAGTAGATAATCTAATAAAATCGCATAAATAATATTAGCAGGAGGGTCTAACGATGAAATATAGAAAGATTGAGATTGATGGCAGCTATACTGATGAAAAATTAGAGTTAATTTTAATGCAAATTGCAAGATGGCATAATCTAACACCAAAGCTATGGAGACCAGATTATAAAGCTTCAACAGCAGATATAGAGGAAACAGTGCAAAGAATTTTAAACACAAAAAAAGAAGAATTATTTCTTGCCATTGCAGAAGATGAACAGGGGGATATGCAAGGATTCATATGGGCATATAAACAAGAAGAACCTAAAGGTACTGTTATGATTCTATCCTTGTACGTTACAGAAAGTTACAGGGGTCATGGGATAGCCACAAACCTAAAAATGTTATTAGAGGAATGGTGCCGACTTGAGGGAATTAAAGCGATACAAACAACAGTTCATTATAGAAATAGCAATATGCTGGCACTAAATCAGAAACTTGGATATATCCCAGGAATGGTGTATATGACTAAAAACTTAGTACAGAATGACTAAGAGGAGGAAGAGAGATATAGACATTAATAGAATAGAAGAATTAGCATTTAAAACGATGGGAAAAAGAAAATCTCATTCTAAGAGAGAAAAAGGATATGTTTATTATCATGGATTGAGAACAGCAAAATTAGCAATAGAAATTAGAAAGATAGTAGGACAAATCGATAATTCAAAGGATAATATCATATATGTAGCATCACTTTTTCATGATATAGCTAAAGGAATAGAACCACATAATGAAAATGGCAGTATCTTAGTTCAACAAGTATTGAAAGACAAATGCTCATATGAAGAACTAATGGAGATTGCTGAAATAATTAGATGTCATAATTTAAGAAGCAGTAATGAAGATTGGTCTAAACAGATAAGAATAGTACAAGATGCAGATATGATAGATCATATGGGGACTATGGAAGTATGGTTGAACTTTATATATCAAGCATATGATGAAAAAAGTGTTGATACATCAATTGAATTTTATAATGATAAAGAATTTGAATATTATCTTAAGGATTGCAGAAGAAAACTGAATTACGATATATCTAAAAAGATATTTGATGACAGAGCAGAATTTATACATGAATTTATTCAAAGGCTAAGTATAGAGGGGAAAGGTGGAATTTTTAATAAGGACTTATTAAGTAGATAAATAAAAACATATATTTACTAGAAGAATCAGAGCATGAACTTTTGGAAGAATTTATCTGGTCAGATTTGGTGGACAAGGATTGCGAAATAAATTCAGCACAAAAATGTAAATATTGAGTAGCAAGAGTGAAAAAGTAATATATATTTATATATGGAGGTCAATGATGAACATAATATTTAAAAATGCAACAGCTGTTGATATTGATAAAGTATTTGAATTAAATAAAAATCTTATTAAGAAATATGAAACTAATTTGAATCTTGATTTTGAAAAGATTTTTATTTGGGTTAAGAACAAGATAGAATATAATATAGAGAACTACCAATGTATTTACTTTGAAGGAATTAAAGTAGGTTATTATTACTTGCATGATGAAGATGGAAGTCTTGAACTTGATGATTTCTTTATTTTTGATGAATTTCAAGGTAGAGGTATTGGAACAGAAGTTTTAAAACATGTTGCCTTAATTGCAGGAGAAAAAAATAAAGATGTATTTTTATATGTATTTGTAAATAATCAAGGAGCTATTAACTTATATCATAGAAATGGATATAAAATTGTAAAGAACATTGCTGATAGCAGATATATAATGAGTACATAAATAAAATAATGTTTTTACGGAATAATCATTCAAAAAACATCTATAAAGAGGTGATAATCATTTTTTACTATATAACCGGAATTATCGTTATAGCTACAATATCTATAATTATTTCAAGCACTCATCTAGTTAAAATAGAACATACAGAAATACAGAAAAAAGTACCTTCTAATTTTAGATTCATTCATATATCTGACATTCATAATAAAGTAAATTTTATTAATGTCAGGATTAGTAGCATTATAAATTCTACTAATCCTGATTTTGTAGTGGTTACGGGAGATTATTCAAATACTCAAAAAAAGTTGCCTAGAGTAATAGAAGAACTGGGAGTTATAAAACATCCTGTATTTATGGTACTAGGAAATTATGAGAGAGAAGAACAGAAGAGTTTTCTTAGAAAAAGAAAGATATCGCTAGACAAACTAATTAATGAAATTAACAAGTACAATAATCTAAAGTTATTGATTAATGAGAACTCAACCTTAATAATAGGAGAAACAGAAATCTTAATATATGGCTTTGATAATTCTATATATGGAAACGAAGACTATGATATTGAGATTGAGAAAATAGATAACGATTATAAAATAATACTAGCTCACTCACCAAATATAATTAATACATTAGAGTCTAAAGAAATAAGCTATGATCATATTCTTGTAGGACATACACATGGAAGACAAATAAATATACCAATTTTATATAAAACTCTATATGATGGATTTCATATTGGATGCAAGAAGATCGATAATGATCAATATTTTTCCATAAGCAGGGGGCTAGGGACTGTAAGAATACCATTAAGAATTAGAAGTATTCCTGTGATAGATATATATTATGTAGAGAACGAAAAGTATTGAGTTAAGTAGCAAAATATTATATCAATATCAAAGTTAAGTTATTATTTTTAATAATATAGGAACTGTAATTAAGGATAATAATGTAGTTACAGATACTAGAACAGCTGCATATTCCTTTTCCTTATCAAAACTCTCTGCAAATATTGAAGTCATAGCTGAAGCAGGCATAGCAGTCATAATAATTACTGTATTTATAGCTTTTGATGTGTCTCCTACTAATAGTGATATAGAGTATATAATTATGGGAATAATTGCCAATTTAGTAGTTATTCCATAATATATTGTCCAATCCCTTAAATGCTTTCTTATCTTAACATTTGAGAGTATAGCCCCAATAATAATCATAGACAAAGGACCCGTAATATTTCCTATGCTTTTCATACTGGATGATATGGCACTAGGCAATTGAATATTAAATACCATGATTATAATACCTATAAAGACTGCTATAATTGATGGGTTTAAAAGAACCTTTTCTATTTCTACCTTTAATTCCTTCTTTTCAAAATTACCTTTGAATAATATAAGTCCGTATGTCCACACAAATATTACAAAGAACATATTAAATATAGATCCATATATAACACCTTCTGCGCCATATATAGAATTGAGTATTGGGAAACCAACGTAACCTGTATTAGTAAATACATTAGCAAAATGTAATATTGTTTTCTTATCATTCTTTACTGGCAATAGGAGTAAGTGCGAAATAGCTATCATTATTATATAGGCTATTAGGCTATAATAAAATGTCTTTATAACATTAGATTTAATAGTATCGTCATATGTAAAAATAAAAGATGCAGCAATCATGAAAGGTAATGCTATTTGTATAAGTATATCTGTTAATCCTTTATTCATTTCTGAAGTGATAATTTCTTTCTTACTCCCATAAACACCGACTAAGATCATAATAAATAGAGAAAAGACACTGTCTATTATAGCTGATATTTTCAAAGGAATTCCCCCTTTTATTTAGGTATTAATCATGTTATGTTGAATGAATATTTTTGTTACAAAATGACCTGCTAAGTAGAAGAAGACATATCTAATATAGATGGCACTTAATTTAAAATGCAGGTATTTTTGAACTATTCAAATTTATTTTCCTGGAAAAGAAGGAATATGAGGAGATTTGCAGAATAAGTAATATAGAAGAATCAATTTATGAAGAGTTCACTACGGAAAAATTTACAGGAGGAGTAGTATGGAAAGCTGTTTGATAATCGATGGACATAATTTATTGTTTCGTATGTTTTATGGTATACCAGGAAGTATCAGAAACTCTAAAGGGAATGAAATCAAAGGAGTTGTTGGATTTATAAGTGGACTTATTAAGTATATTAATGAATTTTCCCCTAATAGTATAATGATTGTGTTTGATACTGAGACAAGCACAATAAACAAGTGCAATGATTACAGTGACTATAAAAGCAATCGAATAAACTATCTAGATGTACCAGATAATGAAAATCCATTTACACAACTACCATATATATTTGAAGTTTTAAACTACCTAGAGATGCCCTATAAAGAAATAAAAGAATACGAAGCAGA
The DNA here is from genome assembly GCF_002266425.1 of Tissierella sp. P1. GTDB lineage: Bacteria > Bacillota > Clostridia > Tissierellales > Tissierellaceae > Tissierella > Tissierella carlieri. The sequence goes on from NZ_NPMN01000005.1 coordinate 97,610, forward strand.
TGATTATATTGCTTCTTTTTGTGAGAAGTATAGTAATAGATATAGATGTATAATTGTTTCTACAGACCAAGATTTTTTTCAACTAGCTAATGATAATATATCTGTGTTTAACCCAAGTGGAAAACAGGGTATGATGTATACTTCTCAGAAAATATATGAAAAGCTTGGAGTATATCCACAGCAAATAGTTGAGTATAAATCATTAATTGGAGATAAAAGTGATAATATAACAGGTATTAGAGGAATAGGTCCCAAAACAGCACAAAAAATATTGAGTATTGGGAGTATAAGTGAGATATTAGAAAAAGGTTTGATGGATGGTAAATTGTATGATGCTTTGAAGGAAAATGAACCCATAATTAATAGAAATATTAATCTTATAGCTATGAAAAGAGATATACCAATTGATTTTGAAGTTAATAAATGGAGAAATAAAGTAAATGTTAATTTAAATGTAATGAACGTTATAAAGGCTAGTGGAGCTTATTGATAGATAAGATTAAAAGAATTTAGGGGGGAAATATGCTAAACATAGATTTAAATGAATTAAAAGATAAATTAAAGCCAATTATTGGAATTGTTGATTCAATTGAACCAATTGGTAATCATAATTTACAAAGACATCTGGTTTATAAGTTGTCATGTGGTAGCAAAAAATATGTAATTAAGCTTTATTACAAAAAGAATAGGTGGAATAGAGAGGTTGCAAGTCTAAAGCTTTTTGCAAATACAGAAGTTTTAGTTCCCAAGATTGTTGATTATGGTATATTTGACAATGTGTTAGAATGGCTAGTATATGATTTTATTGAAGGGGAGCTGTTGACCCAAGTACATGAGAAATTATCATTGGATAATTTAAAGGATATCTATTATGAAATGGGGAGGCAGTTAGATATAATTCATTGTCATAAGGAATTTGATTTTTTTGGAAGCATGGATGAGAATGGCAGGAGTATTCAAGATTTTGTTACATATAGAGAGTACTTTGAAGACTTAATGAATAGAATATTGTCGGAGTTGTATTCCTTTGAGCATCAAAATTTAACACTGCTAAAAGAAGCGGAGAATCGGTTGAAATCAATGTATAGTATACTAGATGAAGTAAGTAAAGCAACTTTGTGTCATAATGATTTTAGTCCTAGAAATATATTAGTCAGCGAAATAGATGATAAGTATTACTTAAAAGCTATAATAGATTTTGAACAAAGTATACCGATTGATATAGATAAAGAATTAGTTCAAGTTTATTTACCACTTATTGAAAATGATAAAGTATTGGCAGAGAGATTTAAATCTGGTTATGAGGAATTTGGTAGAATTAATCTTAGTAAATTAGATTTAAAAAGAGATTTTTATAATTTACATATGGGGTTAGGGATTTGTGCATGGGCTAAAGAAGTTAATTATGAATATTATTTAGAAGGAATGAAAATCTTAGAAGAAACTGTGAATAGGTTGATGGATTGTAAATAAATAATCTAAAGAGGAGAGTTATCAATGCAAGAGAGCGTAAAATTAAAAACTATTGATGAATATATCGGGACATGTTCAGAAGAAATTCAACCTAAACTTAGAAAGCTTAGGCAGATTATTCTAGATGCATCACCAGAATTGACAGAGAAGATTAGTTGGAATATGCCTACTTTTTATTTCAAGGGAAATGTAATCCATTTTGCAGCACATAAAAGACATATCGGTCTATATTGTGGAGCAGAAACAGTTAAAGTCTTTAGTAACATACTTCACAGTTATAAGACTTCCAATGGTACAATCCAAATATCTAATGATAGGGAATTAGATATAGATCTGATTCAAAATATTGTAAGGTTTAATATTGAAGGAAATAGAAATAAATAGATTGAGATAATGGACATTTTTAATTCGTAATTATTAATATAAAATAAGTCTTTATATGAGATTATATTGGAGGGATAAGGTATGAAAGAAAAAATCCAAGAAATAGAAGGTGTTTTACGGAAATATGGGCAAGAACATCTATTAAGACATTTTAAAGAACTTTCAGATGAAGAAAAAGAAAATTTACTGGATCAAATACTATTAATTGATTTTGACCTTATAACCTCTTTATATAAGAAAGTAATAAATCATGAAATGAATGAAAATCAACAAGACTTACAACCACTTAAAGCATATGAATGGGATGCTATAGATAGTCAAGAGAAACAACAGTTATATGATATTGGAATTAAAAAGATTAAGGATAGTAAAGCTGCTGTAATTCTTTTAGCTGGAGGACAAGGGACAAGGCTAGGTTACTCGGGGGCTAAAGGAACTTTTGATATTGGTTTGCCGTCTCATAAATCTCTTTTCCAGTTACAATGTGAGCGATTAAGAAATATATCAAGAAAATGCGGCACATATATCAATTGGTATATCATGACTAGTCCTGTGAATCATGATGAGACAGTACAATTTTTTGATGATAATAACTATTTTGATTATCCTAAAGAAAATATTACTTTCTTTAAGCAAGGCATATTTCCTACAATAGATGTTAATGGTAAGATATTTCTTGAAGAAAGAGGTAAAGTTAGTATGGCACCAAATGGAAATGGTGGTTGCTTTTTAGCACTTAGAGATAAAGGTATACTTACAGAAATGAAGGAGAAAGGTATTGAGTGGATATTTATTAATGGTATAGATAATGTACTTGTGAGAGTAGCAGATCCTTATTTCTTAGGTTTTGCAGTTAAAATAGGTTTGCCATCGGCAAGCAAAGTAGTATCAAAAAAAAGTCCAACTGAAAAAGCGGGAATACTTTGTTATCAAAATGGACGACCAGCTATAGTTGAATATTCAGAATTACCTGTAGAGCTAGCACAAAAGACAAATGACGATGGAAATTTAATATATGATAATGCTAATATAATTAGTCATCTATTAAAGCTAGAAGTCATAGAGGAGTTTTTTAATTATGAAATTCCATTTCATGTAGCACACAAAAAAATTCCATATATAAATATTAGTGGAGATATTGAATACTCAAGTGAACCTAATGGATATAAATTTGAAAGTTTTATATTTGATATTTTTTCTTATGTAGTTGATATGGCAGTGCTAAAGGTTAGGAGAGAAGAGGAATTTGCACCAGTGAAAAACAAAGATGGTGAAGATAGCCCTTTTACTGCTAAAAACCTATTATTAAACTTACATAAAAATTGGTTGATAAATAGTGGTGTTGATTCCAAGTTACTAGATGGAAAGATAATTGAGATATCTCCTTTGACATCATACAATGGGGAAGATATTGAGAGAGAGTTAATTATAGATAAATTATTTCAATCTGACACTTTATTAATTTAAACAAGGTACGATTATAATTTATTAATATAATATAATAATATTTATTTTAATGGAAAAAAAGCGGTTAGGGAATAAAACTAGAGAAATAAATGACTTCATATAATAAGATTTTTTATAAATAACTATTATTATCTCTAGAAAAATAATTAGGAGGTCTTGGGATGAGTAGTGAAATAAAAATTTTCAGTGGTAGTTCAAGTAAGAATTTTGCTCAGAGTATATGTGATTATATAGGAGTTGAACTTGGCAAGTCTGAAGTAATTACATTTTCAGAAGGCAATACATTTGTTAGGATTGGAGAAACTGTGAGAGATAAGGATGTATATCTTGTACAATCTATAGGGTTAAATCCAAACGATGAATTTGTTGAGATATTATTTTGGATGGATGCATTTAAAAGAGCAAGTGCAAGTTCAGTAACAGCTATAATGCCATATTTCAGTTACGCAAAAGGAGATAAAAAAGATGAGCCTAGAGTATCCATAAGGGCAAGGGTATGTGCAGAATCGATAGAACTAGCTGGAGCAGATAGGATAGTTACAATGGATTTACATAGTCCACAGATACAGGGCTTTTTCAAGAAACCAGTTGATAACTTAATAGCACTACCAGTACTATGTGAATATATAAAGAATATGGATATTGATAATTATGTTATAGTTTCTCCTGATGCAGGTTATGCAAAACAAGCAAGAGAGTTTTCACGCCATCTTGGTGTTTCTACAGTAATAGGAGATAAGACTAGAAAGGCTCATGATGAAAAAGCCAAGGTACTGGAGCTCATTGGAGATGTTAAAGATAAAAATGCAATAATAGTTGATGATTTTAGCATAAGTGGAGGAACGTTAGTAGAATTAGCAGGATTTCTTAAAGAAAGAGGTGCTAAGAAAATATTTGCATGTTTATCTCATATATTACTCAATTCAAAAGGAGTAGAAAAAATTGAAAATAGTCCAATAGAAAAGGTTATAAGTACAGATACAGTTATAAACCCATATGTTCAAGATTCTAGCAAAGTTGAAATTGTGTCAGTTGCACCTGTTTTTGCAGAGGCTATTATAAGGATTCATAATAGAGAATCTCTTAGTATATTATTTGAAAAGCTGCCAGAAAGAGTTATTAGGGCATTAGATTTAAAGAAATAAAGAGAAAATATTATTTTATTGATAAGGAGATAATCTATGGAATTAGGTAATATTTATGAAAATACGGCATGGCTTTATGATTATGACAATAGAGATAATTTGACAGATGATATATCTTTTTATAAAGAATATACGCTAAAGTTAAGTGGAGAAGTGCTGGAATTAGGCTGTGGTACTGGAAGGGTAGCTTTGAAATTACAGAGAGTAATGGAAATATGAAAAGATTAGAAGAACATTTAAAATTAAAATATTATTACCATGACCAAATTACTAAATATTTAACAGATGCTGGATTTTCTATAGAAGAAGAATATGGCTGGTATGATAAGAGTGATATTACAAGTGGCAGAGAATTAATTTTTGTATGCAAGAGGATATAAAATCATATATCAAGCAAGGAATATCTTGAATTAGTTCAAGAACTATTAAAGTTTATTATGGATATTTACATAGGGAGGTAATAAATAATGAAAACGTTGGAAACTGAAAGAACTATTCTTAGAACATGGAAAATAGATGATATAGATGATTTTTATGAATATGCAAAAAATCCTAATATAGGTCCAAGTGCAGGATGGGAGCCTCATGAGAGCCAAAATGTCTCAATGAAAATACTACAATCATTTATAGAAAAAGACGAAGTATGGGCAATTGAATACAAGGATAATAATAAGGTAATAGGCTCAGTAGGAGCTCATATTGATGAAAAAAGACGAAGTGTTAATGGGAAGATGATTGGATATGTACTTTCAGAGGATTACTGGGGAAAGGGAATTATGGGTGAAGTTGTAAAAGAAGTAGTAAGGCACTTATTTGATGAAGAGAATTGTGACATAATTTCTTGCTATCATTACCCTTTCAATAGCCAATCTAAAAGAGTAATTGAAAAAAGTGGATTTCAATATGAGGGGACCTTGAGACTTGCTAGTAAAATATATGATGGAAGGATTTATGATGATGTTTGTTATTCTATAACGAGAGAAGAGTATTTAGATAGGAAACAAAAATAGACTAATGAATGGGATTTACCATTTATGAACTATATAAAAATGTTATAGAAATGATGATAAGGAGGAAAAAAGGATTGAAAATAAAAGGATTAAGAAAAGCAGTTACGATATTTACTGTTATTGCTATAGCAATGACTATCATTAGTATAAGTTTTAATTCTTTATTAACTATGTATTTATCATATAAATTAAATAATGAAGTAGGTAAAGTAAGCTCCATAGGGATTATAGGTGGTGCTGATGGACCAACAGCTATTTATTTGACAAGCCAACCGCATCCATATCTTTTTACTGTTATATTTTTATTGCTTTCAATAGTTGGAGCTTTATATTTGTTTTTTACTAGAAAAGTAATTAAATAGTTATGAGCGCAATTCATTTATTTTAAATCATAGAAGCGAAGACTATGCAATACTAAGGAGAAATTTACTTTGAAGAAACTAGAAACTGCAATTAGATTGAGAGAAGAAGGAAAATTAAAAGAATCGAATGAAATTTTAACAAATCTTGTAAAGGAATATCCAAATGATGCAATGGTCAATTATCAATGTGCTTGGAGTTTTGATGTTTTAGGCCTGGAAATAAATGCAGTACCGTATTATGAAAAAGCTATTTTAATTGGGTTAGATGATGAGGATCTACAAAGTGCTTTTTTAGGATTAGGTAGCACATATAGAACATTAGGACAATATGAAAAGTCAAAAGAAGTTTTTGAAAAAGCTTTATTTAAGTTTCCAGAGAATAGAGCTATAAAGGTTTTTTATGCAATGACCTTATATAACTTAAAGGAACACTCTAAAGCAATGGAAATTTTACTATGTAATTTAACCCAAACATCTTTAGATGGAAATATAAAGAAGTATAAAAAAGCAATAGAATTTTATTCTGATAAGTTGGATAGGATATGGTAATTTATATAATTTCAAATAATCAGTTTTAAAATAGGAAAAGAAAATGATATATCATGTAGGGGAGATTAAATATGAAAAAAACAGAACATAATTCAGTGGGAATTATGTGGAAAAATTATTTAGAAACAATTGGTGAATCTATTTCTAATACCAAGAAGGAATATGTATCATGGCATTTCGAGATAACAGAAGGTGCAGCAAACAAATTAGCAAAATTAGTTTTGGAAGGTAAGAAGAAAGCTACGGCGTCTTCATTATGGGTGTATGAATATGAGGGAGAACCTATACCAAATGAAGGCGATTACAGTATAATAACGGATTGGGATGGTGTCGCAGTATGTATTATTCAGACAAAACGTGTTGAAATAATACCATTCAACTTAATTACAGGAGAGCATGCAAGAAAAGAAGGCGAAGGAGACTTAAGTCTTGAATATTGGAGAAAAGTCCATGAAGAGTTTTTTACTGAGGAATGTAATACTATTGATAAAGAATTTACGGAAGGCATGCCAGTTATTTTTGAAGAATTTGAGGTAGTTTATATTTAGTTAAAGATAAGTATAAAAATGAAAATTATACTAAGAAGAAGAGGAACTATGTATGAAAAAACTAATTATTATTAATGGGGTACCAGGGGTGGGAAAGACTACTATCTGTAGAGAGCTTTATAAATCAATTTCCAACTCAGTATGGTTAGATGGTGATTGGTGTTGGATGATGAACCCTTTTGTAGTCAATGAAGAGAATAAGAAGATGGTTGAAGATAATATTAACTTCTTATTAAGAAGCTACTTGAATAATTCCTCTTATAAATATGTTATTTTTAATTGGGTAATAGGCAACGAAAAGATATTTGAAACAATACTAAGTAAATTAGATGATCTAGAATTCCAACTTTATAAAATATCATTGATATCTTCTCCTAAAACTCTTAAAGAAAGAATGCTAGAAGATGGAAGAACGGAAGAACAAATAGAAAATAGCATTAATAGACTAAAATTTTATGAAGATATGGATACGTTTAAAATAGATATAACAAACATGAGTGTAAGAAATGTAGTCAGTAAAATTTTGGAGATGATAAAATAATGGAAAATTTAGATATAGCTATTGAACGAATTACTAAAAGTAATTATCATATGTTTGATGATATGGTATATTGGAGGACAAATGGATGTGAAAGGACTGGGGAGGAAAGAGATAAGAATAAAGATATAATCTTCGAGGATGCATTTTCGGAGCTTGATCATCAGGGGTTTTATGTTTTTGCTGCTCGTCATGAAGGACGTTTCGTAGGATGGATAATGTTAATATATATACCTAAACTAGGTAAGTGGAATAAAGGTGTAATTTTTGTCGAGGAATTGTGGACAGCCCCTGAATTTAGAAGAAAAGGAATTGCGATGAAGCTTATGGGAAAAGCATTTGAAGTTCAATATGAAACAGGAGCTATTAAAGTTAGACTCTATACAGATAATATGTCAGCACAAAAATTATATGAAAAATGTGGTCTCAGAGTAGCAAATAAGGCAGTATTTATGGAATCAAAGGATAACTAGAAAAACATATACCTTTCATTAAGAAATTGAGAAGGTATAGGATATGACAAACTTAAAAAGGTAGGGAGTTATAGTATGATAAAGGTGAATTTTCATGATTTAAATACAATAGAAGATGCTAAACTGCAATTTGCAGTTATTATGGCAAGGTGCGAAGGGAAATGGATATTTGTAAGACATAAGGAGAGACTGACTTGGGAAATTCCAGGTGGACACAGAGAAAGAAATGAGGATATTAATTTTACGGCATCAAGAGAACTAATGGAAGAAACTGGAGCACAGGAATTTAAAATTATTCCAGTTTGTATATATTCGGTAAATAGAGATGAAATTGAATCCTTTGGGCAATTATTTTATTCTGAAGTAGAGAGTCTTGATGAATTACCAAATTCTGAAATAGGTGAGATTAGGCTATTTGACACCATACCTCAAGACTTAACCTATCCATTGATTCAGCCATATTTATTTAATAGAATAGAGGAGTTTTGTAAGAAATAGGGAGAAGATAATGCAAAACTATAAACTGTATAATAGGTAAAAAATCAAGAAGTATAATGGTTTAATAGATAATAAGAGAATAAATTGATTTAGGGGATGTTGATCTATGAAGGTTGTTATAATATATGGAAATGGTAGAAAGGGTAGCACATATAACTGTGTTCAGATAATAAAAAGAACTATAGGGCAATATGAAGATGTTAAATTTGAAGAGATATGGCTACCAAAGGATTTCCCAGAACTTTGTTGTGGATGCTTTAATTGCATTCTTAAGGGAGAACTCTTCTGTCCCCATAGTGAGTATGTATATCCCATAGTTAACTCTATTATTGAAGCAGATGGGATTATTATGGCATCACCAGCATATGGACTAGATGTATCTGGAGCAATGAAAACTTTGATAGATCATTTATGTTTTATGTGGATGCCTCATAGACCTCATAATGAAGTGTTTTCAAAGATAGGGTTTGTAGTTTCAACTGCAGCAGGAAGTGGCATGAAAAGGACAAATAAAACTATGAAGCTAGCTTTGAACTACATGGGTTTTAAGCGTGTATATGACTTTGGTAGTGCTGTTGCTGCATCTAGATGGGAAGACGTAAAAGGAAGTAAGAAACTGATTATTGAAAAAAAGCTTATCAAAAAATCTCACAAATATTATCAATCTCTAGTTGATAGGAAGAAGTTGAAATCTAGATTATCTACTAGATTGACTTTTATAGTAATGAGGAAGATGATATCTGGATATCAAGATGGAAATATTGATAAAGAGTATTGGAAAAGTATGGGCTGGTTTGATAACATTAAGCCAGTGTAGTTAGTGTTAGTATTATAAATGGTACTTTTTAAGGATTTCAATAGGTTATATTTGAATTTATAGTAGTAAGATAATACGATATGAATAAAATAATTTACTGGAGGAATAAAATGCTTCAAGATGATTTTTTATTAAAGCCATCAAAATATGTTATTGATAATTGGATATTAAATTTATTACCTGAGTATGATATATATTTTTTAAAAGAGTTGCCTAGTGATTTAGATTTAAATTTATGCTTACCAATGCCGGTGAATGAGTATTTTGATCACCCTGTTTATTCTCAATTAGAATATGTAAATGCTTATGAACTTTGGAGGATATCAAATAAAGCTAATTATGCCATTATAGATTTCGGTAATTGGTTTGATGATTTATCAAGAGCTAATCAAAAGCAGGTGTTACTTAATCAATATGAATTAAATAGAGGATTAGTTGTTTCTTTAGATTGGTTTTATATAGATAATAAACTTTTAGAAAATAATCTAATTAAAAATAAGGTAGTTATGAACAGAAATTTATGGGAGAGCTTATCTTATCAAGATAAGGAACGATTTATATATCATTATGCACAGGATTGGGAAGACTGGAATTGCAAAACAGTTAGTAATGAAATAGATATGGATATAGATTTAATCAGCATAGTTAATACCTTTACAATTAAAGAAGGAATCAATTGTTTAAGCACTGTATTATATTGTTTAACTCATCAAGAAAATATATTAAAACAATGGGTTCATGAAAAAACATTTTTAATAGCTTTAGAACAACTGGGATATAAAGAAACCAGAGATAACAAAATTGAAAGAAATACAGTAATTGTTTTTAAGGATGATGAAAAGATAATTCATGCTGCTTATATAGTATCAGAAGGCTTAGCAATTAATAAAAGTGGTCAATCTAAATTTAATCCCATAAAACTAGTAGATATAGATATATTGATAAAAGAGTAGAATCCATTACATTATGTAATCTATAGAAGATAAAAGGTATATTGAATACTGGAGGGAATTACATGAAGGAAATTGAACATTGGTATGACGAAAAGTATGATGAATGGGAAAGGCTTGAGAGACATAAAATTGAATTTGATATTACTAGAAGATATATGGATGAATATATAATTGGAGAGAATTTAGATATATTTGATATTGGCGGTGGTCCTGGTAGATATTCTATATATATGTTAGAAGAAAGTGAGTATAAAAAGTGGTTGGAAATTTGTTATCAGTTGAGTCGGGATGAAAATCTTATGGGTACTAGTGAACATTTCTTATATATTGGAAGAAAAAATGGATAAAGAGAAAACTACCTTTTGTAGGTAGTTTTAAGTATGGGAGTTATTAAGTAAAGAGAAGTGTTGGAGGAACCTTTTTTATTTTTCTTTACAATGATTATTATATTCCATAAATGTAAAAACAAAGTTATTCTAATGTTAAATGTATATGAAGATTTTCATGTTTAAGGGGTATGAGAAAGCCACCATGGAACTTGGGTGACTTTCAATATGATTAACTCTCCGATAAAGAAAAGAGTTGGTTTATTTTGATGTGCTTTTTAATAAATCCAAAGCTGACTGTGGTACATAGAATTTTCCATCTATTAAAACAGCTATTTCACCATTTAGGCTTATATCTTTATCATTTAATTTTGCTATACTTTGATTTGCTTTTATAACTAAAGTTTTTCCATTTTCATTTAAAGTTAATACATTACCATCTAATTTAGCACCTGTTCTATTTGTTACATCTACGAACAACTTTTGTGTAGCCTTTTCTAAATCAAGATTCATAGCATTAGCTATAAACTTAGCAACATCTGTATTTTCATTGACTCCAATGAGCGGTGTTTTATCAACTTTTTTTGGTGCGTAGATATATACAGGTACGTCTTCGCCAGTATGACCGCCAGTCGTATAACCAATATAAGCTTTTTGATTCATTATTTTTATAAGATTGGAAGATGTTGGATCATTTTTGAACTGTGTAATTAAATCATTTACCTTTGCATTATTATAAGTATCTCTATCTTTTGAAGTAATATCAGCTGGCGTATAGCCATCGGGGTTAATTCCATAAGCCTTTAGAACCTCGGAAATATTAGATTTGTCTTCTTTAAGTAATGACATAGCTCCTTCAGCAGTTTTTGTTGCTCCCTTTAAAGGAGATAAAATACTAAATGGTGCAGAGTCATATCCAATTAAGTCATAACTGCCTATAGAAATACCGCTATTTCCATGATCTGTTACTGCGATAACTATTGTATTTCCATCTTTTTTAGCAAAGTCTAAAGCCACTTTAAAGGCTTCGTCAAATGCTAAAACATCAGAAATAATACCTATGGTATCATTAGCATGAGCTGCCCAGTCTATTTTACTACCTTCTACCATTAAAAAGAATCCGTTTTTATTTTTATTAAGAACATCAATTGCTTTTTCTGTCATTTCTGATAGAGAAGGTTCTTCATCTATTTTTCTATCAATATCATAAGATAGGTTACTTGTTCCTCCAGTAATACTAGAAAAATTTCCCCAAAGTTTTTTTTGCGTTTGATTTTTGCATTTCAGTTTTGTTACTTGCTATCTCGAATCCATTTGACTTTGCTATTGCTAGAATATCTAATTCTTTAGTATCGACCTTAGATACTCCTGTACCTAGTAATACATCAATATCTTGATTTAAAATCTGCTCCGCAATTGTAGCGTAATTACTACGTTTCATTTCGTGGGAGCTAAATGCTGCTGGAGTAGCATGCATAAACTCAGATGTTGCAATGAGTCCTACAGCTTTTCCTTCCAGTTGTGCTGCTTCAAGTATAGTAGCCTTTGGTGTTTTATTTGCATCAATGCCTAAGGAACCATTGAGTGATTTATGACCTATTGCGTAGGCTGTTCCAGCAGGAGCTGAATCAGTAATAGGACCATGAGCCCATGTAGTAGTTATAAGTCCCGTAGCATATTGATCCATAACTAATTTATTAGACCCATCTTCGTTTCCATTGAGCATGTATCTGGCAATGGCTGTGGCTGATACACTCATGCCGTCAGGTATAAGTAGAATTACATTCTTAACATTGCTAGAACTTGAGTTAATAGCTGCTGAACTTATATTGGATAAGTTCAAAGACAACAACATTGCAATTAGTATAAATACTGCAATAAATTTGATTTGTAACTTTTTCATTAATTATCTCCTCCTAAAATTTGATTTACCAAAGATAATTCAATTTAATCCTTATCCTCTTGGATTCTAACATGTATCATTATAATTTATAAATGTAAAGATAGAGTTAGTCTAGTGTTAAATATAGATAAATATTTTTATGTTATAAATAAATTTGTTTTGTATTAGAAAAGATTCTATAAAAAGAAGGAATCTGATAAATTTTGTAGAATAAGTATTATGATAAACATATTTTGCTATGAGACAGTTCTATATGATTAGAGAGGATGAAATGAAGCATATGAATGATGTTTTAGCTTCAACATTAATACAGATTTCTTTTGTTTTTATATTATCGTGGATTTATTATTTTTTGTTTTGCAGAGAAAAAAATGGTTTTTTCAATTGGATAGGATTATATATACCGCAAACTAAAGATTGGATTAAAAGTAGTATTATGGTTTTCGTAATATCCTTACTAATAATGGTTGGACCACTTATTTTATTCCAGTACTTAGGATATATTACGCCAGAAATGACTTATGACAAGACAATAAGTGGACAAGGGTTTAGTATAAATATTTTAATCATAATATTTCTAAAAGCTATAATCCAAACGGCATTATCGGAAGAGATTTTTTTTAGAGGCCTTATTGGTAAAAGAGTTGCTAACAAGTTTGGATATCGAGCAGGAAATATTATTCAATCTTTAGTATTTGGTCTGCCACATGGGTTGCCATTTATGATTATTTATAAACAGTATATTGTTGGAATAGTTCTTATTATAACTGCTGGAATAGTAGGATATCTGCAGTTTTGGTTAAATGAAAAGAAAGCTGATGGAAGTCTAATACCTAGTATAACTATACACAGTATAATGAACATTATGTCCTTTGCATCCAAGGTACTGGGCTAGATATATCAATTTAAATTTATAAATCAAATAGATAGGACTGTATAGCTAATTATTTAAAGAAATATAAAAATATAGGGGTCACAAATTAATATTGATATGAAAAAATTCTATGGAGTAGTTGTTTATGAAGTGAATAAGGGTATCTTCAGAGTTAATATATAAAGCTTACTTTTAATAAGGAAGGGAAAAAGAAATGGATAAAAATGATATTGAAATAAGATTACTACAGATAACAGATTTATATTTAGATGCCTTGCAAGATTTTAATAGATATCAGATAACAAATCGCGTGATGTATAAGGAGAATGATGAATATATGTATAAAGATAATTATTTTATTGAATATTGGGATGAACTAAAAAAGGAACAAGTCATTCAATCATTGATTAAATGCATATGTACAGGAGGTATAGTTGTAGGGGCATTCAAAAATAATAAACTAATTGGATTTGCAAATGTAGAAAATAAATTCTTCGGGAAATATAGAGAGTATCTTGAGTTGCCGTATATTCATGTGTCTTATGAATTTCGAAATTATGGGATAGGTAGACAATTATTTCATCTATGCTGTGAAAAGGCAAGAGAAAAAGGGGCCAAGAAATTATATATTGGAGCTCACCCATCAGAGCAAACACAAATTTTTTATAAATCGATAGGATGTACATTGGCGGTGGAAGTAAATAAGGAAATATATGAAAGAGAACCCTTAGATATACAACTAGAATTTGTTTTATAATACAAATAAGTCTAGGAGGAATTCCTATGTTATTTCAAGAAGATAAACTCAACCGAATACTAGAAAATACTGTAGATAATAAAAGTATATTTGGAATATCGGTTAATATCGAATCAGGTGACAATGATTTTTCGTGGATTAATTCTGTTGGCAACTTAGGAAAAAATAGTCAGTATGCTATTGCAAGTATATCAAAGATGTATACTACATCAACTATTTTAAAATTAGCATCAGAGGGGAAATTAGCGTTACAAGATAAAATTGCTAAATATCTGCCTATGGACATTATATCCAAATTACATGTTTATAAGGGAATTGAATATTCCAATGACATTACAATAGAACACCTTTTATCTCATACATCAGGTTTGCCAGATTACTATGAGGAGAAAGACGAAAATGGAGAGTCTGTAGTTGATAATATAATCATGGAAGATAAATTTTTTAGTATTGATGATATTATTAGCAATACTAAAAATTGAAGCCGCATTTTAAACCAGGAGAGAAAGGAAAAGCATTTTATTCTGATGCTAATTTTGATATCCTCGGTATGATAATAGAAAAAACAACAAATAAGAAACTAAAAGATGTATTTTTAGAGTATATATTTGAACCTCTAGAATTGAATAATACTTATTTATATGAGCAAAATTGTAACAAAGAATTTGCACCTATTTATTATAAATCAAAGCCACTTCATGTACCACTTGCAATGGCTTCATTTTCTGCATCAGGAGGAATTATTTCAAATGTAGAAGAGAATATGAAGTTTATCAAAGCATTTTTTAAAGGGGGGTTATTTCCTGAGAAATATCTAGAAAATTTATATAGCTGGAATAGAATACAATGGTTTCCTTTAGAATATGGACTTGGATTGATGAGATGCAAGATGTCAAGAATCATGTCTCCAATAATTCCAGCTCCAGAAATAATAGGACATTCAGGTTCTACAGGCACTTTTTCTTTTTATTGTCGAGATAAGAATTTGTTTATAACAGGAGTATTTAATCAAATGATTAGGCAGCCTTTTCCACTGATTTATAGGCTAATTAATTGTTTTAAATAGTAGTGGCGTATATAAAAAACTGTAAATTTTAAATGGAGGGTAGATTGAGGATATGTCTTAGAAAACTGATATTAATAGCTTAAAGTAATAAAGAATAAAGTGTTAGAGGAGGATGGGGATGTCAAGTTTTGAGAAAGTAGAAACTAATAGAGTGATATTAAGAGAATTTATAGAAACTGATATTCAAGGAGTTTACCAATATGCATCAGATCCAGATGTATCGAAATATGAGCCATGGGGTCCAAATTCATTAAAACAAACAGAAGAATTTGTGAGAAAGTGTATAGAATATCAACATCAAAAAGATAGAGTAGATTTTGAATTAGCAGTAATAGAAAAAAGTAGTAATAAATTAATAGGGGCTTGTGGAATTCATATCTCAGACAAAGGAAATAGAGAAGGCTGGATTGGATATGTTATCAATAAGCTATATTGGCGAAAAGGATATGGAACAGAAATTGCAGAAAAATTATTAGATATTGGGTTTAATAAGTTTAAATTACATAGAATTTATGCCACTTGTCATCCTAATAATCTTGGCTCTGAAAAAGTATTACAAAAAATTGGGATGAAAAAAGAAGGATGCTTAAGAAAGAATATGTGGTGTAAAGATAGCTGGAGAGATTCGCTGCTCTATGCTATTTTGGAAGATGAATATAATCAAGAATAAGAAAATATCAATATACTGCTGATGATCATAGTTCCAATATATAAAAAGCTAGGGGTGAGGCTTTGAAGGTAGCATTTTTAGATAGAGATGGAACAATTATAGAAGATTATGAAGATAATTTATGGAGTAGTATAACTGAACCTGTTTTTATAAATGGATCAATAGATGCCCTTAAAGCTATAATGCAAAAGGGATATGAAATCATTATTATAACAAATCAATATTTAATAAATGAGAAAATCATTACATTACAGCAATATAAAGAGATTACAGATAAGTTTATAAAAAGATTATTAGATAGTGGAATTGAAATACTGGACATATTCTACTGTCCACATTCTAAAGAAGAAAACTGTAACTGTATGAAACCCAAAGATGGAATGATAAAAATGGCATTAGAAAAATATCCAGAAATAGATCTAGAAAATTCTTTTATAGTTGGAGATTCCTTGTGTGATGTTCAATTAGGAGAAAGGTTAGGGATAAAGACATTTGGTATAAGATTAGACAAGTCTAAAGGAAAAACAATAAAAATAGATTCTATAAAAGATATAGTTAAATATTTATAAATATATTTCACAATAAAGTGGTTAGGAGAAATGATTAAAGGGGGATTATATGAAAGCTATAGACCATTTAAACAGATATGTTTCAAATGTAGATAAGTTTATTGATTTTTATAGGGATGTTCTTGACTATGAATTAATCGATAAAGGTATAAAAGGAAATGGGAAGAACTATGCAATTCTTAAGGGTGATGGACATGAACTATTTATTTCTGAAAAAGATAATTTTATAGTAGAAACAGAGCAAAATTTCAGACATATTGGTTATTTTATTGAAAATGTAGATGAACTTTTGCAAAAGTTAAAATTAAAAGGATATGTAGATCAAGAGCAGGAAATTATAGTGAAACCATTTTCAAGGCAGTTTTATATAAAAGATCCAGATGGCTTTGAAATAGACTTAATTCAATGGACAGATAAGAATAAATTCTATCATTATTTAAAAGATAAAAATATAAAATAAGTATTGGCAGAAATTACATACATAATAAAAATAAGAAGATATCAAGAATCTTCTTAAGGTAAATGGAGTGTTAAGTTTATGAAATTATTAAGAAAAACAGTAATAGTAGTTTTAATGATATCTATACTAATCATATTACTTTTACCAAATAGGACACCGAAGATTGAGGGTGAAAATAGTGTAGCAATTATAGAAAAAATTAAATTAGGCGGATTAGAACAAGCTATCTTAGTAAGAGGAAAGGATATCTCTAATCCAGTTCTACTCTTTTTGCATGGAGGACCTGGTTATCCTCAGATATCATTTGCTCGTAAATATGAAAAAAAGCTAGAAAATAACTTCGTCGTTGTCAACTGGGATCAAAGAGGTTCTGGTATGTCTTACTCATCTAATATTCCAAAAGAGTCTATGAATAGAGATCAGTTTATAGAAGATACAAAAGAGCTTATTGACTATCTATGTGAAAAGTATGAAAAAGAAAAGATATATCTAGTAGGACATTCTTGGGGAACAGAACTTGGTTTGTATGTAGTAGATAAATATCCAGAAAAAGTAGCTGCCTTTATAAGTATTGGCCAAGTTGTTAATGGAATAGAAAGTGAAGTGATTTCATATGATTATGTTCTAGAAATGGCTAATAAGAATAAGGATCAAAAAGCCCTAGATGATTTAATGAGAATTGGAGAGCCGCCTTATAAGAATACTGTTAATGATACTGCAGCACAGAGAAAATGGCTATCTAAATATGGAGGAGTGGAAAGAAAAGTAGATACATTAAGAGATATTATTTTAGGCAGCATATTCTCATCTGAATATACTGGAATAGATGGAATAAAATTTACTTTAGGTAATAAATTTTCTGCGGATACAATGTGGGGTCATAATAAGGATTTAGATTTCATTAGAGATATCCCAGAAGTAAAAGTACCTATTTACTTTTGTGCAGGTAGATACGATTATAACACCCCCTCTGTGCTGATTGAAGAATACTATAATGAGATAATAGCACCTAAAAAAGAATTGATATGGTTTGAAGAGTCAGCACATTTTCCAAATTTTGAGGAATATGAAAAGTTTAATGAGCTAGTTATACGAATAAAAGATGAGACAGAAAAAGGAAATTGATTATGGAAATGAAGATTATTTTTAGAGAATTAAAAGACAGTGATATGAATGAAGTATAATATAAAGGGGTGTTTATGAGTGAATAAAGAATTTACATTTGCACGTATCGGCTATGTTTATATACCAACTTCAAATATTGATGAATCTATAGAGTGGTATACTCGTAATTTAAGCTTTAAATTGATGGACAAGTTTATAGATCGTGGATCATTTTTAGCTGTGTTACATCATCCCTATAAGAATTCTATAGCATTATTATTAATAGAGACTGAAGATGATAAAAGAATGGAAATATTACGTAATGGGAAGCCGTTTCCTATTATGGCTATAAATTGTCCAGATATTGAATATACTTATAATTATTTGAAAGGTAATGGAGTTGTAGTTGAAGATATACAGATACTTGGGGATGGAGAGGCAAAATATTTTTATTTCAGAGATAACCAAAATAATTTCTTAGAAGCAGCATGGTCTATTTGGGATCCAAAAGATGAAATAAAAGAAGATTTCTCAAGTGAAGCAAATGAATACATATTTGAATCCCCTAGATTAGGATTTAGGATGTGGAATGAATCAGATAGAGCATTATTTGCGAAAATGAATGATAGTAAGGAAGTAATGAGATACTTTCCAAAGACTTTAGATTCTAAAGAAACAGATGACTTTCTTAATAGGGTACAAGAACATTTCAAGGAAAATGGATATGGCTTATGGGCAGTAGAATTAAAAGATACTAAGGACTTTATAGGATTTATAGGATTATTAACTGCAACTTTTGAGGCAGATTTTACACCATGTGTTGAGATAGGTTGGAGACTAGATAATAAATACTGGAATAAGGGGTATGCAACAGAAGGAGCTAAGGCATGTTTAGAGTATGGATTTAATAAATTGAATTTAGATACCATATATTCTTTTACAGCACAAATAAACAAACCCTCTGAAAATGTTATGAAGAAAATAGGTCTAAAGAAAGTTGGAGAATTTAAGCATCCAAGGGTAGAAGACAGTAGCTTATTGAAACCTCATGTTCTATATAAAATAGACAAGGATGAATATGAAGGAATTTAAAGATAAAAACTTATAATAAAAGGGAGAGGTTTTATATGAATATTAAAAAGATACTATTGACAGGCATTATTAGTTTGACAAAACGATAAAATGAATGATGTTGTCATATTAAATGATATTCCTAATGCAACAGGGAGTTCACTATATAGATATAGGATTGGCAAATAAAGTGTATGACTGGAGGAGATACTAATAAATGGTTGATAAGGTATCTTTAAAAGATAGAGCTATTTATATTATATGTATAGTATTTTTAACTTTGGATTTAACCAGTTCTAATGTGATTTGGGCTAGCGAGATAGGCTATTACATACAAATAGTAGCTAGAATAATTGCATGTATTGGTTTTGCTATTATAGTTATATTGGATTTAGTAGATTCAAGTAGAAAATTAAAGAATAGGGAAAATTTATATAGTAAAAAACAAATTTTTAAAATAGTATCTTCGGTACTAATAGACTTTATAATACTTATTATTTTTGTCATGACCACTTATAAAAGAGCTGTCTCAAAATAAAATTTTGGACAGCTCTTTGTTAAAGATGACCATCCGTGTATATAAATAATATTTATCCAAATAAAAAGAGTGAAACCTTGTAGAAAAGATATTAAATCTATGTGACTCTATATGGATATACTGACTTATTACAATATAATTATCAATAAGTTTTAATTATGGTTTTATATTTTAATAATGGGAAATGATATGTGTTTAATTAAATAGATATTATAATTTGGCTATCAAGAAGAAATTATAAAAGATATAATAAGATTATTAATGGTAAGCATCATACAAATAGGTATTATGTTACATTATTTATTTTACATACTGTTATAAAGGTGATAAGGTAAAAAAGATATATTTCTATATTATGACTACAAAATAAAATTAATAGGATACAGATAACATATTCTTGAGTTTTTAAAAAGGGAGAGAAATAGCAATGGAAAACATATTATTAGTTGAAGATGATTTGAATTTAATTGATGGTTTAGAGTATTCTTTTAGAAAAAATGGGTTTAATATTGATGTTGCGAGAACTGTAAAGGAAGCCCTTTTTCTATACGAAGATCAGAAATATGATCTTCTAGTTTTGGATTTAACTTTGCCAGATGGTACAGGATTCGAAATTTGTAAAAAAGTACGTCTTACCTCAACTGTTCCAATTATTTTTTTAACTGCTTCTGACGAAGAAGTGAATATTGTCATGGGATTAGATATAGGCGGAGACGATTATATCATAAAGCCGTTTAAATTAAACGAACTAATTTCTAGAATAAAAGCATTGTTACGTAGAGCGAACTCATTTCAAGGGGAGGCTAGTATAGTATCTTCTAATGATATTACTATTGAGTTTTTGAACAATCGTGCTTTGAAAAATGGGGAAGTATTGGATCTAACTGTAGCTGAATACAAACTACTTAGCTTACTTATGAAAAATTCAAATATAACTTTAACACGAGAGACCATACTTAATAAATTGTGGGATGGAGATGGCGATTTTATAGATGATAATACACTTTCTGTCTATATCCGTAGGCTACGCTGTAAAATTGAGAGGGATTCAAACTATCCTAAAATGATTCTCACTGTACGAGGTATTGGCTATAAATGGAATGTAGTCAGATAAGGAGGGTTTTGTATATGAAGTTACTCACGAATAAAGATATCCGCCAGCTCTTTCATCATATTATGGTTATTATAATATTAGCTTTATTTTTTTGTTTACTTCTTTCACAAATGGTTATTCATGATTTTAAAACAGAAGTGTTTACTTATAATTATAAGGTTGCAGGATATCTATTGAAACATGGAATAAATCCCTCCTATATTTCTTCTGCATTTGTAGGTTCAAAAACAGAAGAAGAAATTTTAGCAGGCAAAGATTTCTTGGACACATTAGGGTATGGAGTAGATATGAATAATAGGTTATTTTCAGATGGAAATATGCTTCTTCGGAAATATAAGATATATTTTATTTCATTTGTAGCAATGTTTGGAGCACTGATTATAAGTGTTTTTTTTCTATACTTTAAACGCCAGCATAATACTATTGAAAAAGCTAATACTGCAATGAATGCTTTTATGGCTGGTGATGCAACAATACGTATTGACAGCAATGAAGAGGGGAGTTTATATAAATTGTTTGCTTCTATCAATTCAATGACTACTTCTCTAAATGCACATTTTGAAAGGGAAAAAAATACTAAGAATTTTTTAAAAAATATGATTACAGATATATCTCATCAATTAAAAACACCTCTTGCTGCTTTGAAAATGTATAATGAAATTATTAAGGATGAAAGTGGAAATGAGGAAACCGTAAAAAAATTTATTACTAAAACAGAAAATGCTTTAGAACGGATGGAAATTTTAATTCAAAATCTTTTAAAAATTGCAAAACTGGATACAGGAGCTATTATACTTGATAAAAGGAAAGCAGATGTTTCCTTGCTTGTGCAAAAATTAGCTTATAGTTTTGAGACCAGAGGAAGTCAGGAACAAAAAAGTATTATATTGAATGGTCCTAATCATGTTGCTCTTTACTGCGATGTGAATTGGATAATGGAGGCAATAGGAAACATTGTCAAAAATGCACTGGATCATATGGAAGAAGGAGGAAAAGTTGAAATATCATGGGAGGAAACTCCTGTTCTTATAAAAATTACTATAAAAGATAATGGTAAGGGTATTCATCCTGAGGACATTCATCATATTTTTAAGCGTTTTTATCGAAGTCGTTTTTCACAGGATATTCAGGGTATTGGATTAGGATTATCTTTAGCAAAATCAATTGTAGAAGCTCACAATGGTACTATTACTGTAGATAGTACATTAGGGAAAGGTAGTCTTTTTACACTTGATTTTTTGAAACTTACAAATATGTAAGTTGGAATTCACCTTAAAGTAAGATATATATGATATTTTGGTGTTAGCAACTAGAAAGGTGGTATAAAGATGAATTTATTAGAGGTACAAAATTTATGTAAAACTTTCGGGAGTGGAGATACCAAAGTAGAAGCACTTAAAAATGTATCTTTTTCAGTATCAAAAGGTGAATTTGTTGCGGTAGTTGGAGAATCAGGCTCAGGTAAAAGTACACTTTTAAATGCAATTGGTGCACTAGATACACTAACTTTAGGAAAGGTGTTTATTGATGGAAAAGATATCTTCTCTATGAAAGAGGAAAAATTAACAATTTTTCGTCGTCGTAATATTGGCTTTATTTTTCAGGCTTATAATTTGATTCCAGAACTTAATGTGGAGCAGAATATTATTTTCCCTTTACTTTTGGACTATCAAAAACCAGATAATGCATATGTTGAAGAAATTTTAGATGTGCTGGGTTTACAGAGTAGAAGGAAACATTTACCTAGACAGCTTTCTGGTGGACAGCAGCAACGAGTTGCAATCGGAAGAGCATTGATTACTCATCCGATGTTGATTTTAGCAGATGAGCCTACTGGAAATCTAGATAGCAAAAACAGCAAAGATGTTATTTTACTGCTAAAAGCTGCTGCTTTACGATATCAGCAGACTATTTTGATGATTACTCATAATCAAAATATAGCTTCTGCTGCTGACCGAGTATTGAAGGTTTCAGACGGTGTGCTAACTGATCTGGGGGTGCAGAGAGAATGAAAAGCTATCTTAATTTAGTGGGAGAATACGCAAAGGTCCATAAGAAAAAGAATCGCATTACGATTACATGTATTGTAATTGCTGTATGTTTGGTTACAGCAATCTTTGGTATGGCTGATATGGAAGTTCGAACTAGAAAGATAAGTGCTATAAAAGAGTATGGTAATTTTCATATTAGTATTAAGAACATAGATGACGAAACTGCAAAACTGATTGATAATCGTGCAGATGTAGGGAATTCTGGATGGGTACAGAGAGTTCATGATGGTACGTTGAAAGGAAAGTCATTAGCGGTGATGGGGGGTGAAGAATCAATTTCCCGTGAGATGGGAATTGATATTGAGGAGGGGCGATTTCCCCAAAATGTTAATGAAGCTTTATTTGATAGACAGGCTATGGAGCAGTTTGATTTCTCTTTAGGAGACACTGTTTCTGTAACTTTGTCAGATGAAAAAGTTAATAAATATATCATTGTTGGCGTTTATGGAGACTTTGCACAACTTAAGAGTCAAGATAGTCATGGGCTTTATTTATCAAATGAAGGAATACGAGAAATTGCGGATAATACAGACGGAAGTCGCTATTATGTTCAATTCAAAAAAGGTGTCAATATACGAAGAGCAATTGATGAAATTAAGGCAAACTTTCATTTAGTAGATGAACAGGTTTCTGAAAATACTGTTCTCCTTGCGTTAGTTGGGCAGAGTCATGATAGTTATATGATGAAACTTTATATGGTTGCAGCTGTGTTGTTTGTACTAGTGCTAACTGCAGGAGTTTTTATGATTGCAAGTAGTTTCAACATAAGCATTCTTGAACGTATTCAATTCTTCGGAATGTTACGATGTCTTGGAGCATCTAAAGCACAGATAAAAAGATTTGTATTGCTAGAGGGAATTAATTTTAGTCTCAAAGGGATTCCAATAGGATTGCTGTTAGGAATAGTCATTGTCTGGGCGTCTTCAGGATTCTTAAAATATGTAAATCCTGTCTACTTTAAAGAGATGCCCTTATTTGCCATTAGTTGGCCTAGTTTGATTGCAGGCGTTATAGTGGGTTTTGTGACAGTGATACTCGCATCTCTTGCCCCATGTAAAAAGGCAGCTAAAGTTTCTCCGCTTAGTGCAGTAAGTGGAAACATGAATCAAAACAATGTATCACAGTCCAAAACAGCAGCCAAAACTAATCGTATATCTGTGGACATCGCTATGGGAATTCATCATGCTTTTGCTAGTAAAAAAAATATTTTATTAATGACAGGTTCTTTTGCTATAAGTATTATTTTATTTTTATCCTTTAGTGTAATGGTCAACTTTATGCATCAGGCTCTAAAATCTCTTAGACCTTATACTCCCGATATTTCTATTATTAGTATAGATAACACCCCATCATTGGATACAGGTTTGTTTGAACAGCTAAAGAAAGATTCTAATATAAAGCGCGTTTATGGTCGTATGTTTGCGTATGATATACCTACAGCAAGTAAGCATGGCAATGATAAAATTAATCTGATTTCCTATGAAGAAAATCAATTCAATTGGGCAAAAAAACAGCTAGTACAGGGAAGTATTGATGAGGTAGTAAAAGGAACAGATAGTGTGCTGATTGTTTATTCAGAAGATTTGACTTGGAAACTAGGAGATTCAATTACCTTAAAATTTTCTTCAGGAGAGAAAGAGATTAAGATTGGTGGGATATTATCTGATAGTCCATTTGATAGTAATCAGGGAACACAAAACATAATCTGCTCAGAAAAGCTATTTCAAGAGCTGACTGGGGAAGAAGGATATACAATTATTGATATGCAGCTTAAAAAGGGTGTAGATAATAATGCAGTCTCCCAGATACGTAGTCTAGCAACAGCGTCTCAAATGAAGTTCTCAGATATGAGACAAAGTAATGAAGAAACTAAGGCGATATTTTATTCTTTTGCAATCTTTATTTATGGATTTTTACTCCTTATTGCCTCCATCACAATATTTAATATCATAAACAGTATAAATATGAGTGTTGCAGGAAGAATGAATCAGTATGGCGTAATGCGAGCAGTAGGAATGTCTGGAAAACAACTGAATCGTTTGGTACTTGCCGAAGCCAGCACTTATGCAGTTTGTGGAAGTATAACAGGATGTATTCTGGGGTTACCTTTACATCAACTTATTTTTCATTCTATGATTACATCACGTTGGGGTATTGAGTGGCAAATTCCTTTTGCTGTACTTGGTGTAATCATTATGATTACTGTTTTATCTACAATTTTGTCTGTTATTAAACCAGTAAAGAAAATTAGAAAAATGGATATTGTAAATGTTGTAAATGCACAATAAAATGATTTTTTCAAAAGAGTTTAATATTAATAGACAATTATAATTGTCTATTAATATTAAATCATTGAAAAACCCCATGTTTTATATAAAATAAATAAGAAAGAATATCAAAGAATCTAGTGATAAAAATTTATAATAAAGGGGAGAGATTTTATGGCAACATGGGGGGCGCATATTAGAATAGCTGAAACTATTCTAAATGTGGATAGGAGTTTAGATGAAAAATATTTTCTTGTAGGTAATGTAGGACCAGATTGTGGTGAGCCTAATGAGGATTGGAGTGAATTTTTCCCTTCTAAATCAGTTAGCCATTGGATTAATAAAGATGAAGTTATTGAAGCAGAAAAATTTTACGATGAATATCTAAACAAAGAAATAGAAGATAATAAGTTATATTCCTTTTTATTAGGCTACTATGTACACTTATTAACGGATATTGAGTGGGGAAACATGGTAGATGAAAAGAAAAAAATAGATGCCGAGTATAAGAAATTAGAAACGGATAAAAAATTTATATGGACCATTAAGAAAGATTGGTATAATTTAGACCATCTATATTTTAGGAAAAACCCTAATAGCATATTTTATAGGATATTTAAAAACATAGAATCATTCCCTGATTATCTTGATTATTATCCTGCTGGAGCAATAGAGAGACAATTAAGATATGTTAGTGGATTTTATACTAAGTATAATGGTAATCCAGAAAGAGAATATATATACTTGACGGAAAAGGAAATGGATGATTTTGTAAGTGAAAAATCCAATTGTATTATAGAATTGTTAAAAGAAAATAGGAAATAATCTTATAAACCTCTTACTGAATTTAAAATCTTAGGTCAGTAAGAGGCTATTTTTATGCTGTAAAAGATTATATAAAAAGAAGGGATTTAGCAAACTTTGTAGAATAAGTATAATATAGACTTTGTAAGGAGGAAATTTACAATATGAAGGAATATATAGTTAAAAAATTTTGGGCTCTAATGAGTGATGGAATGTTTGATGAAGTGGGAGAATTAATGGAAGAAGATGCATATGTATGGTTACCAAATACTAGAGAAGTTTTTAAAGGTAAGGATAAATATATCAATTTCAATAAAAAATATCCAGGTCGTTGGATAATAACCTTAGATAAAATTTTCTCTAAAGATGAGATAGTTGTTTCTGCTGTAAAAGTAGAAGCAGAAGATAAATCAAGCAGCTTTTATGCCACTTCTTTTTTTACTGTTAAAGATAGCTTAATTAGTGAAATAGTAGAATATTGGGGAGATAATGGTGAGCCACCACAATGGAGAGTTGAAGAAACGTTATCAGAAAGATATTAATAATTTTAGGTTTTACTAATTATGGAGGAAGTCATATGGAAAAATTAATAGATTTATCATGCATAATTGAGGATAATATGCCTGTTTATCCAGGAGATAGCATGACAGGATTAAAACAAGTAAAAAATTTACAAGAGGATTTCTATAACAATCATAGGCTAGATATTAGTATGCATTCAGGTACGCACATAGATTCACCAATGCATTTAACTGAAAGCAAAGAATACATATATGAAATGCCATTAGAATCATTTATTGGTATAGGATGCATTATTGATGTAAGAAATCAACCTATTATAAAAGAAAAACTAGAGTATAAGAAATTGATAGAAGAAAATAGTATTGTTTTGCTTTACACAGGTTGGGATCAAGAATATGGAAAGAACTCCTATTATGAAAGTCATCCAGCTATAGATATTAGCTTTGCCAAGTTATTGATAGATAAGAATATTAAGATGCTAGGGATAGATATGCCTTCTCCAGACAGATATCCTTTTGAAACACACAAATTGCTTTTTAAAAATAAGATATGTATAATGGAGAATCTAAGAAATCTCGATAAATTACTTGGTATTCCAAGCTTTGAAGTTATAGCTTTTCCATTAAAGATTAGGGCAGATAGCTCCATGACGAGAGCTGTTGCAAGAGTATTGTAGAGTAAATTTATAAGATTTAAAGCGATATAGATGAAGTTGTATTTGTTTTTGTAAAAAGGGAAGGTGTTTATGCTATGAAAAAGAAGAAGTATAGAATATTGAAGGAATTAGTTGGTGGAGGAATAATTGGATTTATACTGGGATTTTCAATTCTATTCATAAGAGATTATATTCATATTCCAGAAGGTTTCGTCAAGCTGCCTTTTTATATAAATATATTAATATTTATTTTTACATTTTTTTTAGCGGTAACCTTACATGAATTTGGACATGCATTAAGCTTTATTAGCAATGGAATTAAAATGAGAGCAATATTTTTTACAATATTTGCATTAATTAAAGAGGATAATAAATGGAAATTTAAACTAACATCTATGAAAACTGTTGGTGGTATTGCAATCCCTGATATTATATCAGTAAAGGATGAAAAAGATTTCCAGTCAAAACAAGAAGCTTTTGGGAAAGCAGTAATAATGGGACCTATAAGTTCTTTAATAGTTTGGATTGTACTAACATTTATTAGTATAGTAATGATTAAATTTACATCAAGTATATATATTCGGGCAGGATTTCTAAGTTTAATTTTATCCTTAAGTGGTATCACCATATTCCTATTAGCCACTAGCTTTATAAAAAAAGACTTGGTGATAGGTGACTTTCCTGCATATAAAATTATTAAGAGTGATAGTTTTTTTTGTGGAATTCAATTTTATGGCTATGGATATTTATCTTCACAGCCAGAAAAGTCTAGAGATGAAAATACATATCTAAGAGAATACATTCTAGAGGAATTAGAAGAAAAATATAAAAATAAAGATAGTCATTGGTTTACACTTAGTATTATAGACACAATAATTGTAGAATATCTTGCAGGATATTTAGAGAAATTACCCATGATTATAGAAAATTATATTAGTTTTATTTTAGAAAATCCTGATATACTTTCGAAAATACGTTCATCTGTAATGTTTGAGATATTATATTTTCACATTATTATGTTGCTTCATAGAGAGGAATATACTAGAGAAAAATCCTTTGAGTTATATAAAAATTTAAAGAATACCATAGAACCTAATACTCCTAAGAGAAAATATTTATTTAAGCAAATAGAGCAAATTTTAGGGATTAGAGATAATAAGGATTATCTAATGGATAGAAAAAATATTATAACATCAGATGTGCATCAGATATATAAATATTTCCATGGCTATTATATAGATGAAATAAGGATTAATGAAATGATATAGATAAATTGAATTTATAGAGGAAATTTAGAATAATGAGTTATATAGGATTATCAAATAAAAATATATAATTTATGAAAAGTAGCAGTTCAGCTATGTGTCCAACAATTGAGGAGGTATAAAATATGAGAAAACTTTTTAACTTGAGGAATATAATAGCATTTATATTAGGGATAATTAGTTACTTCATAATATCTTCGCTATTCCATAAATGAAATAAATAATTGATTAAAGGAGAGATCTTATGAACTCAAATTTGACAAAGACTAAGAGTGAAATTATAACATTCTTATTGATTAACTTTGCAATTACATTCATTATGGGGATAATAATGTTCTTGGTCTATAATCGTATTGATAATGATATTAAATCGGGGTTTGCTGGAGCTCAGATGATGTATCCAGCCTTAGCTGTCATTGCCGTTAAAGTTTATTATGGAAAGGATAAAATTTCTAGTGGATTAATGGAGTTCTTTATATCTTATATCATTATTAGTATTTTATATATTATTATTTTACTCATAGGAATTTTTGCTTTTCCCAGCCATGTAAGCGGAACTTTAGATATAATCATAATAATATATAGTATAATGGCTTTAATTCTAATTGGAAATAATGAGAATAATTGCTTTGAAGAAATTAATATGAGCTCTACAGGCAGTTTTAAGAAGGTCATACTATTTTGTTTACTATTTCTTGGACTAAAATTAACTAGAGTTTTGCTAGTAGCATTTTTTTATAGACAATTATTAGAAGCATTAAAAATAATTTTTAGTGCTAAATATATATTTAAACTTATTATTGGTATACCAATGACTATAGTTTTAAGTTTTATACCATTCTTTGGAGAAGAATTGGGATGGAGACAATTTTTGCAACCAAGACTTCAAGCTTTACTTGGTAGAAGACTTGGAGTTATTATACTTGGATTTATTTGGGGGATATGCATTTACCTCTTTGTATTATGCTTTATAGCCCAAGCACTCCTATTTACTGCATAATAGCTCATGTTTTGTTTTGTATATTGAGTGGAATCTTCATTGGATTTGTTTATATGAAAACAGGGAATTTATGGTCAGCTATAATTATCCATTTGATTAACAATAGCATGGGCTTTAGTGATGGTGCTAGTTATGAAACGACAATTAAGTTAACAGAGTTAATAATAGTTTTTATTTCTAATGTTATTATATTCTTACCATTTCTATTTACGAAAGAGTATAAAGATGAATCTATTTTAGAAAATACAAATGATAAAGTAATATAGTTGAGCATCCTAATTATTTAGATTAAGAGACTAAGTTGTTAATAACGGAAAATGTTAAAAAATCTAGATACTACTAAAATACATACTTATAATATGAATATCTTAAAGACTAATTGTATAATTCTAATTGGAGGAAATTATGAGAAAAATATTAAGGTTCATAGGAATAATCATTGGGTTAGTTATTATATTTATAACAATTAGCTATATTAATCATAGAATTCAATTATCCAAAGAAGATGGGTTATTCGTCCCAAATGGAGAAATGGTGGAAGTAAACGGACATCGGATGCATGTGTATACAGAAGGGCAAGGAGATATGACATTAGTATTTATGCCTGGTGGTGGTACATGCTCTCCTGTTTTAGATTTTAAATCACTATATTCTTTGCTGGATGATAAATATAGAATCGTAGTAGTAGAAAAAGCAGGATATGGATTTAGTGATGTAGTGGATATAGATAGAGATATTAATAATATTTTATCTGAAACGAGAGAGGCACTTTTGAAAGCTGAAATAAGTGGACCATATATCTTGTGTGCACATTCAATGTCAGGAATTGAAGCATTATACTGGGCTCAGACATATCCAGCTGAAGTATCAGCAATTATAGGACTTGATATGGCAGTCTCAGAATCTTATAAGGAATATAATATCAATATGCCTATAATAAAATTATCTGCTTTTGCAGCTAATGCAGGAATTACAAGATGGATTCCTAGAGTATGGCAAAGTGATGCTATAAAATATGGATCATTGACAGATGAAGAAAAAGAATTATATAAAGCTATTTTTTATCGAAGAACAGCAACAAAAACAATGTTAAATGAAGTGCAAGAAATCAAGGCAAGTGCAGGTATAGTGGGAGAAAATGGAGTTCCCGATGTTCCTATACTAATATTTTCATCCAATGGAGAAGGAACTGGTTGGAATGAGGATGAATGGAGAACCTTTCAGAAAAATTATATAGAAAATATTCAAGATGGGGAGATAGTTAACTTAGACTGTTCTCATTATGTTCATGATATTGAGTATGAAAAAATAGCAGATGAAATTGAAAAATTTATTGAGAATTTGAATTAAAATAAATTATTTCAAAGGAGAAAATCATGTATGCAAATCGGCATAAATAAGTTATTATTAACTATACTTTTAATCATTATTATATATCTTATTGCAGTAATATATTTATCTAGAAAAAGGCAAAGCTACTTAGGAATAATTTTACCTGGATTTTTTGCATGTGCGGCAGTATATAATTATTTAAAACCTATATTAGTACCTAATCCTAGACCAACAATGAAAGAGGCTATGTTTATGACCTTCTTTGGTACTTTGTCTATACTTGGATTTATTGTGTTTTTAGTAGTTAAATATATCTATAGAGGAAATAGAACTTAAAATTGATATAGATTTATATTAATAGAATGTTAGATTATGTTGATTCAGTAGAGAAGCTGATACCTATAATTAAGAGCTTACTTACTCATGAATATTCACATGCATGTCTTCATAGTGATTATCCAACTCCAGATGGGAAGTCTAGTTTTATATCTAAACTGCAATATATATGTTTTGATGAAGGATTTGCTCATTTTTTATCTTTTCATGAGAATGTTAAAAAGATTGATTGGTTGGATAATGAGAAGTTGCAAAAAAAGGGAGATGCATATAATATTTTAAGACAAGCTGTTTCTTCAAGTATTGATGAACATTCAGAATTACTAATGAAATCTAATTCTGGAGCATACTGGGATAAGTTTGGAGCCATATCAGGAATGTTTGCTATTGCAGGGACCTTTGCACAAAGCGATTATAGCTATGATAATGTAATCAAAATTTATGAAGATGGATATAAAAATTTTTTAAAAGAAATTTTTGACAAATAAAGTGTATAGAAACTATATTTGATGAATAATTAGTAATTGAAGTATAAACTAGAAGATAGATAGAGGAGAATACAAAAATGGATATTCAACAGTACCCTAAAGATTTAAGATTACTTCTCGATGGAATGTTGTGTGAAGCAGATAATATTGGTCGTTCAACTGCTGGAGTCTATAGATATTACAATGATAAATTATCATATTATCTAAAAGTTCAACCTACCTTTAATGAACTTGAGAAAGAGCATGAGATTATGGAGTGGCTGCAACATAAGCTACCAGTTCCTAGAAAGATATACTTTAAATCATATGGTGGTTTTGACTATTTACTTATGACAGAAATAGAAGGGGAAATGATTTGTTCAGATTACTTTCTTAATAATCCAGAGGAAGCAGTTAGGTTGTTAGCTGATGGAATAAAGATGTTACAATCTATTTCAATTGAAGACTGTCCATTTGATAATAGTCTAGAAACAAAGTTAAAGGAAGCATTATATAATATAGAAAATAATTTAGTTGATATATCTGATTGGGAAGAAAATAATAGATTCGATACTCCAATGGAACTACTTGAATATTTAAGGAATAATCAACCTAAAGAATTTACACCAGCATTTACTCATGGAGACTATTGTCTTCCTAATATTTTCTCTAAAGATAATAAAATAAGTGGTTTTATCGATTTAGGCAGAAGTGGGATAGCTGATATATATCAAGATATAGCTTTATGTGTTAGATCACTAAAACATAATTTTGGAACAGATGATTACATCGATTTATTTTTTAAGCATCTAGGCATACAACCTGATTGGGAAAAAGTTGAATATTATATTCTTCTTGATGAGCTCTTTTAATATTTGAGAATAAGTTAAATCAATTACACTATACCTATGGTTACTGATATTAAGATATGTTAAAACAAGAAAAAGTAGTGAAAATTTCACTGCTTTTTTTAGCTTGTTTTGCAAAGTGTACTTGACATAATTTGCAAAGCATACTATACTAAAGTTGCAAAGTAAACATTGCGGAGAGGTGATTTTTTGAAGACAAGAATTCAAGAACTACGAAAGCAGCATAGACTATCGCAGGAAGAATTAGCTAATGCAGTCGGTGTAACAAGGCAAACAATTACTTCCTTAGAGTGTGAAAAATATACAGCATCCTTAGTTCTTGCTTATAAAATCGCAAAATATTTTGGACTGACCATTGAGGAAGTATTTGATTTTTCAGAAGTGGAGGAAATATAATATGGAAAAATTTAAGGATAAAATTCGTATTAGAGCATTATGGATGTCAGCGATTGTGATCGGTTTAGCAGTTAGCTATCTTGTGTTGTTTTTAAACCAAGATAAATTACCTAAAATGCCTAATTTCATCATGAGTTTCCATGCAGGAGCTTTATGCGGACTTGAACTTCTGCTAATGTTAGATATATTTAAAAATGTAAGAGCTATGAGGGATGAGAGAGCATTAAAAAAATTATATATCGAGGAAAATGATGAACGTGCAATTATGATAATGCAAAAGACAGGTGCTATGGGAATTACAATATGTATTATAGGGCTAGGGGTTGGAACTATAATATCTGGTTTTTTCAATGAGATTGTATTTTTTTCATTATTGGGAGCTACATTATTTACAGCATTAGTTAAAGGATTCTTTAAAATTTATTTTCATTATAAATTCTGAGTGAGGTGATTAAAAATGAAGAATAATCAAATGAACGGGTATATAATTTGGGGATTACTAATTAATAGTATTGTATTAGGGTCAAAACAATTCATAGAAATGCCAGAAGGTATTTATTGTTTTGGAATGGGAGTAGGCATTGCATTAGTACTATTTGGTCTATATTCGATGAATCATGATACAACAAAAATAAAAAGTTTCAAAAGAAACTTAATAAAAAAGTTTATAAAATCAATATAATTATTAATTATGTAGTAATATGGGCTTCAATATACTCAAATGAGAAAATATAATATTTTGAGAGGACATTATGAATAGAGATAAAATAAAGATACTAAAGTTAGTTTGTTACTTGTTTGGATTCTTTTGGATATATAATGCTATGACTGGTTTTTATAGTTTTTATATTACTGAATTGCAAATGTGTGATAAAGAAATTTTCCTAATCAAAATAGCAGCTTTTGTTATAGGAGTTATCCTTTCATTAGTTGCATCAGGAGGTTTCACAATATTGTTTTGGTATTCATATAGATTGAAATACATGGATGAAAGGATATGTGATAATATTGCAAAGAAAATCATCGCATTTCTTTTCTTCACAGGTGTATTTAAAGCCGCATTTGGCTTTTCAATATTTATATTATCATTATTCTTTACAATTATTGTTTTGATTAGATATTTAGAAAAGGAATCCAGTGCTATAAATTATTCTCATTGATAAGAAATCTAGTAACATTATAAGAATAAATTCAAAATAAAAATTAATTAGCAGGCTCTATTGTTTGAGTCTTAAAGGAGGATTAAAATGGAATTTAGAAAAACCGTCGAATCAGATATTGACAGTATTATGAATATTTTTAATCAAGCAAAGGCATATATGAAGGAACAAGGAATTGAACAATGGAATAATAATTATCCTAATTATGAAGTAGTAAAAAATGATATAAAAAATGGAGTAAGCTATGTATTAGTAAAAGATAATAATATTGTTGGTACTGTAGTAGCTATTTTTGGAGAAGAAAAAAACTACAAGAATATTTATGATGGCAAATGGATAAGCAATGAAGAGTATGTAGTTATTCATAGAATAGCTATTGATTCTGATTATAAAGGATTAGGAATAGCATCCATTATTTTCAAGAACATAGAGGAGCTTTGCTTAAATAGAAGCATAAATAGCATTAGGGTGGATACCCATGAAGATAATTTATCAATGCAAAGGTTACTGTCTAAAAATGGTTTCCAGTATTGTGGTGTGATTTACTTAGAGGATAAAAGTAAGAGAATTGCATTTGAAAAAATATTATAATAAACAACTCTTGACAGATATAAATCATACTGTTAATATGTAATTGTAATAAATAATAATGAATATGTTGCTCATATAGGTCTCATAATATGGTTGAGACGTTTCTACAAAATGACCGAAAATCATTTAGCTATGGGCGAAAGTGTACCTAGGGTTCCGAAGACTTTGTCTTGCTGGACCGAGCGGTACAGATACTGTATGGACAGTATTACACCGAAGGGATAAAAGCCCAGTCGGGTAGGTTTCGCTTTGCCTACCCGGCTGGGCTTAATTTAATTTTTTGAGGAGGGTTAAATTTGGATTTTAAAAGAATTTTTATCGAGAAGAAGGAAGAGTTTAATACTGAAGGTCAGTTATTACTAAAAGATTTTAGAGATTATTTGGAAGTACAAGGGTTGTCAAAGGTAAGGACGGTAAATGTATATGATTTAATCAATGTAACCGAAGAAGAAAAAGAGCTTATAGTAAAAGAAATCCTCTTTGAAGAAATTTTAGATAACAAATATGAAAATAACCTTCCAATCAAAGCGAACGAAAGATTATTTAGAATTGAATATCTAAAGGGTCAATATAATCAAAGAGAAGATTCAGCTAACCAAATGATTAGAATCTTAACTAAAAATGAAGAAATAATTGCACAAAATTCAAAAATAATAATTTTAGAAAATGTAACAGAAGAAGAATTAGCTAAAATAAAGAAATATTATATAAATCCAATAGAGATGAAGGAAATTGCATTTAATAGCTTTATCTTTGAAAAAGAAACTGAAGCAACAGAAGAAATAGAAATAATAGATGATTTTATAAAGATGACAGAAAATCAACTTATATCTTTTAAATCAAAATATGGAATAGGTATGGATATAGAAGACATTTTATTCTGCCAAAAGTATTTTAAAGATGAAGATAGGAATCCAACTATTACTGAGTTAAAGCTAATAGACACTTATTGGTCAGATCACTGTAGACATACTACCTTCATGACAGAGATTACAGATATATCTATGGATGCAGGAAAGTATAAAGAAGTATTCCAAAAATCATTAGATGAATATATAAAATCTAGAGAATTTGTTTATGAAAACAAAGAAAGACCAATTTGCTTAATGGATTTGGCTACTATCAATATGAAGGAAACTAAGAAAAAGGGCTTACTAGATGATAAGGAAGAATCAGATGAGGTTAATGCAGCCAGCATTGAAATAGATGTAGACGTTAATGGTACAACTGAGAGATGGTTGCTGATGTTTAAAAATGAAACTCATAATCATCCTACAGAGATGGAACCATTTGGTGGTTCATCAACTTGCCTCGGTGGAGCAATAAGAGACCCATTATCAGGCAGAGCTTACGTATATCAGGCTATGAGGATCACAGGGGCAGCAGATCCAAGACAAAAATATGAAGATACTTTGTCTGGAAAATTACCTCAAAGGAAGATTACTCAGACTGCGAAGACAGGATATAGTTCCTATGGATATCAAATAGGTGCTGCAACAGGATATGTTAAAGAAATATATGACAAGGGTTATATGGCCAAGAGAATGGAATTAGGAGCATTAGTTGCAGCTGCTCCAAAGGAAGCTGTATATAGAGGAAATTCTGAGCCGGGAGATTTGATTGTCCTAGTAGGTGGTAAAACAGGTAGAGATGGATTAGGTGGAGCAGTTGGTTCATCTAAGGAACATACAGAGGAATCCCTACACACATCAGGTGCAGAAGTGCAGAAGGGAAATCCAGCAGTAGAAAGGAAAATAGTTCGTTTATTTAGGAATGAAGAAGTATCTAAGATGATTAAAAAATGTAATGATTTTGGTGCTGGGGGAGTTTCAGTAGCAATAGGAGAATTGGCAGATGGACTTTTTATTGAATTAGATAAAGTACCACTAAAATATCCTGGTCTTGATGGCACAGAGATTGCATTATCTGAGTCACAAGAGAGGATGGCCGTAGTTATTGCACCTGAAAATCTAGATAGATTTATGTCCTTTGTTAAAGCGGAGGATTCAGAAGGCACAGTAGTAGCTAAGGTTACAGAAGAAAAAACTCTTAAAATGATATGGAGAGGAAAAACTATTGTCGATATCAAGAGGAGTTTCTTAGACACCAATGGTATAAGAAAGAAGAATAAAGTTAATATAGAACAACCTATTGGAGAATTATATTTAGATAAAATGCCATCTCATGTAGAAGGAAAAAATACCATAGATGCATTTGTAGAAAATATAAAGGATTTAAACATCTGTAGCCAAAAAGGCTTAGTAGAAGGATTTGATCATACTGTAGGGTCAAGTACGGTATTGATGCCTTTAGGTGGGAAATATGGACTTACTCCGGCAGAAGGAATGGTTGCGAAGATTCCTGTACAGGAAGGAGAGACAAATACTTGCTCTTTAATGAGCTATGGTTATGAACCAAAACTTTCAAAATGGAGTCCATTCCATGGAGGCTATTATGCTGTTATAGAATCCGTAGCAAAGATTGTAGCTATGGGTGGAGATTATAAAAAAATAAGATTAACCTTCCAAGAATACTTTGAAAGAATCGGAAATGATCCAACTAAATGGGGTAAACCATTTTCTGCACTACTTGGCGCATTTTTAGTACAAAAAGAATTAGATACTCCAAGCATAGGCGGAAAGGATAGTATGAGTGGTACTTTTGAAGATATTCATGTTCCGCCAACCCTAGTTAGTTTTGCAGTAACTACAGATAAAGTAGAGAATATTATATCTCCAGAATTTAAAAATACTGGTTCAACTGTGGCTTTAATAAAATTGGATATAGATGAAGATGGTATGATTGATTTCAGCCAACTAAAGTCAAATTACTCCACAATTAAAAAATTAATAGATAAAGGTGAAATAATTTCAGCTTCCACAGTTAAATTTGGCGGAGTTGCAAGATCTATTGCTGAAATGGCTATGGGCAATAAAATAGGATTTAGATTTAATGAAGTAAGCAAAGAAGATTTGTTTAAGCCACTATACGGCTCAATAATAATTGAATTGAAGGATGAAGCAGTATTAGGAAACATTAATTATAGAGTCCTTGGAACTACAATAGAAGCAGAGCATATAGGAATAGATAAAGAAATCATTCAATTAGATTCTTTGATCAAATCCTTCCAAGAGCCATTGGAAGAAGTATTTCCAATATATAGAGACAAAGAAAATGAAGAAGATATTAAATTTGAAAAAGGAAATATAATTACAAGAAAAGCTAGTATAGCAAAACCAAGAGTTTTAATACCAATATTTGCAGGAACCCATGGAGAATATACTATGGCTAGATGCTTTGAACAAGCTGGTGGTGAAGTAGATACCTTTGTGTTTAAGACTTTAACTTTCAGAGACATAGAAGAATCATACAAGGAATTAGCAGAGAAAATCAAAGGATGTCAAATAATAGGATTACCAAATGGTTCATTATTAGGTGATGAACCAGAAACTGGTGGAAAGCTAATGAAATTGATACTAAGTAATTCCTATGTAATGGAAGAAATCAATAATCATATATACAAGAGAGATGGATTAATCCTTGGAGTAGGTGCTGGATTCTTAGGATTGATGAAACTAGGACTTATAGCTCCTTCAACAAATATTACCTATAACAAGAATGGAGAATTTATCTCAAGATTAGCCAATATTAAGGTAAGTTCAAATTTATCACCTTGGTTTAATGATATGACAGTGGGAGATGTATATACTTTACCAGTAGCTACAAAAGAAGGAAGAGTAATAGGGGAGAATATAGATGATCTAATAGCTAAGGGACAAATTTCAACTCAATTTATAGATGAGAATCCAACAGGATCTGTATATTGTATAGAATCTATGACCAGTTCTGATGGAAGGATACTTGGTACTATTTCCTCTATAGATAGAGTAGGAAATGGATTATATAAGAATTCAAACATAATAGGAGAACATAAGATATTTGAATCAGGTATAAAATACTTTAAATAGGGGGAGTAGAAAATGAAAGTTAGTATATTAATGGGAAGCATATCAGATAAACCTATATCAGAGAAAGTAACTAAAATTTTTGATAAATTTGGAGTGGATTATGAGGTCAGAGTAATATCAGCTCATAGAACTCCATATAAGGCTGTCGAATTTGCTGAAAATGCTGAGAAAAACAATACAGAAGTTATTATTGCCATAGCTGGAAAAGCAGCCCATCTAGCTGGAGTATTAGCAGGAGTAACCCCTCTTCCTGTAATAGGAATCCCTGCTAAATCCTCCACTATGGATGGATTGGATTCACTTCTTTCTGTGGTACAAATGCCAAAGGGTGTTCCAGTAGCTACTGTAGCCATAGATGGAGGAGAAAACGGAGGACTTCTAGCTGTTCAGATGCTTTCTATAAAATATCCTGAATTAAGGGAAAAATTCAAGGAATATAAAAAAGAGATGGCAGAAGAAGTAGAAAAAATTGATTATGACCTAACACAGCGAAAGTAGTGAGCTGATGTAGGTCAAACGCAACGAACGCCAAATTCATGCGAATGACAATGAGCAAATGAATTTGTGCAGTGAGACTGCGGGAAATGACCTAACCCAACAAGCGTAGCGAGCAAATAAATTTGAGTTGCGAAACTGCGCATAGAAACTAACTAGAGAGAAGGTGCAATCTTGAGTGGAGTTGTAGGAATTTATAGCAAAAAAAGAAATGATGTATCAAAAATAATATACTATGGTTTATATGCACTACAACATAGAGGTCAAGTAAGTACAGGTATTGCAGTAAATAACAATGGCTTTGTTGATTATTTTAAGGATTTAGGATTAGTACATGAAGTCTTTCCAAGGGAAACTATGGAAAGACTTCGAGGAAATATTGGCATAGGACATGTTAGATATGCTGCAGTAGGGGATACAACTACTGTAAATGCACAGCCCTTAGTTGTAGGATATAAGAGAGGTGCACTAGCATTGGCTCATGACGGAGCTGTAGTAAACTTTGAAAAGTTACGAGATGAGTTAGAAGATAATGGTACAATTTTTCAATCTCAATTAGATACAGAAGTCATAGCCAACCTAATAGCAAGATATCACAAGGACAATGTGGAGGATGCTATAATAAAGGCCTTAGATGCAATAAGGGGAACCTATGGGCTTGTTATGATGACAACGGATAAATTAATAGGTGCAAGGGACCCTTATGGAGTGAAATCTCTTTCTTTGGGTAAGTTTGGAGAAGATTATATATTAGCATCAGAAACTTGCGCCTTTGATACTATAGGAGCTGAATTTATAAGAGATATAGAGCCAGGAGAGATTGTTGTTATAGATGAAAGCGGATTAAAGTCCATAAGGAAGGAGCCTAAAGGTAAGAACCCATGTTTATTCGAGATAATATATTTTGCGAGACCAGACAGTAAATTAGACGGAAAGAGTATTTACCTATCAAGGATAGAGGCTGGAAAACAGTTAGCCAGAGAAGCAGCCGTAGATGCGGATATTGTTATAGGTGCTCCCGACTCTGGTACGATATCAGCCATAGGATATGCAGAGGAATCAGGAATTCCTTATGCTGAAGGCTTAATAAAAAATAGATATGTAGGTAGAACCTTTATAGAACCAACTCAAGATTTAAGGGAACAGGGAGTTAGAATTAAGCTTAAACGTATTAAAGGAAAATGTTGAAGGCAAAAGGGTAATATTGGTAGATGACTCTATAGTGAGAGGAACTACCATAAAAAGAACTATCGAAATGATAAGGAATGCAGGAGCTAAAGAAATACATGTTAGAATATCTTCGCCGCCAGTTCTTTATTCATGTCATTTATGGATGGATTCGCCAAATAGAAAAAATTTAATAGCAGCCCAAATGTCAAAGGAAGAAATAAAGGAATTAGTAGGGTAGATTCATTAGAATATTTATCTCTCAAAGGATTGTTAAAAGCAGCAGATGGAGAAGAGTTTTGTACAGGATGCTTGAATAACAGCTATCCTATATCTAATGATATTGAATAGTTGGATATAGAGGATTAGAACAAATGCACAGTTCACAATGCACAATGCACAATTAGAGAAACGACCGCTGGTCGCCAGAAAAAGACCCCATAGCTAGACCGCGACAATTGTGAACTTAAGTAGGGAACCAAAATCATGGTTTTTGATTTTGTGTTCATCACTTAGCTACTGATATTTGCCCCGCA
Organism: Tissierella sp. P1; assembly: GCF_002266425.1. Classification (GTDB taxonomy): domain Bacteria; phylum Bacillota; class Clostridia; order Tissierellales; family Tissierellaceae; genus Tissierella; species Tissierella carlieri. The sequence goes on from NZ_NPMN01000005.1 coordinate 138,160, forward strand.
GGGTATAATTCAGTAGTCCTTTAGGGTTTGTTTATCTAGTGAATTGTGAATCGTGAATTGAAAATAGGAGGGTGTAAAGTGAGCTTAACTTATAAGGATGCAGGTGTAGATAAAGAAGCAGGATATAAAGAGGTACAGCTTATAAAGGGAATGATAAAGAAAACTCATATCCCAGGGGTTTTATCAGATATAGGTGGATTTGCAGGCTTGTTTCAATTAGATACTAAGTCCTATGAAGAACCAGTTTTAGTATCAGGAACGGATGGAGTAGGTACTAAGCTAAGACTTGCTTTTATGATGGATAAACATAATACCATAGGAGAAGATTGTGTAGCTATGTGTGCTAATGATATTCTTTGTCAAGGAGCTAAGCCCTTATTTTTCTTAGATTATATAGCCACAGGAAAACTTATTCCTGAAAAGATGGCAAATATTGTAGAAGGTGTATCTAATGGTTGCATCAAAGCAGGTTGTGCCCTAATTGGTGGAGAAACTGCTGAAATGCCTGGATTTTATAAAGAAGATGAATATGATGTTGCGGGATTTTGTGTAGGAGTAGTAGACAAGAAGAAGATAATAAACGGATCTGCAATAGAAGAAGGCGACTATATCATAGGATTACCATCTAGTGGAGTTCATAGCAATGGTTTTTCTTTAGTTAGAAAAATAATATTTGAAAAAGAAAAGATGGATGTAAACCAATATATAGAAGAACTAGGATGCACCATAGGTGAGGAACTTATAAGACCAACTAGAATATATACAAATCCAGTATATAGCTTGGTACAGAAATTTAATATTAAAGGTCTTAGCCATATAACTGGTGGAGGATTTTATGAAAATATTCCAAGAATGCTGCCAGAAGGACTAACAGCTCATATAGACACTGCTAAAATAAATACTCCAACTATATTTAACCTTTTACAAAAATGGGGTGGTATAGCTAAGGATGAGATGTACGGTACTTTTAATATGGGAATAGGTATGGTTCTTGCGGTAGATAAAAATGAACTAGATGATATTACAAAATATTTAAAAGAGCAGAAAGAAGAATTTATATTACTTGGTGAAGTTAAAAAAGGTACTGAGGGAGTAGTATTATGTCACCAGTAAAGATAGGTGTTTTAATTTCTGGTGGAGGTACTAATCTACAATCTATAATAGATAATATTAAAAATGGAAATATAGATGGAGAAATAAAATTAATTATTTCCAACAGAAAAGAAGCTTATGGCTTAACTAGGGGAAAAGATGCAGGAATAGAGAGCATTTATTTAGATAGAAAGTTATTTAATAGTGAAGAAGAATATAATCTAGAATTAATAAAAGAGTTTAAAGCAAAAAATGTAGAATTAATTGTCTTAGCAGGATATTTAAAGGTACTATCTCAAGAATTTATAGAGGAATTTAATCGAAGAATAATAAATATCCATCCTTCCTTAATACCTAGTTTTTGCGGAAAAGGATATTATGGTGAAAAGGTACATCAAGAGGTTTTAGACTATGGTGTAAAGATAACAGGGGCTACAGTTCATTTTGTAGATGAGGGAACAGATACGGGCCCTATAATACTTCAGGAAATTGTATATGTTAATAGTGAAGATACGGTGGATACCTTAAAAGAAAAAGTACTAGAGATAGAACATAAGCTTTTGGTACAGGCAATGAAATTATATTGTGAAGGTAGTTTAATCATTGAAGGAAGAAAAGTGATTATAAAACAGAGGTGAGATGATGAAAAGGGCATTAATCAGTGTTTTTTATAAAGAAGGTATTGTTGAATTTGCCTCAGAAATAGAGAAACTAGGCTGGGAAATAATATCGACTGGAGGAACCTATAGAATTTTAAAAGAAGCTGGAATAAAAGTAATGGAAGTTGAAGATGTAACTAATTTCCCCGAAATACTAGATGGAAGGGTAAAGACTTTAAACCCTTATATTCATGGCGGACTTTTGTACAGAAGAGATGATGATAATCATGTAAAAACAATTGAAGATATGAAAATAAATCCTATTGATATAGTAATTAATAATCTCTATCCTTTTGAAGAGACAATAAATAAATCAGGTGTAACTCACGAGGAGATCATTGAAAATATAGATATTGGTGGTCCATCTATGATTAGAGCGGCAGCTAAAAACTATAAAGATGTAACAGTAATAGTAGATCCTTCCGATTATGAAATTGTACTAAGAGAGCTAAAGGAGAATAATGAAACTACCTTCAAAACAAGGCAATATTTAGCAAGAAAGGTTTTCAACTATACAGCTTATTATGACACATTAATATCAAATTATTTTAATGAAATAGAAGAGGTTATATTCCCAGAGAGATTAACTTTGGCCTATAAATCCAAGGAAGAGTTAAGGTATGGAGAAAATCCGCATCAAAGAGCAGCATTTTACAGGGAAGTAGGGAAGAAAGAAGGAACTCTAGCAGGAGCAATACAGCTTCATGGAAAGGAACTTTCCTTCAACAATATTAATGATGGAAATGGTTGTATTGAAGCACTAAAAGAATTTGATGAACCTACTGTAGTGGCTGTAAAGCATGCTAATCCTTGTGGTATTGGAAGTGGAGAAGACATACTAGAAGCTTATGAAAAAGCATATGAATGTGATAAGGTATCTATATTCGGAGGAATAATAGCAGCTAATAGAGAAATAAATGAGAAGGTTGCAGAAAAAATAAATGAAATTTTTATAGAAATAGTAATGGCTCCATCTTTCACTGAAAAAGCATTAGAAATACTCACTCAAAAGAAAAATATAAGAATCCTACAGATAAACAATATTACAGACAGGGAATATAAAGAATTAGATATAAAGAAAGTATTAGGTGGACTACTAATACAAGATAAAGATAATATTTTATTAAATGAAGAATTAAAGGTAGTAACCAGGAATCAGCCTACTAAGGAAGAGATGGAAGATTTATTATTTGCTTGGAAAGCTGCAAAGAGTGTAAAATCCAACGGAGTAGTCATAGTTAAGGATAAAGCAACCATAGGTATTGGTCTTGGGGAAGTAAATAGGGTATGGGCAGTGCAGAATGCAATAGAAAGAGCAGGGGAAAAGGTCAAAGGAGCAGTCTTAGCATCTGATGGATTCTTTCCATTTAAAGACTCCATAGAATTATTAGCTAAGGCAGGAATTACAGCAATAATTCAACCGGGGGGTTCACTAAAGGATAATGAAGTAATAGAAGAAGCAGATAAGAATGGTATTGCTATGATAATCACTGGTATAAGACATTTCAAACATTAATGCCTAGGAGGTAAGAAAATGAAAGTATTAGTTATAGGCAGTGGTGGTAGAGAACATGCATTATGTTGGAAAATAGCTAAGAGTCAGAAAGTAAGTAAGATTTATTGTGCACCTGGAAATGGTGGAACTGCTGATATAGCTGAAAATATAGCTATAAATGTTGATGAAATAGATAAGTTAGTTCAATTCGCTATGGAAAATCATATAGATTTAACTGTAGTAGGGCCGGAATTACCCTTAGTACTAGGTATAGTAGATAAATTCCAAGAAAAAGGATTGAAAATTTTTGGAGTTAACAAGGAATGTGCTGAGCTTGAAGGTAGTAAGGATTTTTCTAAAGGATTTATGGAGAAATATAATATTTCTACTGCTAAATATAAGACATATACTAATTTAAATGAAGCAATAGAAGGACTTAGGGAATTCACTTATCCATTAGTTATAAAGGCAGATGGACTATGTGCCGGGAAAGGTGTAGTTATTTGCCAGAGTGAAGATGAAGCAATGAATACATTAAAAGATATTTTAGGAGAAAAAGTATTTGGATCTGAGGGAGAAAAGGTTGTTATAGAAGAATTTTTAGATGGTATAGAAGCTTCTCTTCTTTGTATAGTTACTAAGGATAAAATAATTCCAATGGAATCTGCTAAAGACTATAAAAAAATATATGAGAACGATGAAGGACCAAATACAGGAGGAGTTGGTTGTTTCTCTCCTAGTCCGCTTTTTGATGATGAGTTAAATAAAAAAATTGAAAAAAATATACTTAATAACATAAGAGTCGGATTAGATTCAGAAAAAATGGATTTTAGAGGAATATTATTTATTGGTCTGATGATAGTAGGTGATGAGCCTAAGGTTTTAGAATTTAATGTAAGATTTGGTGATCCTGAAACAGAAGTATTAATCCCAAGGCTTGAATCAGATATAATAGATATATTTCAAAATACAATAGATGGAACATTAGAAAAATCAGATTTAATATGGAAAGAGAAGGCTTGTGTTACTGTAGTCATTACATCTAAGGGGTATCCTAATGAATATGAAAAAGGATTTATAATTACTGGAGTAGATGAGCTAGATAAGGATATTATACTTTTTCATAATGGAACAAAGAAAATAGATAGAAGTTTAATTACAAATGGAGGAAGAGTTTTATCTGTTACTAGTTTAGGACATACTATTGAAGAAGCTAGAAAAAAAATCTATTCAAATGTAGATAAAATTAAATTTAATGGTATGAATTATAGGAAGGATATTGGGAAAACTACAATTGTCAATTAATTAACTCATAGAGCAGGATAAAACCTGCTTTTTTTGTTGAAAAAGATTTCCAAAATCTTATTGTTCTGTTATAATACTATATAGTAATTGTAGTTTAAGTATTCATTAGTAATAGGCTAAAAAATTAGAAAATTGGAATAAAAGTGATTGACCATATTAAAAAGGGTATATATTAATTCGGGTATAATTTACTTAGGTAATTTAAATAATAGTTAGTACAAAAATAAACACAAGGAGGATTAAGTATGAAAACAGATGTTCAAATTGCTCAAGAGGCAACAATGTTACCTATATCTGAGGTAGCAGCGAAGTTAGGGATAGACGAAGAAAAACTTATACATTATGGAAAGTATAAGGCAAAGGTATCTTTAGGACTTTTAGAGGAATTAAAAGACAAGCCAGACGGAAAACTAGTTTTAGTTACAGCAATTAATCCTACTCCAGCAGGCGAAGGTAAGACTACTACAAATATAGGTCTTTCAATGGGATTAAATAAAATAGGTAAAACTGCAATAACAGCACTTAGAGAACCTTCACTTGGACCTAGCTTTGGAGTTAAAGGCGGTGCTGCTGGTGGTGGATATTCTCAAGTAGTACCTATGGAAGATATCAATCTTCATTTTACAGGTGACTTCCACGCAATAACTACAGCTCACAATTTAATTTCAGCTTTATTAGATAACCACATTCATCAAGGAAACGTATTAAACATTGACCCAAGAAGAGTAGTTTGGAAAAGAGTTCTTGATATGAATGACAGAGCATTAAGAGATATTGTAATCGGATTAGGCGGAAAACCAAATGGAATGCCAAGAGAAGATGGATTTGATATAACAGTTGCTTCAGAGATAATGGCAATCTTCTGTTTATCAAAAGACTTAGAAGACTTCAAGGCTAGAGTTGGAGAAATTATCGTAGCATATAAATATGACGGAAGTCCAGTATTTGCAAAAGACTTACAAGCTCAAGGTGCTGTAGCATTACTTATGAAAGATGCAGTTAATCCTAACCTTGTTCAAACATTAGAAAACACACCAGCATTAATTCATGGTGGACCATTTGCAAATATAGCTCATGGATGTAACTCAATGTTAGCTACAAAATTAGCTTTAAAAATGGCAGAATACACAGTAACAGAAGCAGGCTTTGGTGCAGACTTAGGTGCAGAAAAATTCTTCGATATCAAATGTAGATTCGGTGGATTAAAACCAGATGCTGCCGTTATAGTAGCTACAGTAAGAGCGTTAAAATACAATGGTGGAGTTAAGAAAGATGAACTAGGTAATGAGAACTTAGAAGCATTAGCTAAAGGGTTTGAAAACTTAGAGAAACATATAGAAAATATCAATAAATTTGGAGTACCAGCGGTAGTAGCTATTAACAAATTCCCAACAGACACAGAAGCTGAGCTTAACTATGTACTTGAAAGATGTAAATCATTAGGTGCAGAAGCTGTTCTTTCAGAAGTTTGGGGTAAAGGTGGCGAAGGCGGAGTAGCAATGGCTGAAGCTGTAGTAAGAGTATGTGAAACAAAAGAGTCTAACTTTAAACCTTTATATGATGTAGAAGATTCAATCAAGACTAAGATTGAAAAGATAGCTAAGGAAGTTTATGGTGCAGATGGAGTTGACTTCACTAAGGCTTGCGAGAAAACAATAGCTAATATAGAAAAATTAGGATTTGACAAGATGCCAATCTGTATGGCAAAAACTCAATATTCACTTTCAGATGACCCGACTTTACTTGGCAGACCTAGAGGATTTAGCATTACTGTTAGAGACATAAAAGTATCTAGAGGTGCTGGTTTCTTAGTAGCCCTAACAGGAGAAATTATGACAATGCCAGGATTACCAAAAGTTCCAGCTGCAAATAATATTGATATATTACCAAGTGGAGAAATAGTAGGATTGTTCTAGATAATGGCTGGGCAAAGTCCCAGCTATTATTATCACTTTACACTTGAATACGTTAGTATGAAACTATAATTTATTAGGAGGGCAGGATATGGAATTTAATTCAAAGATAAAATCCAATCAGGTAGATGGATTTTTTGAAGCGATTTTACTTTTAGAAAATATGGAAGAGTGTTATAGGTTTTTTGAAGACATATGCACTATAAAGGAGATTCAAGCAATAGCACAAAGGCTCGAGGTTGCGAAATTACTTAAAGCTAATAAAACTTACAATGAAATAGAAGCTGAGACAGGTGCTAGTACTGCAACGATAAGTAGAATAAATAGGGCTTTGAACTATGGTTCAGAAGGATACAATATTGTATTAAAAAAATTAGGCATAATAGAAGAATAAGAAAAGCCTCTAAGGAAACGTTAGAAACTTTTCTTGGCCACTGCATAAGCGACTTGCATGAAATCAAAGATTTCGATAATTTGCTTAAAACTCAATTAGGTCAAGTTCTTGATATTAGGTATTAAAGCAGAACTTTCCTATTGGTTATAAGAAACAGGGACTAAGAGTCCCTTATTCCTTTTAGAGTGTAAAAATAAATTAGATCAATAGTAATATATAATCTCAGTGGAGGTGTGTATATTGGGGAAACTCATTAATATTGATAAATTAGAAATAGGAATGCTCTTGGACAAGGACGTAGTAGATATAAAAACAGGTGCAGTATTGATACCAGAGAACACCGCTATAACAAAGGCTTTCATTGATAAACTAAATATTCATGGAATACATTTTGTATTTGTTAGAGAGGAAGAAATACCTGAAGGAATTCGCAATGATGGATTTGCTAGAGAATATTCCAAGGTAGAAAATAGACTGGATAATATATTCAATGAGATTAAAGAGGGTAAAAAATTAAAATCAGATAAGGTAATTTCTGAGATGAATAGCTTTGTTAAGGAAATAGCCTCAGAAAGAGATATACTTACTCAGATGAGATTGCTTCGAAAGACAGATGACTATACATTTAATCATAGTTTAGGTGTAAGCATATTAGCTATAACTTTGGGAAAATGGCTAAATTATCCTCAAGATAAAATTATGGATTTATCTATAGTTGGGCTTTTTCATGACATTGGAAAGTTGAAGATCTCGGATGAAATATTGAAGAAACCGGGTATATTGAGTGCAGAAGAGTATGAAGAAATGAAAAAACATCCTCTTTATAGTTATGAAATGCTATTAGAAACTAACAGATTTAATGAAGATATTTTACAGGGTATATTGCAGCATCACGAAAAAATCAATGGGACAGGCTATCCTTATGGTGCTAAAGGAGATAGTATACATGAATATGCAAAAATAATGGCTGTATGCGATATATATCATGCTATTACATCTAATAGAGTGTATAAAGATAAGGATTCGCCACTACGAGCCGCAGATTACCTTAGACGTGAAAGTTTCACCTCATTAGACCCTAATATTACTCAAGTCTTTTTAAAGAATATATCTAGATTTTATGTTGGAAATAAGGTCTTACTAAGTGATGGTTCAACAGGAATAATAGTCTATATACACCCTCAAAATGAAACTAAGCCTATAGTGCAGGTAGGTAATAAATTTATAGATTTTCTTCAGCCACAAGATACTGAGATACTAGATATTATAATATAATATTTAAGAGCATGAGCCACATCAAAGCTATTGATTTTTAACATTAAGTGTAAGCTATTGTTGTAATATATCAAATTATGGGGTATATAATTAAATATTATAATTATTATGAAGTTAGAAAGTAGGGATTAAAAATGATGTGGAAAGATAAATATAAAGTTGGTGTAGAATTAATTGATGAGCAGCACAAAGAACTCTTTAAACGTTTATCAGAATTTATACAAATTGTTCAAAGTAAAAGTGATTGGAATGAAAGATTAGATAAGGTAAAAGAAACAATGGAATTTATGCAAGAATACGTAATATTCCATTTTGATGATGAAGAAGCGTATCAAGAAAAAATTAATTATCCAGATATTGAAATACATAAAGAAGCACATAGAAAATTTAAAGAAGTAATCAATGATTATGTTAAAATCTTTGAACAAGGAGGATTTACTGAGGAAAAAATACAAGAATTCAGTGCTAAACTTATGACATGGCTAATCATGCATGTGGGAAAAATGGATCAAAAAATTGGAGAATATGCAAATGAAAAAGGAGGACAAGCACAATGAAGGCAGAATACTTAAACTCCTTTTATAAGGCAACTCAGGATGTATTTAGATTAATGCTTGACACAGATGTAGAGAAGGGACAGTTAAAGGCTATAGAGGGCATGGTTTGCAGCAAAGATGCCAATGTTATTCTTGGAGTCACAGGAGATTTGAAAGGCACGATTCTTTTTAGTTTTACTAGTGATATGACTTTAGAGATGGTTAGAATAATGTCAGGAATGGAAATGCATGAAATAGACAACTTTGTATCTTCAGCTTTGGGTGAAGTTGCAAATATTATTGGAGGCAATGCAGTAACAAATTTAACTGAATATAATTACATATGTGATATTGCTCCACCACAAATAATCATAGGCGAATATAAGTCTATTTCTATGGCAAATAAATTAGCACTTCTTCTACCATTAAAAACCCATATTGGTGAATTTGATATTAATGTGTTTTTAGCAGAAAATTAAAGATAATATGAAAATAGCTAAGATTATAATCTTAGCTATTTTCTATTATCTTTAATTCAAAGGATTATCTGGTAAAAAATTTTCAAAAATAAACAAATCAAAATACTTAAGATAATTGTCTAATTCTATTTTTGAAGGAATAGTATAAGCAATAGTGGTGACTTTATAAAGTCTTTTACACAAAATAAAAGATAAGTTATCATGATATTTGTAGTTATATGAAATAAAGTGAGGCCTGGTAATAAAGTTAAACATTAAGTTCTGTAATAAAAAAGAAAATATTTTACTTTGTTTAATTTCGCTCTTTAAATAATTTGTAGAAAGCTGTCCTCTAACAACCTGCGGTCTATTTTTTTTATACCAAAGTACAGCTAAAGGATTGAAAGATTCCACACAATATGCCCCACTGTAATTATCTAAATAAGATGCAACTATACTACAAATTGAAAGATAATTAAATCTGGATTTTATTTCCACTATTAGAGGTACTTGTCCATTAACCAAATCAATTACTTCCTTTAAATGAGGAATCTTTTCCTTTGAATCAAATAAGGTAAGTCCTCTTAATTCTTGAAAAGTCAATTCATTTACATTTTTATCTATGCCACAGACTCTTTTTAAATTAAAATCATGAAATACAACTGGAACACGATCTTTTGATAACTGTATATCAAACTCAATTCCAAATCCATGATTTATTGCCAGCTGAAATGCAGCCATAGAATTTTCAGGTGCAATAAACTTTTCTTTATGAAAGCCTCTATGAGCATAATATCTTTTATAAAATAAGCTTAAGTCAGGTCTATTTAGTGTTTCTGGCATAATAGCAAGAAGGTAAAGAATAATTACCATTAAAATGATACCAAGAATATAGAAAAACATTAAATAACCTCCTATAAACTAATCTTCTACATCAAAATGTTCCAATGTGCTTTTTCTCTTTGGTGGCTTAGAATCACCATGACGAACCATCAACATTGTGCCCAAGGATAACAAAGAAAATACAAATGAATAAGGGAATAGTGTCCTATAAGAGATATTTTCTAATAGAAATCCAGATAATATTGGAGTAAAAACCTGTGCAGACATAGAGAATATATAATATAAGCCAGTATATTTTCCTACATCAGCACTACGAGCCATCTCCACAACCATTGGATATGAATTCACATTAATAGCCGCCCATCCAATACCTGTAAATGCAAATACCACATTGATTAAGGGAGAGTAAGTCTTAAACCAAAATCCAAAGAAATAAGAAATACTCATCATTACAATACCACCAATAATAGTTTTCTTTCTACCTATATTACTAGATATGATTCCTATAGGGATATAAGATAGAATTGCAGCACCTGTTGCAACCATAAGGGCATTTGCGAAACCACCACCTTGTAAGTCCCAAACCGTTATTGCATATCTAGAAAAAGCTGTAGTGACAGCATTATATGCTGTAAACCATAAAAATATTGATGCAAATATAAAATTTAGGCTTCGCCTTACATTTTTATCCATAGTTATGCTTTCATTTAGATTATCTAAATTGGATTCTTCATCTTCAGTACAATCAGTACTTGATACTTCTTTAGCTAATTTATTCTCTCTAATGGTAATTACAAGAATACCAACTGCAACTACCATTAGAATAGCAACGGATAAAAAGATATTTGTATAATTAGGTGAAGATTCTTTTGGAATCAATATACTAATCATTGCAAGAGTAAAAATGGCTCCTACTGCACCCATGAGATTAATTATGGAATTTGCCTTACTTCTAAGAGGCTTAGGTGTGATGTCAGGCATTAGAGCAACTGCAGGTGAACGATAGATACTCATAGAAAGAAGTACCACACCTAAAGATATAAAAAACAATATGAAATTTTGATTATTATCTGCAATAGGAATCATCATCATAGAGATAACTGCTATGACTGTACCTATAACGATAAAAGGAGTTCTTCTTCCAAATCTAGTCCTTATTCTATCGGATAAAGCACCGAAAATAGGAAGTAAAAATAAAGCTAAGATATTGTCAACAGCCATTATGGTGCCTGTCATAGTTTCCCCAACTTTAAAGGTGTTTTGTAAAATAAGTGGTATAATATTATCATATAATTGCCAAAATGCAGAAATAGATAAAAATGCTAGTCCTACAAAAAAGGTCCGTTTGTAATTTAACTTCATAAAGTTCCTCCTTAAATCTTTAAATTTACTCTTATTATAGCATTGGAAATGGACATAAACAATGAATATTATTATATTTGCTTTAGTGGAAAGTTAGGATTAAACTGTGGGGTGAGATTTAATTGTTACTAATTTATAATAATTAAAAGATTTGCGTAAATTACTCATGAAATAAGATTTTAATAGAGATATAATATAAAATATTATTCATTCTAGGGGGTAAGAATGGAATCTATAGATATAAATAATTTGAGAAGGGGTCTGTATCTCAATGAAAGGTTGTATATAAAAGGAGAAAATAATATTAGGGACACATTGCTATTATCAAGATGGATGGAAGAAATCTTTTTACAAGACAAGTATTTAGAGTATTATTTAAAGACATATAGATTAAATGAAGAAGAACTTTCAAATTTATTATCACAGAGACAAGAGGATATTCTTTTTAAGGAAGAAGAAACTCCATTGTGGATTAGACACATAAATGATATTATAAATTTATTTGGAGACGATGTAGAAGTAAATGAGTATATGACTAATAAGAAGTATCTTAAACATCCATTTTCTTGTTTTACTACTCCATTCATTAAATGGATATTGACAAAAGTTACCATAGAAGAAAGTGTAAATTATAGTGAAGAGTTAATAAAAGAGATCATAGCAGAGAAGACATTTGAGATAGTTATAGAAAAATCTTTAAAAACTTTAATTTTAGAACTAAATTACTTTAGTAGGAATAATAAGTTAAAAGGAGATAGCCCTAAAGATAGGTATTTAGATTTTTGCGGTAAGTTTAAAAATGCACAATATTTGAAAGAATTAATATATAAATTTCCTATATTATTTAGAGTTATAGTAGAGGAATTAATAAAAAGTAAAGATTATATTATAGAATCCTTAGATAACTTAAATAGAGATTATAAATATTTAAAAAAGATATTTCAAATAGAAGGCAAGATTAAAAGAATTGAAGACAACAAAGGAGATAGCCATTGTGGAAAGAAATCAGTATTAATTTTCTACTTTGAAAAAGGAAGTGTTGTATATAAACCACGATCATTAGAAATAGACAAGAAATTTAATGCCATACTGAATTACATAAACGAAAAAGAGTTAAGATATAAACTAGAGAGAATGACATATTTAGTAAGAGAAGAATATGGATGGCAAGAATGTATAGAAGCTAAGGAATGTAATTCCGAGGATGATTTAGAAAAAATATATTATAAATTGGGAGTATATTCTTGTTTATTTCATATACTAAATACTTCAGATTTACACATGGATAACCTAATAATATCTAGAGATAATCCATTTTTTGTAGATTTAGAATCGATATTCCAAAGTTTTAGTGGCTACATGAGTAAAGAAGATAATTCCTTTGAGATAATATGTAGAAAAATAAAAAACTCAATATTTGAGACAAGTCTATTTCCGGCCAGTATAGATAAGAATATGGACTTGGATATTTCAGGAATTACAGGAAAAGGAGGACAAACTGTTCTTAAAGGAAAATATCAAATTCAAGATAATTATACTGATAATATGAGACTTATACGCACTGATTGCATGATAAAATATAAAGAGAACATCCCGAAGCTAAATGGTAAATATATAGACCCTAGAGAGTATGTTAGTTTCATAATTGAAGGATTTGAAAGTTGTTATGATTTAATTATGGAAAACAAGGCAGATTTTATTGATAAAGATGGATTACTAACAAATTTTTCAAATTGTAAAGTTAGAACTATTTTAAGAGATACTCAAAGTTATAGTGTAGTTTTAAAGACTTCAACACATCCCAAGTACTTATTTGATGGAATATATAGAAATAAATTATTTGATAAAATGTGGGCAATAGTTAAAAAAGATAAAAGATTTCTGAACATAGTTACATCTGAAATAAGAGATATGATGGAAGGAGATATTCCTTATTTTTACTCATATGTAAACAGTGGAATTGTATATGACAGCTTAGGGAGGAAATGCATTGAGAATGAATATAATATGTTAGAGAAATCTATTAGTAGAATAAGAGATATGAACGAAATAGCAAAAAAAGAACAAGTAAAGTATATAGAAACTTCACTTAGAAAGCCAATTAAAAGATGGGAAATCAGAGAATATAAGAAAAACTATATGAATACAAATAATCTACTATTAGAAACAGATAAACTTTTCATAGAAGAAGCAGAAAAGATAGGCAATAAAATTTTAGAACAAGGGATATTAAGTGATAAATGCAATGATATTAATTGGTTAAATATTGATATCGGAAATGGTGGACAATGGATATATTCACCACAAGATGCTTATTTATATAGTGGAGTCCTAGGGAATGGATTGTTTTTTACAATTCTGTATGATATAACAAAAAATAATGCTTATAAAGATGTAATAGAAAAAATCCTTAAGTCAGCAGAATACCTTACGAAAGATATGGATGAAAATAATATTTCAGCATTCTTGGGAAAAGCATCATTAGCATATTGTTATTATTTTATGGGGTTAAAGTTTAATAGAAATGATTTAATAGAAAAAGCAATTTATTATATATTAAGCTGTAAAAACTATATAGAAAATGACAAGAATTTTGATATAGTTTCAGGTTGTGCTGGAACATTAATAGTGGCTTTAAACATATTTAATAAATATAACAATAAAGAGATATTGGATGTTTCTATTAATAGTGGTGAACATTTAATTAAATACTGTATTGAGAAAGACAACAGTGTTGGTTGGCCAACACCAGCAGGGGGAGGACAAATATTGTCAGGAATGTCGCATGGAAGTGCAGGAATTGCATGGGCATTAATGGAACTTTATAAGGTAGTTAAAGATGAAAGGTATCTGTGCTTAGCATTAAAAGCTATTAATTTTGAAAGGAAAATTTATAATAGAGAACAGAATAATTGGATAAATACTAAAAATAAAAAAGATTTAATAGAAAATGGATTTACTGACCCCGTTAATTGGTGCCATGGGGCTCCAGGATTAGGAATTTCTAGAATAAAATGCTATGATATTTTCAAAGATGATTCTATCATAGAGGAGATTCAAGATTCAATAAACAAAACGCTTAAAGAAGGAGTTGGGGGAAGTGATTGTTTATGTCATGGAACTATGGGAAATATTGAACTATTAATTATGGCTAATAAATTATTTTACAAGGAAAATTATCTTCTAAAAGCAAGAAGAATAGTATCTGATCTAATTAAAGATGCAAATATAGATCAATGGCATTGTGGGATCCCTCAGAACTTTCAAGTAACATCATTCATGACAGGATTGTCTGGTATAGGATATCAGTTATTAAGATTGACTAAGCCAAAATTAATACCATCAGTTTTAACCTTAGAACTACCAGAGATTAATTAATATATAATCACAATTGCCTTATGATTCCCCTAAATATATAATACAATTTAAGTGGGGAACAGTGTTCTATAATATATTCTAATTAGCATAGTCGGGGGGATGTAAAATGAAGGAGGATTATTTAAATAGATTAAAATTCCTCATATTAAACCAAGTCCTTGTTATTATTTTTTTATGCTATGAACTTATAAAGAATAGTACTGAAATATATGGTTCTGAAATAATATCATTAATATTAACTACTATTATTCTAATAAATGGATTTTGTGTCAGCTTTATTAATATAAGGAATGTTAAAATAATTAATAAATTTACGGATCTGGTAGTATTAGTAAATTGGCAATTTTTAATTTGTCTAGATGAGCGATATCTTTTTTATGAATTAAGCATATTACTTGGGGTTTACATATTGTATAAAACCATTGATTTCACACTAAATTTTATATTCCAAGATTATAGTTATCCATATAAAAAGATTACGGATTTAATTCTCAAGTTTATGTGTATTTTAACTTTAATGACTAGATTTATACAGATAAAATTGTTTTATGCTGCAATGCAGATTCAGCTATTATTAAGTATTGGGATATTTATATTTTTAATTACAATCTATAGAAAAAGATTTATGTTTGTAATGAGAAATGAAAAGAAGAACTTGATAAATTCCTTTTTAATGATTATTGTTCCAATATTAATTATTTTGCCATTTTTACTGAAAGACCAAAGACATATAGATAATTTAATTTGGTATGTACTAATATTTATACCACTGTTTAGTATAAATAAAATAGCCTTAATAAGTAAAGATAATGCAAACTATTTTCTTCCCGTAAAAAGAAGAAGTATAAGAAAACTTGTAATATTATTTTTTATGTTTCTATCTATATTTAACTATATATATAAATTAAATATAGTTACTAATTTTATATTGATTCATTCGGCAATTCTATTCTGGGAGGTATATTTAATGCTGGAATATGAAGATGCAAAGGATAGGTTTCAAACAGCAAGCAGTAAAGATAATTCCTTTAGAAATAGCATTGAAAACAGTTTAAGACTAATAATCAAAGAGGAGGAGATAAAAAGAGATATCTCTAATTACTTGCATGATGAAGTTCTTCAAGATATTTTATCGGTAAAAAATCTAATAACAAAATCTGATAATCCAGAAATAAAGCAATTGATTATAAATACTTTAGATTATCTTAATGTATCTATTAGAAATGAAATGAATACTTATCATCCTGTTATGCTAAAGGATAGAACACTAAAAGAAAATTATCAAAATCTAATCAATTCTATAAAGTATTTCTATCCATTAAAGAATATCTCTATAAACTTTGAATGTGATGAAACTTTGTTTTTAGCAATACCCTATGACCTTATCGTATATCGAATGATTAAGGAATTAGTTACTAATGCTTTCAAGCATTCAAATGGAACAGAATTAAATATTAATTTGGAATATAATGAAGAGATGATCATTCTTATGGTTAAGGATAATGGAAAGGGATTTGACTTTAACAAATTAGATAATATTAAAAATCAAAAAGGGCTAATTTCAATAAAAGAACAAGTCAAGATGTTGGAAGGAAGTATAGATTTTTTAAAAAATAATCCAAGTGGGATAATTATAATAGCTAAAATGCCAATGAAAGGAGAGGATTCTTATAAATATTTTATTAATAGATGATCATGCATTATTCGCAAAGAGTTTAAAAATTGTATTAGAAGATCATCCTGAAATAACTAATTTTAGTATAATAGATGATACAAATGAAGCAATATCCATTATCAAAGGAGTTAAACTAGATATAGTGCTGATTGATATTAACCTGCGGAATATAAGTGACGAAGATGGACTATTGTTAGCAAAGAGAATATTAACTGATATACCAGAGACAAAAGTTGTAATACTGACAGGACATGATTTACCTGTATATAAAATGGAAGCAAAAAAAATAGGGGCAAGAGGGTTTGTAAATAAAAATATAGAACCTAATGATCTAATTAAAATTCTTATGAATATCAATAATGGAAATACTTACTTTCCAGATGATGAAGTATTAATAGAGGAACTTACTGATAGTGAGAAAGATGTTTTGCAAAAATTATGTAATGGATATAAAAGAAAAGATATAGCAGCTATGCTATATATAAGTGAGCGAACAGTGTCCAATCATATACAATGTATTTTTAATAAATTAAAAGTTAATTCGGCTATTGAGGCTATAACTAAGGGAATTCAACTTGGATATGTAAAGCCCCAATAGAATAAATTTAGAATGCTACTATAGACATTATTTATGTTTAAAGTAGCTTTTATTATTTGTAATTATATAAGGAAAAGTTTGCGTGAATTACTCATGTAAATCTTAGAGTGATTTGATATTCTTATATCAATTAGAGAAATAAGGGGGATGAGGGAATGGAGGATGAAAGATTAGATTACTTTAATATGAATGAAGTAATAGATGAAATTTCCAATGAAGAGTTAGAAATGGCAACAGGAGCTGGAGAGGGAGAATGGTATAGAACCATAACTAAAAAGTGTCCAAGCTCTTTGTTTACTTGTTGCTGATATAATTAAATCTAATAGGAGAAAGTAATAAAGTATATTTTTTGTAGAAGTTAAGTGTCTGGATTAAAGAGGCAGTAAGAAAAATTTTACTATTTGGTGTTGTATTTTTTAAAGATATTATATTTTATTTATGAGATTCAGAAAATTTATTAGTCATAATTGGTATTAAGAAATTAAGCAAGTATAAAGCAATTATAATCAATAGTTTTAACATCTCAAATATTTAGTTTATGAAGGATAGCGATTAATTACCAATAATAAGGGGGGTAATTTATGAAACAAAAGGGAAATGTATCAATGTTATTAATAGCTTTAATAATAATGGGAAGTGTTAGTGCCTATGCAGGTACATCTTGGAGTAGTTTCAGCACAACAGTTCCAAGATTTAATGGCTCAGGCTATACATCCTATCAAACAAAATCAATATCAAGTGAGGATGCAGAAGTTGATATTGATTATGTAGGTGGAGATTATGAAGTGGACATCAGACTTGTGTCTCAAAATAGAAATAGTAAATGGGAAAGAAATGTAGTTGATGGAATGTTCTTCTATATTCCTAATTCAGTACAAGCTGGAGAAAGATGTAGACTTGAAATTAGTAATGACTTAAGTACACCTGTAAAAGTACAAGTTGAAGGGGAATGGAGAAGCAACTAAAATTTAATAGATTGAAGGTTAAGCTAAATACTGGTTTTACTAGATGAAATTAATTAATTGCTATCCTTTTATATAAAATATAGATAAATGCATAATATATCTTCATGAGAGTTAACAGGAGGTCTAAAATGATTAATTGTTTATATTCTGAAATTAAGAAATTTTCATCATTGAAAAAGATATTATATATTCTAATAATAATTATTATCCCTTTTACAATTCAATTTTTAGCAATTCAAGAAGGTTATATATATTATATTACAAGGGAGATATTTGAAGAATCAATACAGGGAATCATTTCAATGTTATTTCCAGTTTTAATTATGGTGGTTTATGCCAATGGTTATATCGTAGAGTATAAAAATGAATATATAAAATATTGTCAATCAAGAGTTGATATATGGACATATATAAAAAGCAAATTACTAGCAAATAGTATTTTTACATTCATAGTAGGAGCTTTAATAATATTGATTCCATATTTTTTCTGTCAAGTAATAGTGCCAAGATATGGATTGGTAGAGTTGACACCTATAACAGAGAAGATGTATCCTAGAGAGAATAATTTATCTTTTCTTCTTGAATATTCTTCTTTGGCATATATACTGGTATATACTATTTGGGTCGGCATAAATGCAGTACTATATGGAAATATGGCTATGCTTATTTCATTGCATAAAAAAAATGGATTTATATCATTATCAATTCCTGTTTTGTTTTATCATTTAGGGAATTTTTTCCTTGCGGTTATTGGATTTGAAAAGTTTTCACCACTTGCGTCTGTTTTTCCATTAAGTCTAAGAAAAATTTGGACAGGAAATTTTTTTGTGTCATTTATAACTTTATTTATCATTGATATTGTTTTATTTATATATTCTTATAAAAAATACAAACAATTTGGTGATTACTATGTTTAATATCAAAGAAAAATTTGAAAACTATCAAGCTCAATGGTTTTTATATGCACTAATTATATTTATTTTTGGTTTGTTTGGTAAATTTGAGTTGATAAAATATGGTATAAAATCAGGTTTATCTATAAATCTTTGGGATATGTTATATTATATATTATGTGACCAATATTTAACTTATTATTTTATATTACCTCTATTATTATATAATTCTATTTTAAATGTTGAAAATAATTATAAGGATTATATTATCATAAGAACTGGTAATCCATTTAAAACCATAAAATATATTCAGTTGAAATACTTAAAAAAGTTAAACATGTTTTTTATTATATGGCTAGTAGTTGGAATTATATTATCCTCTGATTTGTACGATGGTTTCAGCTGGAGCCAGTTGTCACAGTTTAATAACAATATCGTAAATACTAAGGTTTTTAGTTCAAATGAGATTACTTCATTAGAAGGATTAATATTAATTGCTTTAAGTTTTTATATTGTAAGTTTGATTTTAAATTTAATTATGATTATTATATATAGTATTTTTCGTAAAAGAAATTATTTAATTTTAACTAGCATAATAATTTTTTTTATGTGCATTATCATGATTCGTATAGAACAATATGTTGATACATCTTTCATAGTAAACATATTAAAATTTCCGATTTATATAGTGGCTACAAAAGGGGTATTGAGTTTTAATAATACCTGGATATATTTAGTGGTACTTATAAGTATTTATATTATGTTTCTTTGCTTAAATAGCATCTATTCAAATAGGAAAAGGATTAAAAATAAAATTGGTGATAAATGGATGTATTTAACTTATGCAATATTAGTGATTGTTAGTATGACTATTCAATTGAGAGCGGAAAATGTATTGGATATTACGATATTAGATGGGATTGTTCTTTCCTTTTATGGAATTACAAGTGAAAATGGCCATTTTCTAAATTTATTAAAATACATTATTACATTCTGGGGGGTAGTATATTTCGCTCAGATTTCATTTGATAGAGAGCTAGATGGAAATTTATATTATAAAATTATTAGGTATAGGGCAGTTGATAGATGGTTTCTTCATTGGGTTAAGGGAATTATTGCTTATCTTATAAAAGCATTAGTAATACTTTTCATATGTAGTATTATGATTGGCTATTTTTTAGTTAATTCTAAAACAATTATAGAAAGTAATATGTTTTATAATGTGACTTTATTAAAAACATTATATCAATTTTTTGTAAATGGATTTTTACAGTTATTATTTTATATATTACTAGTATCTACTATAGCGTGGAAAACAAGGAATACATTTGTAGGTTTAATAGGGTTATTTTTTACAATGGTATTTATGCTACCAGGAGTAAATAGATATTATTTAGCCCCCATTTCTTTAAATGGTTTAGCATTTGCAGTAGAAGGAAACATAATGTTTAGACATACAATTATTTTGCTTATCTATATTGTTATAAATATATGTATATTAAAAGGAATGTTTAACCGTCAAGATATAAAATAAATTGGGTGGTGAATACTATGAGTTTAGTTGAAATGATAAATGTATCTAAAGGGTTTAAAGGAATTAACATATTTGAGGATTTAAATATTACCTTTGAAAAAGAAGAAATATACGGGATTGTGGGACCAAATGGTTCGGGCAAATCTGTTCTTTTTAAAATAATTTGTGGATTTATATTTCCAGACTCGGGAGTTATAAAGATTAATGGAAATGAAATGAATTTAAAAAACAGATTTCCAACAAATTTTGGAATTATCATAGATAGACCAGGATATTTAGAAGATAAAAGTGGATATGAAAACTTAGAGTATTTGGCTTTAATACGTAAAAAAATAGGAAAAGATGAAATCAAGACTGCAATGGAAAGAGTAGGACTTGATCCTAATTTAAAAACCAAGGTAAAGAATTATTCTTTAGGAATGAAGCAGAAATTAGCATTATGTCAAGCAATTATGGAGGATCAAGATGTGTTATTATTGGATGAACCATTTAATGCACTTGATAAAAGCAGTGTAGAAAATATCAGGAATTTATTATTAGATCTACACAAACAGAGTAAAACAATATTTATCACGAGTCACAATCAAATGGATATAGATTTACTATGTACAAAGGTATATGAAATAGATAATCAAAAGTTAAAATTAATAGTTTGAGATATGCAAAGCTAAATATTTTGGCAGTTCATATATGGTAGCATTATATAAACAGCTTGTTTATAATTTTTGTCTGATAGATATTATATTAAAGAAAGCTTCAATAAGGGTAGTAATTCCTAATTATAGGGAAGACATTCCTAATGGAATTTTAAAAAGTACATGGAATAGCAAGGATTAGTGGAATGAAAATATCTTATTATACAGTATTAAATATGAAATGAAAGATGTAGAAGAAGGTGTAAATATTTATTTTTAAGATATACTAGGATGTGCATGTTCTATTAATCAAGCTTGAAGGTGGATTGGAAATATTTACTTATGAGATTCTTCTCTATGAGGTTACAAGAGTGCAGGAATTAAGTGTGATAGAATTAAATGATGACGAGAAAGTTTTTTAATGACAATTCATAGTGAAGATTAAAGAAAAAAGATATTAAATTTTTGTAATGGTTAATTATCTAAAAAGCCTGAGTATCAGGCTTTTTACTATTTTTATTTGTATAACGCAAGGTTTGCGTGAATTGCTCATGTGAACTTTAGAATAATTTGATATTCTCATATTATTAAAGAAGGGGGTGTTAAAATGATATATGCCAAAAAAGTAACAAAAATATATGGAGAGAATACAAATAATCCAGTATATGCATTGAAAAATATAAATTTGGATATAGAAGAAGGAAAGTTTATAGCTATTATAGGTAGAAGTGGTTCAGGAAAGACGACGCTATTAAATGTTTTATGTGGATTAGATATACCCTCCAAGGGAGAAGTCTTTATTTGCAATAGGAATTTAATTAACTTTAATGAAGATGAGAGGACAAGATTTCGAAGAACTATGATAGGATTTATTTTTCAATCTTATAATTTGATTCCTGTACTAAATGCTAGAGAAAACATAGAACTACCACAAATTAATGAGGATAAAGATTACGTAGATGATTTAATGAAGACAATGGACATATTTGATAGAAGGCTTCATTTACCATCTGAATTATCTGGTGGCCAGCAACAACGAGTAGCTATTTGCCGAGCATTGGTGAATAAGCCTAAAATCATATTTGCAGATGAACCTACAGGAAATCTAGATTCAAAATCTGAAATAGAAGTTCTTGAACTTTTAAAAGATATGGTAATTAAGTATAATACTACAATTGTGTTGATAACTCATAATTTAGAACTTACAAAATACGCGGATGAAATAATAGTACTAAATGATGGGGAGATTGTTGAATATGAAAAAAAATTTAATTTAATTAAAAAATAATATTTTCCATTATAAAAAGAGAACTATCGAAACCATTATTATGCTTATATTAGCGTTTACTTGTTTTATATTCATTAACCAGACGGTGAGAAATATTCAGAAGATAAAATACTTAAATGCAGCTAAAGAAAGTGGATACTACCATATTTTATACGAAAATGCTTCACTAAATGAGTTTGAACAAATCAGAGAAAATGATTTGGTTAAAGAGGTTGGTGGAGAGTGGGTAATAGGAAGTGTCACGGATAATGCGAATCAATTTATGCTTCTATATAGAGATCAAATTTATAATAGATTAGATTCGTCATTAAGTAATTTAATAGCAGGTAAGAATCCAACAGGAGATAAAGATATCGTTATTACTAGAAATCATATGGAAAGAAATAAACTTGAAATTGGAGATAAAGTATCGCTTGAATTTGAAAAAATTAATTATGATACTGGAGATTTATTTTATAAATATAAAGAGACTTTTACAATAAGCGGTATAATTGAAAATTGGGGGAAATATGAAGATATAGAGATTGGGATAGTATCAGAAGAGTTGAAAAATGAATTAATAAAAACAGACTTCGTTGATAACACATTAATTCATTTTAAAAGAGAGAAAGATATATTAAGTCAATCAGAAGAACTAATAAAAATGATAAACTTACAAAATGTAGTCAAGTATAATGATGAACTAATTTTTGCTATTGATGATAATACTACAATAGGTAATGTGAGAATTGTAGTAAATTTTTTAATATTTGCTATATTTGGTTTAATTTTATATAATGTTGTGTATTTTTCTATTTTATCTGATAGAAAAGATTTAGGAATTATGACATCGTTAGGCATGGATAAAAAAGTATTATATGAAATCGTTACTTACAGAATAGTATTTTATTTTGTTTTAGCTATTCCTTTAGGTATCTTATCAGGGGTAATTGTAAATAATTTACTGTTTGAAAAGTTTGTAGCACATTTTCTTGGAACAGAAAGTAAACAGTTGCTAGTAGATGATTTTAAAGTCAATGTAGATATATTGTATTATCGTCAGCTATTATTACTTTATCTATTCTTTTACCTAGTTTACTAGGCACTCTTTATTATATATTTTCAGATACCCCAATAGAAATCATAAATGCAAGTAATCAAGATATTGAATATTATCGAAGAAAAACTGAAGAAAGCAATAAAATACTTTTTAAAAATAAATTAATAAATTATGGATTTCATAATACTCTAAGAAATAAAAAAAGAACTATAATAACAATATGCATTATGATAATTGCTTTTAGTATTTTAAGCACTATGATAATTATTAATAATATTGGAGCCAAAAAGGATTATAGTTGGATAAAAAAATATGTTCCAGGGGATATATGTATTGAAGGAAATATAGATTATAATAGCATACATGATTCTAAATCTTTTATAAGTAGACCTAATTTAGAAAGTTTAGAAAGAACTAAAAATATTAAAAGTTTTAACGCGTATCAAATAAAATCATTATTTGCTGATATTGATTTTAATAACATCGATAAAAATTCAACATTTTATAAGGAAAATAAAACTGATATTGAATTGAATAAGGATATTAATGGTAGTTACACCACTATATCTACAATAGCCTTTGGAAAAAAGGACTTAAAAAAAGAACTAGAAATAAAAGACGACATAAGTCCTGTAATAATTAGTAAAGAATTTGCTGATATGATTCAAGTTAAAGAAGGAGATTTTATCTATCTTAAAATGTACCAAGAGGATAGAAATGAGTTTACTATATCAGAACATTTTCAGGTTATAAAAATAATGGATGAATTTCCAGTTTACACTAAATTCCATTCTACAACAGAAGTAATAGTGGATTATGATGATTTACAAAATTTATACAATACAATAGGGTATGATAGAATAGATATCTGGCTAGAAGATAATACTAATTTAACATCTATAAATAACATTAAAAATCTTGAGTTTAATAGTAGTGTAAGTATTAAGACATATAACGATACCGTAAAGTATTTTCAAGAGCGATATATTAAAAAAATATTATTTCAGATTTTTGTAATAGGTATCTTTTTATTTATTGCTATGGCGAATAGCTTTACAAGTATTTTTAATAATATTGTTAATAGAAAAGAAGAGTTCACATTATTGAATATAATAGGAATTAGTAAGGGCGAAATAAAAAGAGTTGTTTTGTTAGAGGGAATATTATACGGAGTTATTACATCTTTAGCTGTAATTATTATACAAGTTATTATTATAATAATACTTGGAATGAAAGAAAGAAGTATATATGTTATATACACCTTACTTTTTGTAGACTTATTAATTATTTCAACAAACATTCTTTTTTCTAATATAAGTATGAATTATATTGTTAGGAATCAATAATTGTTGATAAG
This sequence comes from Tissierella sp. P1, assembly GCF_002266425.1. Lineage (GTDB taxonomy): Bacteria > Bacillota > Clostridia > Tissierellales > Tissierellaceae > Tissierella > Tissierella carlieri. The sequence goes on from NZ_NPMN01000005.1 coordinate 162,854, forward strand.
TAAATATAAAATCTAATAAATAATTTTTATTCTAATAGAATATAGGTCACTTTTTTAGTTCTATATTTATGTTTTTTATTAATTATCTTACTATAGGATTCAGCTAAATATAAGTTGTATATATATTATCGATATCGTATAATGTTAACACAACTCATTTTAAAAGGAGTTTTTATTATGAATTTTGACTACTTATATTTCTTAAGTTTTATGATGTTTTTTGCATGTTTTATATCTATAGGATATATTGCACTAAGATCTTTTAAAAGTCAGTTTCTGCATATCTCTAACGACCATCATGAATTTGAGAAAAGTAAATTTTTAGATTATAATATATGTTTAAATATAGTAGATTATAATGCCTATGAAAAGTATCAAATCTGGAGATTTTACTTTCCAGATTAAATAATAGATATGATTAATGACTCAAGCTATAAAAACCATTTTGAGAGGATGAATTTTTCATGTCTAATTTACTAAGCAGTATTCTAAATATGCTATTTAACTTTACTAATGATTGGGGACTAGCTATAGTGGGGTTAACTATATTAGTTAAAGTTTTATTACTACCAATATCTATAAAACAAAAAACAGCTTTATTAAAACAGCGAAAGTTTACAACAGAAATTGATGAAATAAAGAAAAAGTATAAGGGAAACGAAACAAAAATGACTGAGGAACTGACCAAGTATTATACTAAAAATAGTTCTAGTTTCTTAGGCTCTTTTACAGGTTTAATTCAAATTCCAATATTAATAATTTTATTCAATGTTATCAAGACAAATAGTGTAGATACAGGTTCCATATTAGTACCATGGGTTTCAAACCTGAAGTCCTACGACACTAGTTATATAATACCTTTAGTATATGCATTGGTTTCAATAAGTCCTAACTTATTAAACTATATAAGACATTTAAGAAACTTTGATGAAAGTAAACCCCTAAAGCAAAATCTAGTAAGTGTTATTATCATCTCAATTATATTAACATCTAGAAGTCCAGTAGGTATAGGTATATACTTTATAACAAGCAGTCTAGTTTCATTTATTGAAGAATTGATTTATAGACTAATAATAAGAAATAATCGATTAAAACAAATATAAGGATGGAACTTTAGAATTGTTAAGAATAGAAGGGCTGTGTCAAAATGATTTGATACAGCCCTTTTGATGTTTATATAAAATTATTTTATAACGAATAGGAAAGTTGTACTTTAATGTTTCGTCTCAAGAACTTGACCTGAATGAGTTTTAAGCAGATTGCCAAAATTTTTGATTTCGTGCAAGGTGCTTATGCAGCGGCCAAGAAAAACTTCTTTTAATACTTTGATAGAAGCTTTTCTTATAATTAATTATACTTAAATATAAATAAAAAATTTCAAATATTGTGTAATGAAATGAAGAGTTTTACGTATTAACATATGAATGAAAATATTTGGCGCCAAATATAGAATTTAAGGAGGAGGTTTGATATGTATCGACTGACTTTAGTGGATACCCTCAATGCAGAAAAGACTAAAGAAAATATATATAATCAACAAGATTTTTCTTATATTTTTGAAGCTTACTATAAAAGGGTGTACAATTTCATATATTATCAGGTTAGTTGCCATTATGCAGCAGAAGATTTGACTAGTCAGGTATTCTTAAAAGCAATGGTCAATATAGAGAAATATTCTAAGGACAAATCACCTTTTGAAGTTTGGATTTTTGCTATAGCTAAGAACATAGTAAATGATTATTTTAGAAGTATAAGAAAATATAATATTTTTTCTATTGATGGAGTTAAGGAATTAATATCAAAGATGAAAACACCAGAAGAAATAGTAGAGATTTCAGAAACAAATGATGAGTTGTTAAAGGCATTGAGGAGATTGAATACAAGGGAAAAAAGTATTGTATCACTTAAATTTGGAGCAGAGCTGAAAAACAAAGAGATTGCAGAAATATTGGATCTTACAGAAAACAATGTAGGTATAATACTTTATAGAACAATGAAGAAACTAAAAAAGGAATTGGAGAAGGAGGAATAAATGTGAATGATAGAAATATTCAAGATGGATGTTCTAAAGAGATAGATGATTATTTTAATGGGATAAATGGCTTAAGTAGTGTAGACTCAGAAGAATATAAAGAAGTTTTGGAAATAACTAAGGCTTTGGCTGGTAAAGATTTTAGTAAGAATAGTAATAAAAAAGAAGTATTTGATAGAGCTTTAAAAAATATCAATGAGTATAGAGGAGAGAATGAAATGAAGAGATTAAAGAAAATTAAATATCCTATTACTAAAGTTGCATCTTTTTTATTAATAGGAATACTGAGTATTTCAATGATAAAAACATCATTTGCACAAGAAGTTATAGATAAGATAGTAAAGATTATATCTCTTAAGAATATAGAAGCTGTACAATATGAACCACAAAAAAGGACCTATCCTATTCCAGAAGACCTAAAAGGGAAAATATTTGATAAAGATGGGAATATGTTAGAGGTATTTTCAGAAGAATTTATAGGATCTGGAAAAATATATATGGCTGATGGTGAAGAAATTGCCCGCATAGATATGGATAGTGGAGAGATAATATCTGTTAGGGAAGAAGAAGTATTGAATAAAGAAAAGTATTTTGTAGTTAAGGATGTTAATAAATTAAGTGATTATACCTGTTTCAATATAATTCTTCCAAGCTATTTACCAGAGGGCTATGAATTCGACAGAGCAGAATTTTATAAAGGTAAGGAAGATATTGTAAAAAATAGTAAGTATATTGAACTATATTTTATTAATCAAAATACAGGAAAATATATTAACATGCATCAGAGGATATCAGATGAAGAAACAGCATATGGAATGGCAACAGATGGAAAATTAGAGGAAGTAAAAGTTAATAATGAAAATGCCATCATGATAGATGAAAAAAGTATTGATTGGGAATATAATGGAATACTTTATAGCTTATCAGAAAGAGGAGAAATTGGTAAAAGCGAATTAATAAAAATCGCAGAGTCTATTAAATAATTTTTATTAATATAGTTTCACATATTTTGAGTTTACTGAAAAAGTAGCAATCTTTGATTGCTGCTTTTTTAATGGAAATTTCATGGTCAATACTATATAATAGAAAAGAAGGAAACAAATGTTTAGAAAGGTGTGAGAGAGTGGATTACCTAAATGGATTGAATGATAGACAGAGGGAAGCTGTATTACATACAGATGGCCCCCTACTTATTTTAGCAGGGGCAGGATCAGGTAAAACTAAAGTAGTTACTCATAAAATAGCATATTTAATAGAAGAAAAAGGGATTTTCCCGGGAAATATTTTGGCAATAACCTTCACTAATAAAGCTGCAAATGAGCTGAAGGAGAGAGTGGGGAGACTTCTATCTGCCAATGTAGATACTATGTGGATGGGGACATTCCACTCAATATGTGTTAGGATACTTCGACGTGATATTGATAAGATTGGATATAATAGATCCTTTACAATATATGACAGAGATGATCAGATAACATTAATAAAAGAATGTATAAAAGAGAAAAATCTTGACAAGGAGACATATAAAGAATCTTCGGTTTTGGCCCAAATTAGTAAACTAAAAGATGCTATGACAGATCCAGATAAATTTATAAATCAAAATTATAAGGACTTTTATTTAAGAAATATCGGGGAATTATATTCTTTATATCAGGAAAAGCTTAAGCAATATAATGCATTAGACTTTGATGATTTGATAATAAAAACAGTACAACTTTTAAAGTCAAATTCTGATGTCTTAGACTACTATCAAAGAAAATTCAAATATGTATTTGTAGATGAATATCAGGATACAAATAAGGTTCAATATGAGCTTACCATATTATTATCAGGAAAACATAATAATATATGTGTTGTAGGGGATAGCGATCAATCTATCTATGGATGGAGGGGAGCTGACATCACTAATATCTTAAACTTTGAGAAGGATTTTCAAAATTCTACAACCATAATGTTAGAGCAGAACTATAGGTCCACACAAAATATACTTAATTTAGCAAATAAAGTAATAAAAAATAACTCTGAGAGAAAAGATAAGAATCTATGGACTGAAAATCATGGGGGAGAACCTATATATTATGAAGAGTTGCCAGATTCAGAGGATGAAGCGTTATTTGTGGCTAGTAAAATTGAAGAATTAATCTCTCAGGGATATAGTTTATCTGATTTTGCTATCCTTTATAGGACAAATGCTCAATCACGTTCATTTGAGGACTCCTTCATTAGAAAAAATATTCCTTATAAAATAGTAGGAGGACTTAAATTCTATGATAGAAAAGAAATAAAGGATATAGTAGCTTATTTGAAGGTATTGCAAAATCCTGTAGATAATATTTCGCTTAAAAGAATAATTAATGTTCCTAAAAGGGGAATTGGTAATGCAACTATAGATAAAGTAGAAGAATTTGCAGCAGAGACAAATGACTCTATCTATGGAGCTTTATTATCCTTGGACAGTATAAGTGAATTAAATGGAAGAGCAAAGAATAGCTTGAAGCCATTTGTAGATATGATGAATAAACTTATGGCTATGAAGGAAGTAATGGGAGTAAAGGATTTTATAGAAGAAGTTATTAATACAACAGGATATATAAGGGAATTGGAAAGAGAGAATACAATAGAGGCTCAAACAAGAATAAGAAAATATTAAAGAGTTTATATCTGTTGCAATAGATTTTGAAATGAGAACGGGAGAAAGTAATTTAGAAGAATTTTTAGCCAATGTGGCTTTACTATCAGATGTAGATAAGACCTCTGACACTACAAATGTAGTTACAATGATGACAGTACATAGTGCTAAGGGATTAGAGTTTCCAGCTGTATTTCTAGTAGGCATGGAGGATGGATTATTTCCTATAACTAGAGCAGTAGATAATGAATCAGAACTAGAAGAAGAGAGAAGACTTTGCTATGTTGCTGTAACTAGGGCAGAAAAGTTATTATTTATAACTAATGCAAGAGTAAGGACAATTTATGGGAATGTAAATTATACTCTGCCTTCTAGATTTATTGAGGAAATGGGAGATGCCATAGAGAAAAAAGAAAAGAAAAACATCAAAGAACAACTAGTATCCGTGAAGGATTTTACAGCAAATAGGGAAAAGGCTGCTCCTAGACCATTTATAATACAAGCACAACCTAAGCCTCAAGGGGATAAAAATCTAAATGTAAGTGTAGGAGATAAAGTAAAACATAAGAAATTTGGCATAGGAACTATAGTTCAAATAAAGGATAGAGATAATGATAAAGAATTAGTTATATCTTTTGATGGAGAAGGGTTAAAACGATTATTACTTTCTATTGCTCCTATAGAAATATTGAGGTGATATTTATGGATAATGAGAAAAGAATAGATGAACTTATAGAGATAATTAGTGACTTAAATTATCATTACTATACCTTAGACGATCCTAAAGTATCTGATAAGGAATATGATTTGTTATACGATGAGTTAGTGAAATTAGAGAGAGAAACAGGAATTATACATCCTTACTCTCCCACCCAAAGAGTAGGTGGAGAATTAGTAGATAAGTTTGAAAAACATATTCATTTAGGTAAGCTATGGAGTTTGGATAAGAGTCAAAATGAAGGGGAGTTAATTAGCTGGGATAATAGGGTTAGAAAGTCCATAAAGGAATATAATTTGTCTAATGAAGACAAATTACCTAATCCTAAATATATAGTGGAATATAAATTTGATGGACTTACTATAAATCTTACCTATAAAGACGGACTTTTAGTGCAAGGTGCTACAAGAGGAAATGGAATTATAGGAGAGGCAATTCTACCACAGCTTAAGACCATAAAATCAATTCCTTTAAAGATAGACTTTAAAGGAACTATGGAGGTACAGGGGGAAGGCTTAATGCCACTATCTGTATTGGAAGAATATAATAAAGTAGCCTCTGAACCCTTGAAAAATGCTAGGAATGCAGCAGCAGGAGCTTTAAGGAATTTGGATTCTAAAATAACTGCAGAAAGAAATCTTACAGCTTACTTTTATAATGTAGGATACATGGAGGGGAAAACATTCCAAAAGCATACTGAAGTATTGGAATTTCTAAAAGAAAATAGGTTACCAGTTTTTCCATATGCAAAAGAATTTGAATCAATAGAAGATATAATTAAAGAAATTGAAGTAATAAAAGAAGTGAGACATAAATTAGATCTTTTAACGGATGGATTAGTTATAAAAATAGATGATATGAGAACTAGAACGGTTCTTGGATACACCAATAAATTTCCCAGATGGGCAATAGCCTATAAATTTGAGGCAGAAGAAACTACAACGAAACTATTAGAGGTAGTATGGAATGTGGGAAGAACCTCTAAGGTAACTCCTACTGCAATACTTGAACCAGTAGAAATTGGAGGGGTTACAGTTAGGAGAGCTACTTTAAATAACTATGATGACATTGAAAGAAAGGGAGTAAGAATAAATTCTAGAGTTCTTATTAGACGATCTAATGATGTTATCCCAGAGATATTGGGAACATTGAAAACAGATGATGAAACCTTTGAAATAGAAAAACCAACTCATTGTCCAGCTTGTGATTCTGAATTGATTCAGAATGGAGTTCATATATTTTGTCCTAATTCATTATCATGTAAACCCCAGTTAGTATCGAGATTAGTTCATTTTGCTAGTCGTGATGCTATGAATATAGAGGGATTTAGTGAAAAGACAGCGGAGAAGTTTTTGGAAGAGTTGAATATAATGGATTTACCTCAGATATATGAAGTGAAATATGAGGATTTAATTAAATTAGAAGGTTTTAAGGATAAAAAGACGAAGAATTTACTTGAAGCTATTGAGAAATCCAAACATATATCATTAGCATCATTTATATATGCTTTAGGAATAAATAATGTAGGTATAAAAACCGCTAATGATTTAGCAAATCATTTTAAATCTTTAGATAATCTAAAAAATGCAACCTTTGAAGAATTGTTGACAGTAGGAGAAGTTGGAGAGATTATAGCTGGTAGTATCATAGAATTTTTCCATGATGAAAGAATATTAGAAAGTTTAGATAAATTATTATCTGAAGGAGTGAAGCCATACTTTGAAGAAATAGAAATACAGCGATCCATATTTACAGAAAAAACTGTAGTTATCACTGGTACAATAGAAGGAATCAGCAGAAATGAAATCAAGGATATGGTAGAGAAAATGGGTGGAAAGATAACAGGCTCTGTTAGCAAGAAAACAGACTACGTTATAGTGGGAGAAGATCCGGGATCTAAATATACTAAGGCTTTGGAATTAGGTATTGAAATTATAGGTCAGGAGAAGTTGAAGGAGTTATTATAATAGTATGAGTCAGGGAACGTTTTCTCTGGCTCATTATAGTATTGTTTGATTTTTTATCATAAAAAGTGGTAAAATAAAAAGTAAAGTTTAATTAGGAGGATAAGATGATGATTTCTAAGGAAGATGTAAAACATGTAGCTAGTTTAGCTAAATTAAAGTTTTCAGAAGAAGAAATAGATGAATTTACAGATAAGTTTTCTGAGGTATTGGCCTATGTAGAAAAGTTAAATCAGATAGATACAGAAAATATAGAGCCCACATATCAAGTATATGATTATAATCAAAAGCTAAGAGAAGATACAGTAAAAGAAGGATTGCAGAGAGAAGAAGTATTACAAAATGCTATAGAAGAACAATATGGATATTTTAAAATATTAAAGATAGTGGAATAAGAAGGGGTGAGATAATGGATATTACAAAATTGTCGGCATTTGAAATGAAGCAAATGATACATGAAAAGGAAGTATCAAGTAGGCAATTAATTGAAGCACATTTTAATAAGATAGATGAGTTAGAAAAAAGCATTAATGCTTTTATAACTTTAAATAAAGAAGAAGCTTTAAAGGCTGCGGATAGGGTCGATGAAAAAATAAAAAATGGAGAAAAGATGGGTCTATTAGCAGGAATACCCATAGGTGTTAAGGATAATATTATGACTAAAAATCTTAGAACTACCTGTGGTTCTAGAATGCTAGAAAATTTTATTCCTCCATATGATGCAACAGTTGTGGAAAGAATTAAATCAGCAGATGGAATAATTATAGGGAAAACTAATATGGATGAGTTTGCCATGGGTTCATCTACGGAAACTTCTTATTTTGGAGCAACTAAAAATCCTATTGATTCAGAAAGAGTGCCGGGAGGATCTTCAGGTGGATCAGCTGCTGCTGTAAAGGCTGGAGAAGTAGCTTTGGCTTTAGGTACAGATACAGGTGGGTCAATTAGACAACCTGCATCCTATTGCGATGTTGTAGGTATCAAGCCTACATACGGTATAGTTTCTAGATATGGAACTGTTGCTATGGCAAATACTTTAGATCAAGTGGGAGTATTTGGGAGAGATGTAAAAGATGCAGTACTTATGCTGTCCTCTATAACAGGATATGATGAAAAAGATTCTACATCTTTTAAAAATCCAGAAGGAACTATAATATTTGGTAGTTTCCCAAAAGAAATAGATTATACTAATTACTTAAAGGGAATGAAGATAGCAATACCAAAAGAAATCTTTAAGGACGATATAGATAGCCGTATTAAAGAAGAAATTAATAAATCAATAAAAATATTTGAATCTCTAGGTGCTGGAATAGATGAAATATCCTTACCTCATTTAGACTATGCACTTGCAGCTTATTATATTATATCAACATCTGAGCTTAGTTCAAATTTAGCGAGATTTGATGGTGTTAGATATGGATATAGGGCTAAGGAATATGAAACATTAGATGAACTATATATCAATTCAAGAACAGAGGCTTTCGGTGAAGAAGTTAAAAGAAGAATAATGTTAGGGACTTATTCATTAACGAAAGGATATGCAGAAGATCATTATAAAAAAGCACTAAAGGTAAGAACTTTGATAAAGCAAGACTTTAGTAATGCCTTTAGTAAATATGATGTAATATTATCTCCAACATCTCCAGTACTTCCGTTCAAATTTGGAGAGAAGATAAAAGACCCGCTATCTATGTATAAAGCAGACTTATTTACTGTCCCTGTTAATCTTGCAGGACTCTGTGCAATGAGTATACCATGTGGATATATAGATGGACTTCCTCTTGGTTTACAAATTATTGGGGATAAATATAAAGAAGCGAATATTATAAAGACGGGTCTAGGATTTGAAGGAGGACTAAAAAATGAGCTATAAAACTATAATTGGGCTAGAAATTCATGTTGAGTTAGCTACTAAAACAAAGATGTTCTGTAGCTGTGTAAATGCCTTTGGTGGTGAAGCAAATACTCATTGCTGTCCTGTTTGTATCGGTTTACCAGGAGCACTGCCTGTGATAAACAAAACGGCTGTAGAATATGCTATAAAAGCAGGAATTGCATTTAATTCAAAAATAACCACTAAAACAAGAATGGATAGAAAAAATTATTTTTATTCAGATTTAGTTAAGGGATATCAAATTTCCCAAGATGATTTGCCTTTATGCGATGGTGGTTATATAGAGATAGAATTAGAAAATGAAACTAAAAAAATTGGCTTACAAAGGATTCATATAGAAGAGGATACAGGAAAACAAATCCATACAGTAGAGGGAGATACTCTAATTGATTATAATAGATCAGGAGTACCGCTAATAGAAATAGTAACAAAGCCTCATATGAATACTCCAGAGGAAGCTAGACTATTCCTTGAAAAACTTAGAGCAATATTAAAATATATTGAAGTATCTGATTGTAAGATGGAAGAAGGCTCCTTAAGATGTGATGTAAATATAAATGTGGTAGATAATGAAACAGGAGTTAAAACCAATATTACAGAAGTTAAGAATTTAAACTCCTTTAGGGGAGCAGTAAAGGCTATGGAATATGAAGAACAAAGACATATAGCTCTTTTAAAGGAAGGGAAGAATACAGTAAGAGAAACAAGAAGATGGGATGATGCAAAAAATGAGACAATAACCATGAGGGGAAAAGGTGGAGTAGCAGATTATAGATTTGCACCTGACGGAGATATAGCTCCAATAGAAATTAATCATGAATGGATAGAAGAAATAAAAAATAATCTTCCAGAATTACCTCATGATAAAAAGGAAAGATTTATAAAAGATTACGATCTTTCTGAATATGATGCAGGAGTCTTAACAGCATCTAAAGAATTAGCTTTCTTCTTTGAAGAAACTATTAAATATATTAATGATTCAAAATTGGTTAGTAATTGGATTATGGGAGATGTATTAAGAAGACTGAAAGATGAAGAAGTTGAAATTCAAGATACTACCCTTACACCTAAATCACTTGCCCAATTAATAACCATTGTTAAAGATGGAAAAATCAATAATAATACTGGTAAAAAGGTATTAAAAGAAATCTTCGATACAGGTAAAGATCCTGAGATAATAGTAAAAGAACAAGGACTAATTCAAATTAGTGATGAAGGAGCACTAAAGGAAATAGTAGCAAAAGTGCTAGATGAAAATGAACAATCCATCATTGATTATAAAAATGGCAAGGACAGAGCTATTGGATTTTTAGTTGGTCAAATAATGAAAGCATCAAAGGGTAAGGCTAATCCTCAAATTGTAAACAAGATGGTTATAGATATGATAAATGAAAGATAGATGGGTTTTCCCATCTATTTTTATGCAATGAAGTGTATTCTGATAATTTAAACTTGAAAAAATATTCAGAATAGAATACAATGATAATAATCACAATTTATGGCACATAAAATATTTTAAGGGGGGATATTATGGCTGAGAAAAAAATGAATCTTACATCACGGGTACTTATCGGACTTTTACTTGGATTAATTACTGGAATTATAGTTTTTAAATTACCTAGCGGAGTGATTAAAGATACAATTTTAATCAATGGAATCTTTCAATTAATTGGCCAGGTATTTTTAAGAGGAATAATGATGCTTGTAGTTCCTTTAGTATTCGTGTCATTGGTAAATGGTGCCGCTAACATGGGGGATGTAAAGAAGCTAGGTAGAGTAGGGGTGAAAACTGTAGTTTTTTATTTAACAACTACTGCTATAGCTGTTGTTATTGCATTAGTATTAGGATTTTTCCTAAAGCCTGGAATAGGATTAGATATGTCTGCTATAGAGACAGTGGAACTTACAATAAATCCAAGAGTACCACTTATTCAGCTTTTATATGAAATGGTACCAAGGAATCCAGTTGCTGCAATGGCTGAGGGGAATATGCTTCAAATAATTGTGTTTGCCATATTAACAGGGGTAGGTTTATCATTGTTAGGTAAAAAGGTTGAGTTTCTGGTAAAACTATTTACTAACTTAAATGATCTCATAATGAAGCTAGTAGAAATAGTAATGTTATTTGCACCAATAGGTGTATTTGGGCTTATAGCAAGAACTTTTGCTACAGTGGGATATTCTGGTCTATTACCTTTGATTAAATATATACTTACAGTATATGTTGGATTACTGATTCATATGTTCTTTGTATATGGAGGTCTTTTAAAAGGATTTACAGATTTATCACCAAAGACATTCTACAAAAAGTTTTTGCCAGCTATGTCAGTAGCTTTTTCAACAGCTAGTAGTAATGCTACAGTTCCAGTATCTTTAGAAATAGCAGAGAAGGAATTGGGTATTTCAAAGAATATTGCATCTTTTACTATTCCATTAGGAGCAACGATCAATATGGATGGTACAGCTATAATGCAGGGTATAGCAGTATTTTTTATAGCTCAAGTATATGGATACGAATTAACTATAGGGATGATATTGACAGTAATACTTACTGCCACATTAGCCTCTATAGGTACGGCTGGGGTGCCGGGAGCTGGGACTATAATGCTTTCTATGGTACTACAGTCCATAGGTCTGCCTATAGAAGGAATAGGGTTAATCATAGGTATAGATAGACTTGTAGATATGGGAAGAACAGTTACCAATATTACTGGTGATGCAGTTTGTACAGCAGTAATAGCAAAACAGGAAGGTGAACTTAATATGAAGGTTGCAAGCTCGTAATATAATTAAACAAGACCTTGAAAGAGGTCTTGTTTTTATAATGAATACAGTATAAATTTCTAATTATCTTTTCAAATTTTATCGAATGCCCGTAAGTCCTTTTTTAGTACAGTATCATCATCAAGAACTGTACTAAGCTGAAAGTCAAAAGGGTTCTTCCTTACATAGTCATCTTGTATCGCAATGTAGAATGAAGCCTTTAAGGAACGCTTATAGCTGTTAATGGTTTGAAATGCATAGCCTTTCTCACTCATTCTAAGCACCCATTCTTTAGCATCTTAGAACCTAGTTTGTCTTGTCTTAAGAGTTCCATGAGGTATTTACGACCGTTTTGAGTACCTTTCTTAACGTTGGGTCTTTGAGCATTCTGTTTTGCGTACAATTGACAGAGTGTCATTTTCTTACCGACAACATCAATCCCATCATGGCGATCTTTCTGTATCTCGTTGATTTTCTCTCGTAATTTGTGAACAAACTTTTTGAGAAAAGTTCTAAGAAATATCCTTTATGCTCATTCTTCCTTTCATAGTAAGTACCGATTTGAAAGGGATATTTTGCCAATTGCTCGTTAAGAAAATTTTACTGAATTAAGCAATCTATTTTCCCCTTCATACTAAGTACCAATGAGAATGGGTCATTTGTTGCATTTCAACGAATAATTTTTGAATTATCGCTTTCCCTTTCACTATTACCCTAAATACAAAAGGGTGATTTGTTGCATTACTCAAGAAAAGAGTTTAGAAAATATAAAAAAAGCCAATTGAAATATCCAAACAATAATTGAAAGGATAAGAATTTGACTGAAAGCTGAAAGATTTTATAATGAAAAATAACGGAAAAAAATTCAATATAGTTATCAGAGCGTAAGTTAGTGTCAGGTGAGTGCGAAATTTATGATATAATTAACAAAATATCTTAGGAGGAATCCAATGAACGTAACATTTTATTCTAAAAATGAAGTCAACGATAAAGATATGAAATTTGCTGTTATTATATCTAAATCAGATGACAAATGGGTATTGTGTAAACACGGAGAAAGAGACACATGGGAAATACCTGGAGGAACGCGTGAAACAGGTGAAAGCATTGATCAAACTGCAAAGCGAGAATTATATGAAGAATGGATACTTTTTATTTAGTTTCTATTAAATCAGTATAATATATAATCTCTTTATTTAAAGATTTAGCAAATTCAATTTCACTTTTAGTGCTAGTTCCCATATAGCCGTTTACATTGACAACTAAAATAGCATCTGATAACTTTATTTTCTCTTTGTGCATTTTACCAAGCATATTCAATTCTTCTTCAGTAAAAGCATCTTTATCATCATTTATTGGGAATATAGGAATTAAAATAACATTTCCTGCCAATTCCATTTGCCCTGCTATTTTCATCATCTCATCTTTAAATTTTAAACTACCACAAACTGTTATGACTTTCATTTAATTATCACTCCTATTTTATCAATTACTAGTTGACTTACTAATCAATTATATCACAAATATCGGAGTTTCTTATTTTCTCTCTTTTCAAGGATAAATCGTCGTATCAAAGCTCAATCATAAGTAGTATTTTTGTAGTAAACTGAATGGTTTTATTCTTGAATTGTTCTGATAAGTTCAGTGTTTATAAGGATATTTAGATTTTCACACTGTTTTTAAATTGAATAGGAAAGTTCTACTTCAATATTTTATATCGAGAACTTGACCTCAATGAGCTTGAAAAAAATAGAATTTCCAATAAAAAAATATTTATTATTAATAACTCGAAGTGATATAATATTATAAAATATTATGTCAAAATCAGGAGGTGCACCTTGAAGGAAAAGATAGTAATTGCAATTGGTGGAAATGCAATAATATCCGAGGGACAAAAAGGAACGGTAGAGGAGCAATATGCCAATATAAGCAAAATGTGTCCATATATTGCAGATTTAATTGAAGATGGATATAGGATTATTCTAACTCATGGGAATGGACCACAAGTAGGAAATATACTCTTACAAAGTGAAGCGGCTAAAGATAGAATCCCAGTATTGCCTATTGATGTATGCGTAGCTGAAACTCAAGGACAGCTAGGCTATATGATAAAACAATCTTTAGATAATTTATTAAGAGAAAGAGGCATCAAAAAAGATGTTGTTTCTGTATTATCACGGGTATTAGTTGATGAAAATGATCCGGCATTTAAGGATCCAACTAAGCCAATAGGACCATTTTACAGTAAAGAAGAAGCAGATAAAATCGCTAAGACTAAAAATCATGTAATGGTAGAGGACAGTGGCAGGGGATATAGAAGAGTAGTACCATCTCCAAGACCTTTAGATATTATTGAGCAATCAGCGGTAAAGATATTAGCTGATAGCGGAACTATAGTAATTACTGTAGCGGCGGTGGGATTCCAGTTGCTGAGAATAATGGAATGTTAAAGGGAATAGAGGCTGTTATAGATAAAGACTACGCATCATCTTTATTAGCAAATCAAATAGATGCAGATTTCCTCGTAATTTTAACAGGGGTTCCACAAGTAGCAATAAATTTTGGAAAACAAAATCAGGAATTTTTATCAGAAATGTCTTTACAGGAAGCTAAAAAACACTATGAAGATGGACAGTTTCCAAAAGGAAGTATGGGACCAAAGATAGAGGCTGGAATAGAGTACTTAGATAGAGGTGGGAAAAAGGTAATAATCACTTCTTTAGATTTTTTAAAGGATGCCATAGAAGGAAAAGCAGGAACCGTAATTATGAAGTAAATAATTGAAAATCTAAAAGCACTAAAAGTTA
>NZ_NPMN01000006.1 GCF_002266425.1 Tissierella sp. P1
CACTTCAAGACCAAATAGACTTAGCCTCTTTTTTTGTACCTAAAAACAGAAAGAAAGGTGACCTACGGACAGTAAAAAGAGCAAATTATCCATTAGATACAATAATATAAAACTAGTATAAACTCACCAATAAAAAAGTATAGAAAAAAGATAGCCAAGCTCTAAAATAAAGTTTATGACAAAAACTTATTCATAGGAGGCTTAACTATTTTAAATAATCAAGAATATATTACCTCAAGATTAGAAAAAAGTCCACATGAAATATTACGTATATCAGATAAAAGGTTGAAAAATCTAGTGGCAATCATTATAGGAATATTTTTAACTAGATCAATAATAATCTCAGAAATATCACAAAAATTAAAAGACAATTATACTAATGCAATAGAACAAAGTAAAATAAAAAGAATATACAGATTCTTTTCAACATCAACAATAAAATTAGATTATCTATACTCTGTTTTATTCAAGAAATAATAAAAAAATATGTAAAAAGAAGTAATTCTAATAAAATAGTAATAATCTTTGACCATATAATCGTGGATGATAGATTTTTAATATTACAATTTTATTTGAAATTAGGAAAAAGAACAATACCCCTATGGTATAAAATATTTAATTATAAAGAAAAAGGAAATAAAAGCTTTGAACATGTAAAACAAGGAATATCTGAACTTAATGAGATCTTTACTCCATATGATTATGAAATTTTGTTACTGGCAGACAGAGGATTTAAGAGTATAGATTTATTTAGATATATAGATGATTTTGGTTGGAAATATTGTATAAGATGCACTAATGATATGATTGTTAAGATTGAAGATAATCAAAAGGTAAGATATCCCAAAGATATAAATCCAATTAAAAATAGAGTAAAAAAATTTAATGATATCTTATTAAGTGAAAAAGAATATAAATGCAATTTAGCAGTATGTAGAGGTATAGAGTCAGAGGATATATGGTATTTAGCTAATAATATGAATAGTAAAATTGCTGTAACTGAATATAAAAAAAGATTTGATATAGAAGAGATGTTTAGAGATTTAAGCCTAATGGATTTAACATGGAAGATACTTGGACAGAAAGTATTAAATACTTTGAAAATCTATATCTATGTTTATGTACAGCTCATACTTGGATGATAATATTAGGAGCAGATTGTTCTAAAAACAAGAAAAGTAAAATAATAGGAGCAACAAAAAAGATTAAAAATAAAATGACTAGAATATATAGCTTATTTAGTAGTGGAATAATTTGGTTTAATAGGTGTTATAATTCAAACAGAAAAAAATACAATTTAAAGTTTAATTCTGTCCTTTATGATATTTAGTATAAATAAAAAGTAAATATATGGATTCAAGTCATGTAGGACAAATATGACCATTTTAATTTCCATAAAAATGATATATATACTTATGATTATATGGATAATACTGAATATATTGTCTGTGTAAATATAAGGTAATATATACATTTTATTTCTTATTATCATACTTTAAGCATTTTACTGTCCAGAGGTCAGGGTAAAGGATAGGGAACATAAGGGTGAATTAAGTAGATATAAGTAAGAGAGTTTATTGAATTGAATGAAGAATTGAATAGGAGAAGTTGAAATGGAAGCTAGAAGGTAAAGTTACAATTCTTAATTGTGACTTTTCTAACAGATAAAATGGTGAAAAATGTAGAGAAATGTCGGAAAATTCTTAATTTAATTTCTGGATTATATTTTATATGAATGATATAATTTGGGTAGACATAGATTTTGGTATCTAAAATAAGAATTTGAATGTTCTTTCTAGGTATTAAAGAAATAGAAGAGGAATAGAATTTTACTTTTGTATAATTATTTGACTATTTTTTTAGTATTCATAATAATGCGATTTGGAGGACACCGAGGAAGAGTGATTAGTGATTAGTGATTAAGATTGCGTGACGACAGTAAAGCTGATTATCGGTATCAGATTAAAGCCAGCCTGAAAATAGCTTAGTATCAGTGAACAAACATATCAAAGATGGACTAAAGAGAGAAATAAAATAACAGAGGAAAGGCATTCAAAGATAATAGAAGCAATTAGCAACCTTAAATTTGCTGATTTACTGTCATCATAGATGGTTCCTAAGTTAGTAGATGAAGGAAAATAATTAGCATCAGAATTAACAATTCTTCGAATATCAAAAGAGCTAATAATGAAAATTCATCGTATTAATACTAAGGAGCTAGTAAAGAGAGAACTTAATTCCATGCAACAATAGCTCTAGGCCATGTGAGGATTTTGGGGTATCGCTTGGTTAAATGCACTTGCTAGGGGGCAAGATTACAATATTTATTTAAATATAGATATATTTAGTAGACTAATAGTTATCTATAAAGTATGAGAAACAGAAAATCCGAATGCATAGAGAAATTAATAAGGAAAACAACATTATCTGAAGTAATGACAGTTAGACCCTTAGTGTTACATTCAGATAATGGTAGTCCTATGGAAGCAACAATATTAGAAAAATTAGGAGTACAAAGTTCTTTCTCAAAACCAAGAGTAAGTAATGACAATCTATATTTAGAATCATTATTTAAAATACAGATCTTTGATAAGATGCTAAGAATTAATTCAACTATGCAGATGAGTACAATTATACCGGTCCACAAAACCTTGCCCCCACATTCTAGCTTCTCTTATGCTTGAGAAACTATCGTTTGGAAAGACATTATGGACTAGATATAGAGATAATAGGAAATTGTATAAAAACTATCAAGAAGCAAGAGAAAAACATCTAGAAGGATAGACTAGAAACACAAAAAATTATTCATTACCAACATATGTAATATTTAGCCCGATGTAAGGAAGAAGAAGTCAAAGAAATAATTGAACAGAAAAAAGCTAAAATTAATACTATCTAGAGATTTAGTGTAGCCGTACTATTATTGTGGAGGGGCCTATATAGTAGCTTATGAGGAAGATTGTACCATTAGGTATACTGATATTGGATAGGCTACAATAAACTAGACAACCTAAATTAAGGTCATGTGAGCTAATATCAATATTAAAAGGAGAATCGTTTATATAATAAAGAGAGCAAGAAAAACCTGTATTGAGGAGTTCAAAGAACTATATGAAAGGGGTAAGTTAAAAAAAGATATTATGGATGAATGAGACTTAACACCTACTGTTTTTAATAGTTGGATTTAAAAAAGCTAAATTACTGGATCATTTAAGGAAAAAGACAATCGTTCCTCAGAAGAAAATGAGCTAATTGGGCTAAGAAAAGAAAACTGCAGTTAAAGATGGAGAATGATATTTTAAAGCAAGTAGTATTGATATTAAGACGAAAAAAAGTAATATTCATAAATACAATATATAGGCAATGTAAAAAGTCCTATAAGTCAATAAAGTCCTTATTACTATCGATCAGAAGTACAGATGAAATAACAACAAAGATAATAGAAATATTTAAATCACGTAGAAATAATTATTAAACTTAAAAAAGCAAGGTTGAGTTTAAGAAAGCAGGCTATATAGTATCTAAAAAAATTAATATAGATAGGATTTATACGGCTGTAGCTAGTGATTTGACATATGTAAGAGTTAATAAAAGAGGAACTATGTATATTTATTAGTCGAACTATTTAATAGAGAAATAATAGGTTATAATGTTGGTTCTAATAAAGATACAGCCCCCGTTTATAAAGCGTTTTCAAGAGCTAATATCAGACTAGATGATATTACCCTATTTCATACTGATAAAGGTAACGAATTAAAAAACAAAATAATAGATAGAGTTCTAGATACATTCAAAATCAAGTGTTCTTTAAGCATGAGGGTTGGCCTTATGACAATGTTATAGCTGAAGTTACATTCAAAATGCTTAAAACTGAATTCACTAATAACTATCATTTTGAAAGTTTGGAGCAATTAGAATATATGTTAATTTGTTTAATAATATCAGGATTCATTTTACAGTGGGATATTTAAGCCGTAAAGAATATAAATTATATAACCTTAAAAAAACTGCCTAAAAAATGTTAACAATCCGTATTGTAAATATCATGCTTTTGCTAAGAACTAAGGCAGATATTGAAAACAACAATAAATAAAGTGATAAAATTATTTTAAAAACATTAAATCATAGATTACGAAAATAAATTGAATATTTACATATTATGCATAATTAAATTATTATGTAATGGAGGAAATTGTTATGATGTTGAGTGATATATCAATTGAACAAATAGATGGCTTTTCATGCATTGATGCAGTTATTTCTGGTGTGTCAAAATGGATTGATACTGATTATTTATTAATGTTTGGGGACTCATGGGGATTTCAATATTCTAGAGAGTTTAATAATGATGGAAGACTATCAGGATTATCACATAATTCTTATAGAAAACTTGAACTATTAAGAATTTATTGTGGAATAGATATAATAGAAAAAGATATAAGTAATATATATAAAGTAATAGATATTATTAAGAGTGAGCTTAGTAATAATAGACCAGTAATACTTATGATTAATACGTTTTGGTGTCCATGGGATATTATAAATTACCAAAAAAATAATATAAATCATTGGTTACTTGCAGTAGACTTTGATTCTGATACAAATAAGATTAAATGCATTGACTCAGAAAAAGCTAAGGCGGGTATGTGGCTAGACTCAAGTCATTTTAATAAAGGAATAATTAAATACTATCTAATTAAGCACGATTTGCCTGTTAAAAAAATTAACATAAATGATATCTTAAAAAATGCATTTTTACGATTGGAAGATGAAAGTATAGGAATAAATAGATTTAATGAAATGATATATTTTAGCGAAGATATAATAAATATTTTTGATATTGTAAAAGAGACCGAAAAATTTACTGATCGACCGGATGCTTCGCCTTTCTTTAGGGAATTATATGAAATTGCTTCTGGAAGAAATAAGTTTGCAATGCTATTAGAATCTTATGATATGGACAATATACCTGAGATAACCCTAATAATTAGAAAGTTAAAGGAATTAAATAATATGTGGATGGCAGTATTCGGGATGTTATTAAAAGCCTACTATATTAAAGAGAAAGGTTTAATGTATAAAAAGATTTCAGATAAAATATTATTTATATCTGAAGAAGAACAGAAGTTAGCTTTTTTTATTAAGGATTATTTGGATAGAGGTAAAAGTGATAGAATACTTAAGGACCTGAATGAATATATAAACTATAATAAAGTAATAAAAGAACATATAATAATTGATTTATATGAGCATTTTGACAATAAGGGTTTAGGTTTAAAAGAAAAAATATATGATTTTGCAGAACTTTCAAATCCTAAGAGGATAATGGTTATTGACGAGGTCAAAGATGTTGATGTAATTAATATATCTAACATGAAATTCAAATTTTCTTATGTTCATAGGAAGAAAGATAATATAATTTGTAAAGGGCAGAAAATCGCAATAGATAATATAAAGGCAAACTATATAATGTTTCTTAGCTGCTCTGAATATGGTAACTATAATGAAGAAATTAAAGTTTATTTTAGTAATGGAAAGAGTGAAGATATAAAATTTGTTGTATCTTCGTGGGGGAATAAATTATCTAAGTATGATGAAGTAAAAGCTTTAGATGGAAAGTTAGGGCAACAGATAAATGGTAAATGGGAGATATTAGATAATAGGACTTCATTATTTGCAAAATGTTATAAATTAAAAACAAACGGAAATGTATGTTGTATTGAGCTGCCCAATTGTTTAAATATACATATATTTGCTATTACATTAGCTAATTAACAAAAAAATTAGATAGAGGTGGTTATAATGTTCAGTGATCTTTCAAACGAGCAGAATCTTGTAATATTATTAAGTAGATTAACCTTTTTCGAAGAAAATTTGATTGAAATTGAGAAGATTATCAAGGAAAATTTAAACTGGTATGATATTTTTAATATGTCAACTAAAAATAAAGTTTTAAATTTAATTTATTATAATTTAAAACGGTTTAATTATGATAAATTTATATCGCCTAATCTTGAACGAATATTAATATTTAACTATTTAGGTACACAAAATAGAAATACTATATTGTTAAAAGAGCTAAATAATATAATGAACGTCATGAAAATAAATAAAGTTCCTTGTATACCACTTAAGGGTGCTAATTTAATACCTAATATTTATAAGGATCTGGGCATTAGAAATATGAATGATTTAGATTTTATGATTAATAAAGAAAATGCAGATACCATTAGCCAAATATTGTTCTCATTGGGTTATGATCAAGGAGAGTATGATAGTGAGGTAAATATTATTAAACCTGTATCTAGAGAAAAAAAGATTCTGTGGGCTATGAATATGAATAATCTTTTACCATTTATAAAAAAAGTTGACGACAAGTTTGTATCATTTATAGAGTTAGATTTTTGTTTTAGTTTAGATTTAAACTTAGATATTAATCCAGTTAGTACCATGCTTCAAAGGGCTCAAGAATATAAAGAACTAGAAACATGTGATTTTTTATTCAGCTATGTAGCCATTTATATAAAGAAGCAACAAATAGTATGTGGATTATTATTGAAAAAGATCTAAATCTCATTAAGTTTTGTGATATAAGAGAATTTATATTGCAAAGGATGGATAGTGATAAACTAAAATATGCTATATCAATTGCTAAAGGATATAATTGTGCCGAAGCCGTATATTATGTTTTATACTATTTGGATAAAATCTATCACGATGGTTATGAGGAAGAAGCTTTAAATGAACTAGCTATCAACGATAATTCATTTATTTTTAAATATGGAGAAAAGGATTTTGGAAGAGCGATAAAATGGAAAAAAGCATTTTTTCAACGGTTATTTTCATTAAATAATAAAGATGAATTAGAATCTATACCTAATTATCTTAAAATTTAATATATAACAGGAGGTGAGTATTGTGCTGATCAATGAAACAATAATTACTAACATTATAAAAGATTATGGAACTCCTATATATATTTATAGCCTAAATATAATAGAACAACAGCTGGATAAGTTAAGAGATAATTTACCTGAGTACTTTAACATATTCTACTCAATGAAAGCAAATCCTAATATCGGGATATTAGCCAATTTGAAGAAAAGCGTTAATGGAATTGAAGTTGCATCCTTAGGTGAATTATATACAGCTATGAAAAGCGGCTACACCAGCAAAGAAATAATATTTGTAGGTCCTGGGAAGACACATTACGAATTAGAATATGCTATTAAGGAAAATATTTTATCGATAGTTGCAGAATCTCTAGAAGAAATTTTTATAATAAATAAAATCTGTGAAAAATACAATACTGTGATGAGTATTTCAATTAGAATAAATCCGAAAGCTAAAATGAATGATGCTAGAATTAAGATGGGAGGAGGAGCGAAACAATTTGGTATAGATGAAGAACTTATAGATTTTGTGATTAAAGAATCTTTTAAATGTAAAAATATAAAGATTAATGGAATCCATTTTTATTTAGGTACACAGGTTTTAAATTCTACAACTCTAATAAATAATTTTGAAAATTCATTTAAGATTTTAGACAACTTAGAAAATAATTACAAGTTAAATATTTCATTGGTAGACTTTGGTGGGGGATTTGGAATACCGTACTTTGATGGAGAATATGAGTTGGATTTAAGCAATGTCAAAGAATCATTAAACTTATTTATCAAAAAATATATACGAGATGAAAATATCAAGAATTATAAGTTTATAGTAGAGAGTGGTAGATTCATATTAGCTAATAGTGGTTTATATGTAACAGAAGTTTTATATAAAAAAAAATCAAGAGGAAAAACATTTATTGTTGTTAATGGAGGATCAAATCATCATTCTGCTTCAGCTGGGATAGGTAGATTTCTTAGAAATAACTTCCCTATTGAAGTTTTAAATAAGGAAAATGAAAATAGAAAAGAAATAGTTGATATTGTAGGTCCGCTATGTACTCCAACGGATGTTTTGGGTCAAAATATAGAATTACCGCATATTAATATAAATGACAAAATAGTAATTTTAAATTCAGGTGCGTACGGTTTGACATCCAGCTTTTACGGTTTAATAAGTCATGGGAAGCCAGCAGAAATATTAGTATATAATAATAAATATTATCAAATTAGGAAAAGAGATAGTTTGGATGATATTTTCCAAAATCAAATTAAAGTATTAGTATAAAAAAGGGGGGGGAAATGATAAATAATATGGAGAATAAACTAAGAAAAATTATAGATGAAAACATAGAGCTAACAGTACCCATTGAAGAAATTAAATTAGATGATAACTTATTAAATGTAGGTATGGATTCACTAAACACAATTAGAGTTATAATAAATATTGAAGAACAGTTTAACCTTGAGTTTTCAGATGATGACTTAATAGTTGATAATTTTAGAACTATTAGGAAACTAATGGATTATTTGATAGAAAGGATCTAAAATGAAAGAATTAACCTTATCTGATATAAACGATTTTTCAGAAAAAAATATAAAAATTTGGTGGATGAATGTAGGTGCTGAAGATTTATGGAGGGATAAGGGAACTTATTTCCCAAATTTTAAAAGTAATGATTACATAGCTAATTCAATTGAACAATTATGTTTGTTGTTGGCAGATGAGAATGATATTGTAATTTTAAGAGATATGCCATCAGATATAATATTTCAAAATTTATTTAATCTAGGAAAAAAAACTCCACAAATAAGAATAGTGAAGAACTCCAATAAGTCCGAATCAATTTCTAAATTGATAATTCAAGATAAAGATATAATTAATGAAATAATAGAACTGAAATTGAATTGTAAAGATTTTAATGTAGTGTTAATACCTTATGCGGTAACAAAATATGAAGAAGAGATATCAAGGATTACAAATTGTGAATTATTTGGGGCTAACTATAATACGACTTCCTATGTTAATAGTAAGATTAATTCAAGATTAATAGCTGAAAGTTTAGACCTACCAGTATCAGAGGGAGTTATTTGCTCAGATATAGAGGAACTTGAGAATTATTATGATAAATTTAACGGTTCTCAAAAAATAGTTATAAAAGATGAATACAATGCCTCTGGAAAAGGTTTGTATTTGATTAACAATAAAAAAGAATTACAGTCTTTTGTTAATTTTATTAAAAGGAAGTTAGACACAAAGTCAGTTAATTTTTTAGTAGAAAAATGGTATAAGAAACAATATGATATTAATTACCAAATAGTAATAAGTAAAACGGGAGATATCTTTTACATTCCACCAAAGCGGCAAGTTTTGAATAACAATATTTATATAGGAAGTCAACTATATAATAGGGACTCTGATTTAAATAAATCACAAAGGAATCTTTATAAAAATTATGCTAAAATAATTGGTGAAAAATTAAAAGAGTTAGATTATAAAGGCGTTGCAAGTATTGATTCAATCATAACATTAGAAGGTGAAATTATTCCTGTACTAGAGATTAATGGAAGGTTCTCTTTATCTACATATATCTCTTTATTACCTTTTTTATTGGGAGAAGACAAGCTTATATTTTCTTGTTATTATAATATAAAATATGATATTACTTTAGAATATATTTGGGATTTTATGTCAGAAATAAATTATACTAAAGAAAAAGGTAAGGGAATAGTTATTTACTCCTATATGAGGGGAAGAAATGATATAAATCTGGGAAGAATTTTTGCTTTAATAATTTCAGATTCATTTGAGGAACAAGAATATTATAGAAATATTTTTGAAAATATAATTAATATAAAGTGAGGTATGTATATGGTTACAATTATTTTAGGAGGACAAATCGGAAGTGAAGGAAAGGGCAAAGTGTCGGCATATTTATCTTTTGAGCACGAAATGAGTATAAGATCTGGCGGCCCAAATTCTGGTCATACTGTTAATTATAAAAATAGCAGCAATGTAATGCAATTAATTCCGTGTTCATTTGTAAATCCTAATTGTTTGTTGGCTATGTCAGCAGGATCGCTGATTATTCCTAAATTAATTCTTAAAGAAATAACTGAACTTAATATAGCTGAAAATAGGATATTAATTGATAATAATGCTGGTATTATTGAAGAAAGACATATAGCGGCTGAAAAAGATATGTTAAAACATCTACTATCAACAGGCAAGGGAGTTGGGTTTGCACATGCAGATAAAGCATTAAGAAAGAGCGACTTTAGATTAGCAAAAGACGTTCCGGAACTTCAGAAATATTTAGCTACCGTCGAAGAAATTGCAAATAATTTTATTGATAATGGAAAAAGAGTTATGATAGAAGGAACTCAAGGTTTTGATTTAAGCGTACACCATGGACATTATCCATATGTCACAAGCCGAGATACGACTGCAGGTTCTTTTATTGGAGAAGTAGGTATTAGCCCTAGAAAAGTTTCGAACATTGTGATGGTTTTAAGGGCATATCCTATTAGAGCATCAAATGGACCACTATATAATGAAACTACATGGGATAATGTAACAAAATCTTCTGGAGCATTAAGGGAAATTAAAGAAGTTACTTCTGTTACTAAAAGGTTACGCAGAGTTGGGTTATTCGACGAGGAATTGGTGGAAAAATCTATAAGAATAAATAGACCTACACAGATTGCATTAAATTTTGTTGATTACCTAAACTCAAATGATTATAAAATAAATAATTACAGTATACTTTCAGATACGAGTAAAAAATTTATAGATAAAATAGAGAATTTATATAATGTACCTGTGACATTAATCGGTACAGGTCCTAATGTGGAAGATATTATAGATTTACGTTCAGAAAAGGGGGTTTTACATGGATAAATATTTATTAGCGACAGAGTATTACGTACATGCTGGCGAACAAAATTCAGACAGAGTTTTAGATACCGTCTCAAATTATTTGAAAAATAACCATATTCATATTGATCATATAGTGATTTCAAGTACAACAGGATTTACAGCATATAAGGCCATTGAATCATTATTAAAATTTAGTAGGAATATTATTATATGCAAGCAAGATTTAAATGAGAAATATTCTATGAATAAGAATGTTATGGATGAAATATGTAGATATGCAACTATTGTAGATATTCCCAAGCAATTTTTAAAAAATAAAATTGGTTCCAAAACAGTGAACATTTTACGTCAGTTTTCAGAAGGTACAAAGGTCTGTATAGAACTAGCACTTTACTTAATAGATAATAGCTATGTGAACTCCAACGAAAAAATATTGGTGGTAGCAGGTACGTTGAAGGGGGCTGATACATCTCTGACGTTGTTTGTAAATCCTGATAAAAGCTTTAAGGTGATGAATTTTTTGGCATTCCCTGAAGGTAGGTGATGATTTAATGAGTAACTTCTATATATTTGGCTTAACTGGTCTGATGGGTAGTGGTAAAAGCTCACTAACTGATTTCTTTATCAATGATGCAGGATATAAAGTCATAAAATTAGGAGAATATTTGAGAAGTAATATGAAAGTTGAAGAAGAAACGGATACTATTAATTATTTACATAATGAAGCATTGAAAATAAAAAATAATAAGAAAATAAAATCGCTTGGTCAATATTATATAAAAGAGATAGAAATATGTAGAGAACTTAACCAAATATTAATTGTTGATAGTATTAGAACAGAGGAAGATTTGAAATTTTTTAATATGCTCAGTCCAAATTTTAAGTTAATTATGATATTGGCAAATCAAAGTATTAGAAGAAATAGAATATTAACAAGGCAGAGAAAAAATGATCCTAAAAATGACGAAGAGTTTATAAATCATGATAATTGGGAGATGAGATTTGGCATGAGCGTAATTTTACCAGTAGTAAATAAATTCATAATAAATGAAGGAGATATTCAGCATAGTATAGAGAAATTTGCAAGGTATATTGGAGAGGTAAAAAATGAAAAGTAAATTAATCGTGTTTGAAGGAGTGAGTGGTTCAGGCAAGACCTCAATTATAGATAGCTATTTGAAACACAGAGATAGTAAAGATAATATTATTACAAATTGGTTTTCACTAAATAGCATTAAGGAGATTTCAGGCAAAATTGACAATTATGTCACAATGAGTGCTGATTATTATAGCTTGATCTATGCTTTAGAGTTTTATGCAAGGCTTGAATTACAAATACTTCCGGAATTAAATAGAGATAATAATGTTATATCGCATAGATATATATATACTCCATTAAGCCATGATTCTGTAAGAGGAAGTTCAGAGAAACTATTAAATATGTTATATACTGAATCATTTATATTAAACCCAAATATAATATTTTTTATGGATACAAAACCTTTAACGGCATATGAGAGAATTATACATTATCGTATTCCGACTTTCTTTGAATGTGGATTAGATATAGAATACTCTAATCACTTAAATGAAGGATTAAAAAGATTTAAAAATGGTTTTTTTAATTCTGACGAGTTAAGAGAAAGATACTTATACTTTCAAAATCAAGTGTATACTAAGTATCAAAAGATACTTCCTAATGATACTATCTATATTGATGAAAACAAAACATTATCCGAGCAACTTAACTATATTATGAATTATTTATAGGAGATACACTTTATAAAGTGTTAACTAAGGGGGAAATTAGAAGATGAAGACAGGATCATATAATGCAAATTTATATAATGAAATTAGGGTGAAAAAAGAAATAAATAGATTAATTGAAGGGATAGAAAACGATAAAATCAACATGTATAATTGTCTTAGCTTAATGAATTTTGGTGATGGGGATAAAGTTTTGGACTTGGGTTGTGGGCCTGGTGGGACAACTAAAAAAATAGCCGAATTTAATAACAAAATAAAAGTGTATGGTGTTGACCGTGAACCAAGATATATCGCTTACGCTGATGGTAGCTCGGCTGGAAATCCTAATATTACTTTTCTAGAAAGTGATTGTTCAAATACTAAATTTGAAGATAATTATTTTGATGCATCATTTTCTAGATTTGTATTTCAACATCTTTATAAGCCAGAGCTTGCTATGCGTGAGTTAATTAGGGTAACAAAGAATGGTGGAAAAATTGGGATATATGAGTGGGATGAAGGCTTAACTTGTTTTAGCAAGGCACCGAAGCTATATAGTAAATATCTAAAAGCAGAAAATACACGTAGAAGATTTACTGATGGTGATTTATATTTTGGAAGAAAACTATATAGTATGTTCAGAAATTTTGGATTGGAAAATATTAAAGTAAAGCAATTATTTAATGATGTTATTTCGCCAGGAAGAGAAATTCTCAAAAAAGGACAATTATGGGGAGAAGAGCCAAATGAGAATCATACATATGTTAAGCTTGGGTTAATGACATTAGAAGAAATAAAACAATATTATGAAGAATTAGAGGAAATAATTGATAATGAAAATGAGTATGTAAGTTATGGAAGCTTTTTCGTTGTGGGTGAGGTAGTTAAGCATGAGTAATGTAAAAGAATATGTAGAGTATGCAGAAATTATTGATGTGATTTTACCATTTGATTTTAATTATCTTCTTAAGTACTATGTAATATACCCTTGGATTAATGAAAATAATAATCTAGTAAGAATTCTAGAAGATAATAATGGTGTAGTTTACAAAGTAACAATTTATAAATCGGATAAGATAGAAAATAAATTATTATTAAAAATTCAATCAAATAGTATTATTATGGAAGAAGATGTTCATTGGATAAAGAAAAAAATATCATGGTGCTTAGGATGCCAGGAAGATAATAATGAATTAAAAGATATTATTAAGAAGGATCCTATTTTAATTGCAGCTAATCAAGAGAAGTGGGGACGTAGAGACAAGAGCTCTCCGACTTTATTTGAGGGGATATTAAATGTGATTTGTGCACAAAATATACAATTTTCTAGAATATACGTAATGTCATACAATCTATCAAGAATGTTTGGTAAAGAGATCTTATTGCCAGAGGGTAAATATTATAGCTTTCCCAAAGAAAACAATATAAAAGATTTGCCAGTTGAAGATATTAAAAAGACAAAAGTAGGATATAGGTGTAAAACTATTAAAGAAAGCGCTATTTTTTTGGATGAAAATAAAATCACACTAGAGAGACTGAATGATTATACTAATAGTGAAATTTGTGAAATATTAGAACAAATAAAAGGTATCGGCAAATATACTTCTAATTTAATTTTAAATGTTGTTTTTAGACGATTTGACATAATACATATTGATTCTTTTGTTAGAACAATATTAAAAACATTTTATATAGAAACAAAGGATATGAATGATGAAGAGATATTTTCATTTTGTACTGATATGTGGGGAAAACATTCTGGCAAAATTATTAGCATCTTAACTACAGATACAGATGAGTGGGCTAAAGAACTTGGTGTTGAGATTAAATTAAAAAGCGGGGCTCATATTAAAAATAAACCTACTATATGTTAAAAGGAGAAGTTTATGATTCAAATTAAAAATTTAAATATTACTTATAAAATATATAAAAAAGAACCAGGACTTGTAAGTTCTATTAAGGGCATATTTAAAAGAAAATATGAATATGTAGAAGCTTTAAAATGTATTAACTTGAATATAGATAAAGGTGAAATCGTTGGTTTAATAGGGACTAATGGTGCAGGTAAGACAACACTATTAAAATCTATTTCTGGTTTATTATATCCTACAAGTGGTGAAATATTTGTAAATGGTTTTATTCCCAAAGAGAGAAAAAATGAATTCAAAAAAAAAATATCACTTGTTATGGGACAAAGAAGTCAGTTGATTTGGGATATAGCCCCTATAGAAACATTTATTTTAAATCGAGATATCTATGGAATAAATAATGACTATTTTAACAACAAATTAGATGAATTAACTAAAATTTTAGATGTAGGACATTGTTTACAAACTCCAGTAAGGCAGTTATCATTAGGTGAGAGGATGAAAATGGAACTTATTGCGGCTTTAATACATGACCCAAAGATTTTGTATTTAGATGAACCTACAATTGGACTAGATTTAAAGAGTCAAATGAGTTTAAGAAATTTTATAAAAGACTATGCAAGTAAAAATGAAGTAACTATCATTATAACAAGTCATTATATGGAGGATATTGTTTCTTTATGTGATCGGGTGGTAATGATTAATAGTGGTACGATATTATTTGATGGAAAGCTAAATGATTTATATTCTTTTAAATCTAATTATAAATATATATCTGTTGAAACAGAACAAGAAGTTATTGAAGAAATAACTGATAAGATAGCTTCATATGAGCTAATAGGAAACATTTATAAAATAAAAACAACTGAGGATAATGTGAACGATATAATAATTAAACTTATTGGAACAAATAAAATTAAGAATTTAGAAATAATAAATCAACCTATTGAAGAAATAATATTAGGTTTATTAGAAGAAGGAGATGCTAAAGTAAATGATTAAATATTTGACGTATTTCAAGTGCAATATATCTAAAAATCTGGTATTTAGATTTGATTTTTTTACAGAATATTTATCTCAATTTATTACAATTATAGTTAAGATTTTTTTATGGCAGGCCATTATATATAGTTCAGGCAACATACAAATGTCAACTATTATTACTTATTTTATAATAGCTTCTTTAGTTTCTCAAACAACAGATTTGAATATAAACTTATCTTATTGCATTAGAACTGGAGAATTATCAAATCATTTAATTAAACCTGTAAATATTTTCATAATGGAGTATATTAAAGCTTTATCAGATAAAATAATATCTTTCATTAAATTTATACCAATGTTTATTTTATTAATATTACTATTTAGAAATTTTTTTGCAATGCCTATTATTAGCGTTTATGGTGTTTTGTTTCTATTTATTGGCTTTACTATATCTTTTAGCATACAATTACTAATACATAATTTAGCTTTTTGGATGACTGAAGTATCAGCAATTAATTTTATTCTAACAACAGTTTTTACTGTTGTATCTGGAAATCTTATACCACTAGATTTATTACCAATAAATATAAAAAGTATATTTAATGTATTGCCATTTAAATTTTATATATATATACCAGTAAATGCATTTATGGGATCAATAGATGTTAGAAATGAATTAATGTTAGGAACTATATATATAATTTGTTTTTTTGATAATAAATAATATCGTATTTAATATAGGTGTTAAAAAATATACAGCAGTTGGTAGTTAGGGTGGGAAACAGGAGTTTAATTCATCCAATATTTAATATTGGAAGGTTTGATGATATCTTGTGAAATAAGAAGATTAAAGGTATCTTAAAATCTAAGGATTAGAATTATTGTAATCCAAATATATTTAGCTTAAAATAAGGGTCTGTGGTAATAGGAAAACATCTATTATCCTTCGTGAGCATTAATATATTGGACAACAAGTGAAGTATTTCTAAGCTTTTGTATAAATTTATGAGGCGATGCCGATATTAGCTTTCACTAATTTTCGGGCCTTGAACATAGAGAAAGGAATAATAGTTAAAATGAAAAGTTCATTAAAATATTATTTATTAATTTTAAAATCATTTATAAGAAATAATTTAATTATAAACATGGAATATCGATCTAATTTTGTAATCAGAGGAATCTTTAGTACTATATGGACATTAGTTCAAATAATATTTATTTCATTAATATTTTACAACACAAAATCTTTAAAAGGTTGGTCAAAATATGAAATGATGTTGCTATTTGGAGTTGATCAAATTATATTTGCTTTTTTCATAGCTTTCTCATATTCAAGCCTTAGTAGAGTAGATGATTTAATAGTAAAAGGAACGATGGATTATGTACTAATAAAGCCAGTAAATGAAAAGTTTTATTTATCATTAAATAAAATTGACATGTTTCAAATAACTCCAGTTATATTTGGTCTTGCTATTTCTATATATTCAATAATAAAGCTTAATATAACAATCAATATATATCAGTATATAATTGTTATTACATTAATAATCATTGGAGTTATAATACTACATTCAATTTATTTAATTTGTGTTTCTTTGTCATTTAGATATCTTAAGACGAACTTTGTTAGAAGTATAATTCTATCATTTATAGGTTGTATGATATATCCATTGGACATATATAATGGTTTATTTAAAATTATCATAATAATTTTTATACCTGTAGGAATCATTGTTGACTTCCCTGTAAGAATATTAGTTAAAGACTTGCCATTAGGTAAGTTACTATATCTTTTTTTCATTGCCTTAATATTTAGTTTTATAAGTAGTCAAATATGGAAAAAATCTATTAAATCATATATAAGTGCAAGTAGTTAAGAGTATATAAATAAAATATGAAAAAATAGCACGATGTTTCATACAATATCTTTAAATTATGATTGAAAGATTGTAAAAGCTCGCTTTGAAACTGTCAAGGGTAAAATGTACATGCTAATGCACGCTCTTAACAATTTCAAGCATGATTATTTAATAATATTTTGTGAAACTAAAGCAAAATTTAAGCAACAAGAAGATGTTTTTTTGCTAGATTTAATCTAGAAACTTGAACTAGTGTAAGTCCATTAGGAGTTTAATGAGGTCTAAACCATAAAATAAACATACTAACTAAGTTGTTTGCAGAGTAATATGAGCTAAAACTCTGTTTAACTTTGTATCAAGCTTTAAATTGATGATGAAAAAATCTAATTAGATTGTTGGAAATATCGCCTTTAAATCTTTCAACATAGATATGGTTAATGTTATTACCCAATATAGGATTAATGGACATTTTGTAAGAATTATAACGATCACTAACAATAGAATGTACAGTCCCTAATTCTCTAATAGAATTAAAGATAGTTAAAGCCTTTTGGAATCTCTATAAGGGGATAAAATAAGACCTAAAACAAAGTAAATTTCAGAAATAATAACAAACTAATTACATTTTTCTACCTGAAATCTTTACCACAATCTCATCAAGCTTTAAATTCATCATTAGTATAAGCTCTAAGGCAAGGTTATTAAATAAAGATGCAAATCTTTTACACTGGTTTTCTAATAATATAGTATGTGAGACTTTTACACTATTAATAGCCTTAAGAATTAAAGAAATATTTCTAAGGAATTCTTACTAGGATAAAATATAGAAAGAACAGTAATAATGTGTAAAGGATATCACATACGCTTAAAATCAATTTTATTAATAAGATTTGATATAGACGTTAGTTTAGCTACAAGTACAGAATGGTTATAGTTTTTATCACCACACCTAAAATTAGAATAATAATCACAACCGTGGTGAACAAAAGTTGCTTTATCATAAATATAGCAAAGATGGTAATTTTACATCTGCTTGACTAGTGGTCTATCGAGTATAAATTGTTGATTGCAGTTACGGTAGAAATATTTTGATATCCATCCTTATCTTTGCCAAAATGATGAATGAGTAGCTATTGTTGCACTTTAGATATTTAACTAGTACAATTTTTTACACAAGAACTTCATCTTTTCTGGAAAGTATGGCTATTTCAGCAGAAACATTGTACTATAGAGGGTTTGAAATACTCAATTTTATTTAAGTTTAAAAATGTTAGTTAAATAAAGGAGAATTAAAAATGAAAGAGATAGAAATAAGAGTCTGTTTAGAGAATAAATGTAACTTTAATTGCACTTATTGTCAGCCAGGTGGAGAAGGTAGCTCACGAGATACAGAATTATTGTCAGAAAAAGACTTACTTATAATTTTAAGAAAGTTAGTAAAATATGGAGTTTCTTCAGTACGATTAACTGGAGGTGAACCTTTATTAAGAAGCAATTTTGATAATATAGCAAATGATATATCATCAATTCCTAACATTGAGCAAGTTTCTCTTGTTACGAATGGTAGTTTGTTGAATTATGAAAATGTTAATAAGATAGAGGCATCTTCAATTAGTAATGTAACGGTTAGCTTAGATACGCTAAATAGAGAGAAGTTTTATAAAATAGTAGGAAAAGATTCTCTTGATATAGTCCTAAACGGCATTGAATTATTAGTTTTAAGAAAAATTCCAGTTAGAATTAATTCTGTAATTAGTAAGTCTAATATAGATGATTTGAAAGACCTTATAAATTACTGCAGAAGAAACGAAATAAAATTGAAAGTATTGGATTTAGTACAAAATGAATTTAATGAATGGAATAAAGAATTTTTAAATTTAAATATTGTTATGAAGGAATTAGAGAAGATATCTTCAGAAAAAAATATAATCAACCATATAGGAAATTTTGGAACACCAATGACAGTCTTTAAAATTGATCCAATAGAAGTATTTATAAAAGATAATACTATTGGAACTTGTTACTCAAAAAAATGCTTAGAATGTCAAAAATATCCATGTCAATCTGGCATAGTCTCTTTAATTCTAACACATGACGGATTTTTAAAGCTATGTACATTATCTAACGAGTTTAACTTAGATTTGAAGCCCTTACTACATAATAATAATGATACAGAGAAAAAAGTTAATAATTTTTTTGATAATTATAAGAGCTCAACGTTCCAGAATAAATGGTATGAAAAATACAAGGATTCTATTAATAATCTAAAAGGTGATTATTATGAATAAAGTTCTATTGTTTTATCCAAATGCAGAAGATAAAGCACATTGGTTACCCTACGCTATATTAACATTAGGAACTATTTTAGCGGATAATGAATTTGAAGTTGTACTTATTGATGAAGTATTATATGCTGAAAATCCTAGAGAAATAGAAAAAATCGTAGAACAAAATATTGAGGATACTTTATTTGTTGGAATAAGTTCTTTTATTGGTAATCAGATACGAAACGGGTTGAAGTTTGCTAAGATAATTCGCACTTATAATTGCAAAGTACCAATTGTTTGGGGGGGATGGCATCCATCAATACTAAAAGAAGTAACAATCAAATCGGAATATGTTGATTTTATTATTCAAGGGCAAGGAGAATTGATTATACTTGAATTAGCAAATAAGCTTGTTAGTAAAGACAATAGATTTTCTGATATAGATGGTTTAATATATATGGATAATGGTTTGATAAAAGTTAATAAAGAAAGAAAGTTTGTGCAACGAAGTGAGCTTCCTAATTATAATTGGGAATTAATAGATGTTAAAAAATATATTGTTGAAGATAAAGCTATAAGTGATAAAACAGTTAGTTATATTAGTAGTCAAGGTTGTCCATTGAATTGTGGTTTCTGTAGTGAAAATGCAATGTATAAAAGAGGTTGGTATGCAAATACAGCTTATCAGATGTACGATGATATTAATTTTTTATTAAAGAATTATGATATCGATGGAATCTCATTTTATGATTCTAACTTCACTGTAGACAAAAAAAGAATACTGACATTTTGTGAATTAGTGATTAGATCAGATTTAAAATTTAAATGGGCAGCAGCAGCAGATATTTTGTTTCTAAGGGGGCTAACCAATGAAGAGTGGGAGCTACTTAGAAAATCGGGATGTACCCGTTTATTAATTGGTGCAGAATCAGGGAGTGAAAAAATTCTCAATCTAATTGGTAAAAAGTTTAAACCAAAGGATGTAATTGATATATCAGAAAAATCTATAGAGTTTGGTATAAGCTTATATTTTACGATGATTGTTGGATGGCCTGAAAATCCTATTGATGATTTTCAAAAAACTAAAGAATTAATTGAATCTATTCGCGAAAAAACATTAGAGCACGAATTTATAATTCATATTTATGCTCCTTTTATTGGAACGCCTCTATACCAATATGCATGTGAAAATGGCTATATTCCACCCAAGACATTGGAAGACTGGGCTAACTATGATTACTACAAGATAACGACGCCATGGATTTCAAAAGAATTCTTAGAAAAAGTAGAAGATTATAGAATGCATCTAAATATTAGTTATAATATGAATAAAAATAGAAAAAAATATAAAAAAGATATAGTTGATAGAGGAGAATAACATGTTAAATCTAAATAATCAGATAGCTTTAATTACTGGTTCCTCAGGGTACCTAGGAAGAGATATTTCGATGCTGTTAGCAAGACATGGGGCAACTGTAATTTTGCATTATAACGAATCACTAAAAGAAATTGAAAAACTCGAAGAAGAAATAAAAAGAATAACATCTAATTATTATATCGTTAAAGCAAATCTGACACAGGATAGCGAAATTGTTGATATGTTTAAGGGGATTTCAAATAAGTTTAAAAAAATAGACATATTAATAAATAATGCGGGAATTGCGCATAACAATTATTTAGTTTATATGCAAGAAGAACAATGGGATGAAGTTTTAGATGTAAATCTAAAGGCTGCTTTCCTCTGTTCAAAATATTCAGCTAAAATGATGATTCAATCAAATAAAGGTTGCATAATAAATGTAATATCTGGTGCTATATGCACTCCATCAATAATGCAAGTCAATTACATTGCATCAAAGGGAGGGCTAGCTGCAGTTACAAAGGCATTAGCTAAAGAGTTAGGGCCGTTTGGAATAAGAGTAAACGCCGTATCGCCAGGACCTTTAAGCAATAAAATTAATAAGGAACAGGAAAAATATATTTTAAAAACTGCTGCATTGAATAAGATTTGCACTACACAGCATGTTGCAAATACAGTGTTATTTTTATGTAGTTCTATGGCAGAGATTATAACTGGGCAAATCATTAATGTTGATGGTGGAATAACTGTTTAGGAAGGGAGATAATATTATTAGAAAAATATATAATAGTCCATTTAGTTCAAGATATTCAAGTAAAGAAATGAGATATATATTTTCGGATGATTATAAATATCAAACATGGAGAAAATTATGGATTGTATTAGCTGAGTCTCAAATGGAATTAGGATTAGATGTTAGTTTGGAACAAGTAGAAGAATTAAAAAAAGAGCAATTTAATATTAACTACCAAGTTGTCGAGAAATATGAAGATATATACTGCCATGATGTTATAGCTCATATTATGGCATATGGATTACAATGTGCTAAAGCAAAACCTATAATCCATTTAGGTGCTACAAGCTGTTTTATTACGGATAATACTGATATTATTATTATAAAAGAAGGTTTAATTCTAATCAGAAATCAAATTTTGAAAATTATTTCAGAGTTATCTAATTTCGCTAAAATGTATATAAAAACACCTACACTAAGTTACACACACCTCAAACCAGCTCAATTGACGACAGTTGGCAAAAGGACAACTTTATGGATTTATGATTTACTTATTGATTTACTTGAAATTAATGATATATTAAGCAATTTAAAACTGCTTGGTTCAAAGGGGACAACTGGTACACAAGCAAGTTTTTTAGCTTTATTTGATAATGACCACAATAAAGTCAAGAGACTTGATGAATTAATTACAACTAAACTAGGATTTAAAGAATCAGTCGAAGTTTGTGGGCAAACATATTCTAGAAAATTTGACACAAAGGTAATGAACGCTTTATGTAATGTTGCACAAAGTTCAGCGAAGTTTAGTAATGATATTAGATTTCTACATCATCTGAAAGAGATAGAAGAACCATTCAAGGAAAAGCAAATAGGTTCATCAGCAATGCCATATAAAAAAAATCCAATTGGAAGTGAGAGAATATGTGGATTGGCTAGATTTATTATTAGTAATAATATAAATTTTCATTTAAATTTTTCATCCCAATGGCTAGAGAGGACATTGGATGATTCATCAAATAGAAGACTTTGTATACCACAAATGTTTTTAGCATTGGACACTATCTTAGATCTATATATTAATATTATAAATGGTTTAAAAGTAAATGAAGATATAATCTTAAGCAATGTTTTAAGAGAAATGCCATATATCATTATGGAAAATTTAATAGTAAATGGTACAATGGATGGAGGTGATAGGCAGGAACTTCATAAAAATATGAGAGATTTGTCGAATAGTATTTCAAACTATGATAATATTAATATTAACGTTAAAGATTATATAGTAACAAATATTTTAAAAAATTTTTCATTAAATATAACATATGAAGAGTTAAGTAAAAAAATAAAAAGACCTGAAGATTATATTGGACGATCAGTGGAGCAAGTAGAAGAATTTTTAGAGAACCATGTTGAACTTTTGTTATCAGATGCTGAAAAGATGATGATATGAAAGTTACATAAATAAACTTTTAATGAATATACAATAATACGATTTTACAAAGTTTTGTTAAAGATTTATAAGCAAAAGTAAGTAAACTATAAATAATAGATGGGTTGCAAAATCATGACCACCCGTAAAAATGAAGCAGGTGGTATTCATAAACAATCAAAGACCAGCTATTAAATATCAAGAAATAATTTAATTTATTTTGCCTGTGAGAGTATAGAATTCACGCAGATTCCGTCAAAGAAAAAAGAGTTCCTTGACAGAATCTGCCGTAAATTCTTATGTAAAATTGGGCAAAACAAATAAACATAAAAAAGAGTTATTTAAGGTTAAAGATAAGGTTATTTCAATACAACTATCTAATATCAGGCGTGTAAGGTTCATTCTTATGGATTCTCAGGATACGGAAAAGTGAAAGATATCCATCACTGTTTATGCTGGGCTCATCTCAGACGCTATTTTTCAGATGCCCTTCCTAAGGATATGAAAAGTCCTGAAGCAACTTTACCAGCAACAGGAATAGCATATTGTAACCAGCTATTTGAGTGGGAAAGAGAGTTTAAGAACCTTACTCCAGAAGATAGGAAAATTAAGCGTCTAGAGAAAGAAAAACCAGTCCTAGAGGCCTTTTGGTCATGGGTAGAAAGTGCTAATGAAAAAGTACTTCCTAAATCTAATATTTGGAAGGCTCTTCAATATGACCTAAATCTTAAAGAAAAACTAGAAACCTATTTAGAAGATGGCAACTGTGTTATCTCAAATAATATAGCGGAAAATAGTATATGGCCATTTACATTAGGGAGAAAAAATTGGACTTTTTGTGGTAACCCTGAAGGAGCCAATGCAAGTGTATGTGTATATTCACTAGTTGAAACAGCAAAAGCCAATGGTGAACTTACCATTGACAGAGCACTGGAAACATATCTTAAAAAAGAATAGATAAATCAAAGATTACAAGCCATTCAAGTACGTAAAGAATTAACTGATGAATGGAATAATTGAGGTGTAAAACAAGGAATTGAATATGCAATACTTACTGATAAAATTATAAAAGCATGGGCAGGATTAAGTATAGGACAATATAAGAAGCTTAAAGGATTAAAAAGGGAGAACTTAAGAGATAATATGTCTACATTGGAGCTTGTACTAAATATGCTAGCTGAAGCAACTACTACAGAATTATCAAAGACCACTGAACCTAAAAACTTTGATGAAAATAGAGGAGTGGCAATAAAAGGTGGAAGTATTGCAGGAAATGCTCGGAAGGAAATTGAAAACACTACTGGTAAACCTGTTCTCACAGAAAAAAGTGCTGTTGATTTTACTAGAGTTATTGCAGATATTATTATTGATAGGGAAGACAATAAAAAATAAAAGCAAATAATGCAAGTAATCAGAAATATATAATTCATACTATATACCTACGACATCATTATTGTCACCTCAAGGCATATGGAGTGTGTGGTGTTGGTGTCAAGGGCAAAAGAAAATACGTTGAAATAAAGGCTTTTCAGTCTTAACGGATAGAAAAAAGCTGCTTGAAAATTTAAATATATCGCTCTGCGGGAACAAGTCCAGACAAGCGTTTTTCCTTGTGATAAAACGATTTAGATATTTTTCCGATTCTGCTAGGGCTGTGTGGGCAAGTTGGATGTGCGGAAGTATTGGACCAATTCAGGATTTTTTATCTAAAAACATTTATTTACCCTTTGACTCTGCCGTTGGGTAACAGTTTATACTATAATTAGACCGACGATAAGGAGGATTTATATATGAATGAAACTAATTAAAATTAGATATGTATCAACCCAAATCAGCCCGTGTACTTCGCTGCTATGAGGATATGGGCTTGATTAACAGCACTCGTAGCGATGATTATGCTTATAGAATGTATGATGAAGAAGTGATAAAACGGTTGGAACAAATACTGATTTTGCGTAAATTGAATATCAGCATTAAGGATATACAACGTATTTTTTGTACTCATGGCTCTGATGTGGTATTAGAGGTGCTTGGCAAAAAGGTTGACGATATAGACGGCGAAGTCTCTCTTTTACACGAACTAAAAGAAATTGTGCTTGAGTTTATCAAGCAAGTAGAAAATGCTGATTTCGGCAAAGATTCCGATGTGAAACTTCTTTATGAAAAGGCAAGAGAAATTGAAAATCAACTTAAAATTTATGTGCCAATTAAATTGAAGGGGGAAAAGTAAAATGGCAAGAGTTTATGGAATTAAAAAGAAGTTGTTGCTAAATAATGTTGATGAAAAGATAATAAAAGAAATCATCGGCAACGAAGATTTGGTAGATGTTATTGTGCGAATGGAGAAATTGCTTGATCCCGATATGATGCATGAGATTTTAGATTCATGCGCTTGTGGAGGCGGACAGGAATTTTTAAAACAATGTAAAAAGATTGGAAAAGACCTGACTGGTAAATCATTAGATGAAAAGGTAAATCATCTGAATAACAACATTTTTGATTCAGAAAAAATTATTCTCAACGGGAACAATTTATTGACAGGAACTCTTTCATACAAAGGAAATGAAAAATACAAATGCGTCTGTTCCGCCGCCGTAAAAAAGGGCATGACGGTTTCTGATCTCACAGGCGATGCTGCTGATCGCGCTATGCCGCTTTCTTATTGCTTTTGTTGTGCCGGCTCATTTCGGCGTCACTTACAGCTACAACTGGGTGTTGGGCTGAAAACAAAAGAAGTTGTTTCATCTCCGATTAACAGCAAGGGGCAAAAACCTTGTGAGTTTATTTTTGAGATAGTATAAAATAATAAAGCGCAATGTGTATAAATGAAAATTGATGACTCGCCACGCACACTCGTGACTTCAGTCGTGGGTTAGTGGCGAACTGCATATGTTACCATGAATATCATAATTAATTCTGTAATATACTAGATTTCTTCAATTACATATGCTAATCTGGGATTAAGAAGGTTATCATATGTCAAAAGTAACACATGGAAGAGGCTATGTATACTCAATTAAGTATCATATAGTATTGTGTACAAAGTATAGACATAAAACTTTACAAGGTAAGATAGACGATAAATTAAAAGAGATAATAAACGAGATAGCAAGCCCTATGTAGTAGGATAGTTTTACCATAGAGGAAATAGAGTCGGATTTAGACCATATACACTTATTAATAAATTGTAGTCCACAACACTATATCCCAAACATTATAAAAGCTCTAAAAGGTGTAAGTGCTAGATTGTTATTTAAGGAATTTCCAGAGTTAAAAAAGAAATTATGGGTTGGACACTTATGGAAGCCTAGTTACTTTGTTGCTACTGTATCTGAAAATACAGAAGAACAAATAAAAGAATATATAA
Organism: Tissierella sp. P1; assembly: GCF_002266425.1. Lineage (GTDB taxonomy): Bacteria > Bacillota > Clostridia > Tissierellales > Tissierellaceae > Tissierella > Tissierella carlieri. The sequence continues at coordinate 26,387 of NZ_NPMN01000006.1, forward strand.
AAAGTCAAAAATCAAAATAGAAAAGAGGTGAATTTATCTATGAAGAAAATAATTAAAGGTTATAAATATAGGATATATCCAACAGAGAAACAAAAATTGCAAATAAATAAGACTTTTGGATGTTGTAGATTTGTTTATAATTATTTTTTAGCTATAAGGATTGAATTATATAAAACAGAACAAAAGTCGTTGTTCTATAATAAATGTTCAGACATATTAACCCAATTAAAGAAAGAAAAAGAATGGTTAAAAGAGTCAGATAAGTTTGCTTTACAGAATAGTTTAAAAGATTTAGACTCAGCCTATAAGAATTTCTTTAAGGAAATTAAAAAAGGCAATAGCAATCAAGGATTTCCTAAGTTTAAATCTAAAAGAAACAACTATAAATCATACAAGACAAACTTTACAAACAACAATATAGAATTAGACTTTGCCAACAACGAAATTAAATTACCTAAATTAAGATGGGTTAAATGCAAACTTCATAGAAAGTTCACTGGAAAAATATTGTCAGCAACAATTAGTTACGTACCAAGTGGTAAATATTTTGTTAGCTTCAACGTAGAGCGTGAACATAAAGAATTACCTAAGAATAGTAATACAATAGGACTAGATTTAGGTGTATCAAATTTGCTTATTACAAGTAATGGAGAAACTTTTGAAAATAACAAACTAACATATAAATATGAAAAGAAATTAGCAAAACTACAAAGGAAATTAGTCAAGAAACAAAAAGATAGTAAGAACTTTCATAAACAAAGAATCAAAGTAGCTAAATTGCATGAAAAAATAACCAATATCAGAAAAGACAAATTACATAAGATTTCTTCACAAATAGTTAAAGAAAACCAATTTATCTTTAGTGAAGATTTAAATGTAAAAGGTATGGTTAAAAATCATAAACTAGCAAAATCAATACATGATGCGTCGTGGTACGAACTAACAAGACAATTACAATATAAAGCTGAGTGGAACGGCAGGATATATCATAAAGTAGATAGGTTTTTTGCTAGTAGCCAAATATGTTCTAATTGTGGATATATAAATAAAAATATAAAAGACTTATCAATCAGGACATGGACATGTCCTAATTGTTCTACTAAGCATAATAGAGACATAAATGCCAGTATAAATATCCTAAATCAAGGAATTAAGGATTTAGAATTAGCGGTGTAAAAAAATGTAGGGTAGGAACTATCCGAATTAACGCCTGTGGAGATAGTAGGTTGCCAGGTTGAAGAATCAGGAAGGTCTAGTAGCGATGCTAGAAGCACGTGACTTTAGTCATGTGAGGTTCACTATTCAAAGTGTTCCTTATAGGATATCTGAACATTTTATAGAAAAGAAATTAGTTATTATATGCCCCAATTGGGGCATATTAAAATTTAAGCTTAAATTAAAGGAAGATTTATCTATGAACAAGTTTATTTTCATGAACCTCAGGGAAAAATCGCCAAGCGGATGCTTTTCAAAAGTGATAATGTAATTGCCTTTGTTCTAAACATTGCAAAGGGGGAAATACTACCAGAACACACACCTGGAATCAACCATTTTCCTGCAGGTCATGGAGGGTAATGCCAAGGCTATCACGGATGGCAATGAAACCTCGTTGCAGGTGGGTGAGTTAATGCAGGTTGATGTGAAGGAAAGTATGCAGGTTATAAACATAGGCGAAGATGTCTCACGCCTTTACGTCACAATTTCACCAATGGGTTCAGAGGCCTTTGCAACAGGTGCAAATTTTTAATGACTTTTTTCACCATTTATACTACTATACAAAGTTGATAGATAGAAGGTGAGATAAGCATACAGTACCTCTGCTTACAAGGAGTGACGAGTTGTAAGTAGAGGTACGTCTCATGCCATGATTGTCCAAGAAGTCGAGCATGGTGAAGGCTGATTGGGAGCAAGCTACGACTGAGAGTATAATCCTGATGAGAAGTTAATATTTGGCAACATCAATCGAGAAGTATTTAATAGATTCCAGAAAAAATTATTGTATCTGATGATGATAATAGTAAAACTTATTACAAATTTAATGATACTGAAAAGTTAATGAAAGACTTATGGGGTAGGAAGAATACAAAGAGTCTTGATAAAACAAGGCTTTTTTGATATTAAAATCGTAACTTTATTGTTCTGTGTGAGCATGGCCAAGGCAACAGATTTGATAGTAAGTGGTCAGATTGAATGTAATAGTCCTGACCTATACTCAGTGGTGTATGAGTACATAATTAATTTATCTACTCATACACCATTAAAAATTTATTTATTTATTTAAGTATTTAAAACTGAGATCTGCTTCGAGGAATCGCTTTAATTCACGAGATCTTCGAAAGGGCTCAGTGATATCAATGAACAGTAGGTGTACGGCCTCCCAAGTAAAAACCCATCCGCCAATCAATAAGCTTTCAAGGAAAACCCTTGAAATAATACCGTTTTTCTTAATATTGATTAACGCCCCATATGCAGATAATAGTATGAGGGATATAAAAAGCAAATGGATTGAATTTCTAACGAGTCTTTTTGTTTTTCTATTCTCTAACCGTTTTAAAGAATTATAGTAATATCGATAGCTCGTGCGGATTAGCTCGTCTTTTTCTTTACTGATTTCAACTGTATTCAAAGAAAAGACGATTTCCAACTTTTTTCTCAAAGGAATATCTTCTGAACATAAGTCAAGAAATTGTGCTAGCTCAGCATGTATGTCACGCTTCTTAAAAGCAGAATTATCCCATTCATGAAAAAAATCAATATAATCTTCAAGAGCAATATCTATAATGACACGACCTGTATCAAAGTTTCTCCTATATAGTGTTTGGTAATTATTGGATTTTTTCATTAAATCACCTTCAGGAATCATTAAAATTTTAGACAATTAATAGTATATATTACCTTTAAATACATTATTCGATACTGAACAAATTATGGGTATTATTAACCTTAATACATAAGATAATGACTGCAAATTATTAGTAATGTTATCTATTCTAAATTTCAATATATTAGACTCCTTAAAGGAATGCTTGTAAGGGGAGAAATAATAAAGGAAGTTATGGTATAATAGGAATAATTTAAGAGCTATAAAAACTACATGTGTTAATATATCAAAATACCATTAATGAACTAATATCATTTGAGGGTGAAATATGTTAAAGAAATGCAGAAGATATAATGAAAGATTAAAATATCAGAGAAGAATAAAAAGAATTAATAATGAGAGGGATAGGTAATAAATTTACAAGGTAGGAATGTTTAACCGTATACGTTTTTAATTACTGAGAAGATGATATCGAGGGTGTAATATAATCCTGATGGTGTAACAAAAAGCCCGAATAAATTAAAGATAAAAAACCAATTGTTTTAGAAATATACTCTTCCACCAAGGAGGTACTAGATACTTACGACATCATTATTGTACTCTCAAGGCATGTTGAAGTCGTTCTTCTACTATCAAGAAAATAGTGTTGTGATTCTTGCATAATAGATTATTAGTTGAGTAGAGATTTGTAAAGAGGGATAAATTCAAATTTGTAGAGGAGAGATATGATGCCAAGGGCAAAGTTTCAAATATTAGTAATACCATATGTTATACAAGATGAGCAAATTAAATATTGTATGTTTTTGAGGGCGGATATGGGTATTTGGCAATTTATTGCAGGTGGTGGAGAAGATGATGAAACTCCCATAGAAGCTGCGAAAAGAGAATCTAATGAAGAGGCAAATATTGCGTATACAACTTCATATTATATGTTGGATACTTGTTGTAGTATTCCTGCTGAATGCTTCAGTGAAGCTGATAGACAGCGATGGGGAGAGAATTGTTTTGTTATTCCAGAATATTCTTTTGCAGTGAATGTAAATGGAGCAGATCTAAAATTATCACATGAACATATCAAATATGAATGGCTTGATTATGAATCAGCAAGAAAATTGTTGAAATATGATAGTAATAAAACTGCCCTTGGTGAATTGAATACCAGAATTAAAAGAGGATTACTTGGTGAAAAGAAATAGCATAACAGATTTCTTTTAAATAATATACAAAAAGTAATAATAAAAAAATGTAATTTTTGCTAATATGCAGAAATAATGATAGTGAGAGTAGTATTGATGATTATATAAGATCTTTTAGTTATAATTATTTTCCTAGAACGAAGATATTGTACAAAGGAGCATAATATCTAATTTGCCAAAACTCTTATTGATATTTAGCGTGATTTGAATAGAAGAAAACAGGTTTAATTATAAAAGTTATTAATTTGGATTATATTCAACAAATAGCTAGAAGTTGGGTTTTAAAAAGTAACTTTATTAGAAACCTTTCCACCAAGGGGTTACTATATACATACGACATCTTTATTATCCTCTCAAGGCATGTTGAGACGGTAGCATTGATAACAAGGGCGTAAGCCTTGATTTTACAGGGGGTTAATGAATTACATCTAAATCAACCACTCAGCTAAAAGTGTGTTTTTTCTTTTGAGGGAACATATCGAGGGGAGGAAAAAGCACGAATGGTTAAGTGGATAGTATAGATAATATTAACAGGGTTAAGGAGCTAGAATGGATATAAAGGGGTGTGTGATGGATAAAGAGGTATTAAACATGATCAATAAGCCATTTATTTTAGCTGTAAACGCAATATCAGGCGGTGGAAAAACAACAATCGTAAAGGAATTACAAAGAAAATTACCAAAGTCAAAAGCGTTGTTTTTTGATGACAGAAATTATTACTCTGATAGTGGTATAGAAGATATCTGCAAGTGGATTGAAGAGGGGGCAGATGTAAATAAATTCAACCTCGATTTGTTAGCAGAGGATATTGAAAAACTGATAAAGGAAAATCTTAATTATATTATTATGGATTATCCTTTTGGTTATAGACACAAGACGATTTCAAAATATTTAGATTTTTCTATATCCATCGATACTCCTTTGGATATTGCATTGGCAAGAAGAATTATTAGGGATTATAGTACAACTTCAATCTAGAATGTCTTTGATGATATGAGACAATACTTAATACAAGATAAAAAAGCTTATCTGTATGGTTTAGATGAAACAAAAGAAAAGGCTGATTATGTAATTGATGGCAGCAAATCATTAGATGGTATTGTATCAGAGATTATGGAAAAGTTAATCCATATTAATCCTGCAGGATAAGCATATTTAAAGGTATTATGAGTCAGCTTATTCTATATACGATACTTACAATACGATAGAGGTATCCATGAAATAGAATGGCAGAAATAAAAAAAGAAAAATACCTGAAGCAGAGAAAGCTGCTTATGGAGGAAAGAAAAAAGAGGTAATAGATACGGCAAAAAAGCTTTTTCTGGAAAAAGGACTGAATAATGTAACTATGAATGACATTATGAATGAAGCCGGATTAAGTAAAGCCGTTACTATGATAGCATACATCCCATCGCCTTTGAGGCGGAATACGAAATGCTGCAGGAAATATTCAGCAATCTGAAACTCATTGATATAACTTAACCGCAATGGCGGCGAAGCCATAAAGGAAATTCTTCTGATCATGGTGGACAGATTTATTCATCATATAAAGGCCTACCGTTATATCAGTATCCGAACGATAATCTGTCACAGGAATATAACAAGGTGATACAGTCCATTATTGATGCCAATATGAGCGGGGAGAGGGTTAAGGAGCAATATGACGAAGCCTAAACCTACGTAAGCGTCATTTTTGCTTATCTGCAGAAGCTGGCTCACTGTAAGGAAATCATTGACAAAGGGGAAATTGACGTTATTGAGTGATTAAATATCGTAAGGAGGATGGTTCACAAGCTATTGAAATAAATGAAAGGCATAGGATGAATTGAACAGCACCCTGTCAAGTAGACAGTTAAAATAATAAAACGACTGGACTGAACCCGATTAGGTAGACTTGATAAATAGTCTATTTAGTCAGGTTCAGTTTTTCATATTCTAAAGGAGATAAATATCCAAGAGCAGAATACCTTCCCTTTCTATTATAAGATAGCTCTATATATTCAAATATAGCCTTTTTAGCTTCCTCTCGTGTAGCAAAACTTTGTTATCGCTTCATTTATCCATCTGTACATCATATCTCTAGATAGATCTAACTCCTTAGCTATACGTGATGTTTTCTTACCTTCCTCAATAACTTGTTTAACAACTTGAACTTTAAATTCCTTACTATACTTTTTTCTAGACATAAAACACCCATCTTAATGAAAGTATTGATTGAATCTACTTAATCTATACGTCTACTAAAAGGGGTTCAGTACAGGGTCTAATTTAGTTTTACAATTAACTATATTATATTTTTTATATTATTTTTAAGATTTTGTTGACATTACTAGAATAGTATGATACCATGATATAAATTTACCAAGAGGAGGATTATTATGAATATTAAAATAAATATATCTGTTTCAAAATTGAATAATCTACTCTTATTAGCTAACTTAGGATAGCGATTGTATATATAGATACGTTACATACTACTATAGGTGCAATCGCAAAAACAGGCGTTTTGCATCTATGGTGGCTAATTATTTGTATTGAAATAAATGGAGTCCCATAGATAAACTATGGGACTTTTGTAATATCCTAGGTAAAAAGGTCTCATAGTATAAACTATGGGGCTTTTTTATTTATAAATATCAGCATTTGAAAAATTCAGACAAAATATTTGGGAGGAATAAAAATGAAAAAATCCAGAGAACAATGGGGGACAAAAGCAGGGTTCCTACTTGCAGCTATTGGTTCTGCCGTAGGGCTAGGTAATATATGGAGATTTCCTTATGTGGCTTATTCAAATGGAGGTGGAGCTTTCTTAATTCCATATTTTTTTGCCATATTCACGGCAGGAATACCTCTATTAATTCTTGAATATGGAATGGGTCATAAATTTAGAGGTTCAACACCACTTGCAATATCAAGGGCAAATAAAAAATGGGAATGGATTGGTTGGTGGCCTATAATTAGCGCAGTTATAATTTTATCTTATTATTCAATGATTTTGAGCTTGGCTATAAAGTACTTAACATTAAGCTTTAAAAGAGTATGGGGAAATGACACCAATAGTTATTTTTATAATGAAGTATTAAATTTATCATCATCACCTTTCGATTTTGGAAGTATAGTTGTTCCAATATTAATAGGAATAACTTTGGTTTGGTTAATTAACTGGTTTATATGTTATAAAGGAATAAAAGCTGGAATTGAAAAATTAAGTAAAATATTATTACCAGCTCTATTAATAATAATGATAATTATAGTAATAAAAGGGGTAACTTTAGAAGGTGCTTCTTTAGGCTTAAACACACTGTTTACACCTGATTGGCAAAAAGTTAAAGATCCTAAAGTTTGGATTGCAGCATATGGACAAGTATTTTTTTCATTAAGTATAGCTACAGGAATTATGATGACTTATTCCAGTTACCTTCCTGAAAAAACAGATATAAATAATAGTGCATTTATGACTGCTTTTGCCAATTGTGGCTTTGAATTTTTATCTGCAATAGGGGTTTTTGCAATACTTGGATTTATGGCAACAAATCAAGGAGTATCTGTTGATAAAGTTGCATCTGATGGTATAGGACTTGCATTTATAGCATTTCCTAAAGTATTTTCAGTAATGGGCAGCTGGGGAAACATACTATCTGTATTATTTTTTACTTGCTTAATATTTGCAGGATTAACATCAGCAGTATCCTTAGTTGAAGCGATTTCTTCAGCCATAATAGATAAAACAGGATGGGAACGTAAAAAAGTAGTAACAGGAATTTTGCTAGTTGGATTTGTTATAAGTATCTCCTTTGCAACTAGAGCAGGATTATACTTATTAGATATTATGGATAACTTTATTAATAACTATGGAATAGTTGTAGTTGGATTACTAGAAACTATCTTAGTAGGATGGATTGTAAAACCTAAGACAATTCGTGACCATACAAATTCAGTATCTTATTATAGAATAGGAAAATGGTGGGATGTATTTATTAAATGTATAAATCCAATTGTTTTAACTTTCATTCTAGTACAAAGTCTTATTACAGAAATGCATACACCTTATGGTGGATATGATTTGCAAGCATTGTTTGTTTATGGATGGGGAATTATTTTAATAGGAATTACCGGAGCGGTCTTAATAAGTAAACAACCTTGGAGAGATAATATTAATTTAAAGAATGAATAAAGGTGTGGTGATAAAAATGACGTTAAGTGCAACGATATTCTTTGGTATAGGTGCAACAGTACTTTGGGGAGGATTATTGATTACTATAATAATCTCAATGAAAAAAGATAGCTATTCAGATTAATATCACAGAAAAAATTGATTTTCTAAATAATGAAATAAGGAAAATTAGATGTTTAGAAGATGAGAATGGTAATAAGAATTCCCTTATAGTCATAGGAAATAAAGGACAGCTTAAGATAGTTCCTTTATATGAAGATTCAAAAGTTATAAAAGCGGAATTGAATGATTTAAAAGGAATTTTGTTTGATGTTCAATATAAGAATTCATGCAATAGCTGAAATTACACCTTTTTTGACCAGTACAAACAATACAATCAAGCATGGTGCAGAATTTGCTATAAGTATGCTGAGTAAGAAATTTGATAGTTCATATATAGTGAACAGCGTCGACTGCATTAAAGGTTTTGCACTTTTTAATGATTACTCCGACTATGGAAGCTATAATGAATTATGGATGATTAAGAATGATAAGCTATCAAAGCTTTATTCTTTTACAGAGTCGCAAACATATATTGATACGACTGAAGCAATTAAAGTTTCCCCAGATAATGATAAAATAGCAGTACAAACATCTACCAGGAGAATAAACTCACTCAATATTATTGATTTAAACAATGAAAAAGCCAGTCCTGAAATCATGAAATTAGCCATAGAAAAAGTGCGATGGCTAACAAAAATTACAGTAATACCTATCCAGATGGACAATATAGCTGGTATGGCAACCTAAAATGGATTGACAATAATAAGTAGAGTTTGAGGCATGCCTTGCTTATAATTATATGGGAATAATTGAACACATAATTGTAAAATATAATGTTTTAGATAATTCTTTAGAATATATAAGCCAGTAGATATATGATTACTAGAAGGAATTATATATATGTTCTGCGACTACATTTGCATTTAATAAGTACACTGTAAAAATGATGAAATAGGGAGCCGAGGAAATCTTACATATGATTATTGGGCTGCCACGAATAAAAAAGAAGTCTCAACTTTTGAGAGCAAATAGATATGATATTGATTGAGAATGATAATAATATTACTATAGTTTATACTTCTAAAGAATTCCAACCTATGTCAGAAACATTTTATGATAAGTATGCTTTTGTGGGACCCTCAGTGAGGGATTTGAAGGTATTTATGGAGAGGGGATATAAGGTAGATAAGGCAAAGTTAATGGACATGTTGAAGTTATAATCCTGTTGCAAGAAAATTGTCCTAGTATAATTAAGTCTTGCTTTTTGTAATAAACATTTGCTTTTATTAAAAAGATTGAATGAGTGATTGAAAAAAGTGAAAATGATGATTGATTAAAAGCAAAACTTTACTATAATTTTAATAAAGTCTTGCTTTTTTATTTGGGGGTAAATGGGAAAAATAAGTGGAAAAAAGCAAATTACTATTATATAATGGAACGAAGGAATGAGGGGTACAGGGTGCGAAAAAGTAAGAGTCTATTTCAAAAATGCAAAATTAATAAAAGTGGATATAACAGGATAAAACCCCATCAGACAATTTTAAAATCAGGGAGTATAGTTTCAGGTAATAAATTATAGTAGTGGAGGCAGAGAAATGATAGAGGAAATGATTAAGCTAGACCATATAGGGATTAATGTACGATATTCATTAAACGATAAATCAGCTGTTTTATTTCTTCACTTTAGTGGAGGAAATTTGAATATGTGGGAAGGTATTTTACCCCAATTTGAAAATGAATATAGTATCATTGTTCCTGATCTTAGAGGACATGGTAAATCCGATAAACCTTAGCAGGGTATCATATAGACGATATGGCAAACGATATTTATCTATTGTTGGAGAGACTAAACGTAGAGTGCTGCCATATCGTAGGTAGTTCAATGGGGGCTGAGATTGGACTTAGTTTAGCTGCATCACATCCAGAGCTCGTTCTATCCCTCATATGTGAAGGGGCTTTATATAATGAGTTTGGAGAATACGGGTTATTTAATGGAACGGAGGAGGAAATTGAACATAAAAAAGAAGTCATGCGGACTGTACTTGCTGAAAGAGAGGAACGTGTATTTAAAACGAAAGAAGAGTATATTGAGGAACAACGAGTGGAATTAATACAACAAGGATTATGGAATGAATATTTCTTAGCCTTCTTTGAACACAATCTGCAACAGATGCAAAACGGTAATTTTACATATTGCTATTTAAACCATGTTAGAACAGAATATATTCAGAAATACTGGGATGTGAAATTTGAGCAATATTATAAGAAGGTAAAATGTCCTATTCTATTCCTTCCAAGCGAAGAAGAATGGAAGGATGAGAGAATTAGAAGTAGCCTATCTGCGTTCACTGGTCTACTGAACACATATGAAATTGAGCATATAGAAAATTCCATCCATGCTTATGTGTGGATGCAACTTCCGCTTACAGCAGGCGAAGTAGCAAAGAAATTCATAAGCAAACATGATGAATAAATGAACTTGACACAGTCCAGTACTAGTATTGTCTTTTTTTATTATACAACTTAAAAGGAACGGTAATTTTGGTAGTTAATGATTAATGACTGCATGAAAGTGCTACAATATTTTTGATCTTGTTTTACTTAGATGAGCTAATATAGAGATCGGACACTCGAAATAATTCAAACTTAAAAGAGCAGATTTTACAGAAATACCTCTCCGCTTAGTTAGGTCTTATGGATGATTAGAAACACGCTAGACTCATCCACTTCTTGCACCTGATAGGGGTATCCCAACTCTTCGCCAATTTTTTCAAGATCCTCGGATGAATGGATCGTCGCCTTAAAGCCCCCCTTGCAGATAATCACACCGTTTTTGGTTTTAGTATAGTCAATTTCCCCCAAAAGCCCTTTGGAGGCCTGCTCCTCAAACCATTTCAGACGAAAATCCCAAAATCTAGTGCTGTAACTGCTGAAATAAGCCGTTCCACCTGGTGCCACTTTATCAAGAATTTTGTGAATGACAGTGGAATCAGCACGCATGGCAGATAATCCGTTTTGCAGGCACAAAATAACATCAAAGGGCTTAGGGAATTTTATCTGGTGAACATCCATGGCAACTATACTCGCGTTGGGATAGTCTTTGAGGTACTCTTTGCCTAACTCAACGCTTTCCAGCGAGATATCTATCCCGACAATAGATCTGCAGTAGGGAGCCAATTCCCTAATAATTCGACCGTATCCGGCTCCAAGCTCCAAAACACTTTGTGTGTTTGATAGATTTCCCTTGACAAAATCTATCTCCGCTTGTAAATACTGCTTGATACGTGGAATTTGGGTATCGTACGCCTGAAACAACTTTTTGGAATTTAATTTTTCGGCATAGTAATTGTCCATATTCCTTATCCTTTCTCCTCATGGTAAATTGGAGCTAAATAGATATAATTCTTTGAGCTAAAAATGAACTGAGATTATCTCAGAGATAACAATCTGCAACTTTTGTGATTTAGTTTATTATCAATGAATTATGTTGAAATAAAGTTTTATAAATCCTAACAAAAAACAAATATAGTTTTAAAGGTTGCTTAATATAGTATAATCATGTTAATTTTAGTTGTTCATATTAGTATAATGTAAATTATATAAAGTTTTTATAAATATTACAATAGTTGTTTAAGGAAGTTAGATGGAAGGGGTTTTGTTGTATGAGAGTTATCAACGTTTTCAAAAGGTTCGGCATGAATTATTAACCTGCAATTAGGCCGTTCTTTTCCATAAGCTTAAGTAAATGCTTCAATCACAAGGGTATCCTTCATTCTACTTCCCATCGGTCATCCAACTACCTCCGAGAAAACATATCAATAAATATTGCAAGATAGAGGGTTCCTTTCCTAGTTGGTACATATGTAATATCACCTACCCAAATTTTATTTTTGTATCTGTAACAAACATTTGATTAAGTAGATTAGGTCTTTCTTCACCTCTATTTTTTTAATTATATTTCTTATAATTATATTTGGTTCCTTTAAGACATAGATTCACTTCACGCATTAATCTAGATATTTGCTTACGATTTACATGAATTCCACGTTGCTCTAGTACTTTTCCTATACGAATAGATCCATATCTACCTTTTTAAATACATTATATATTTGGAATATACCTTCAGAGGCATAACTTTTAAATATCATATAGAATAAAATATTTAATAATATATAGTTTAATGAACTAATATCACAAAAAACATGTTTAAGAGAAATGTAATTTTAAAAAGATGTTATGCAAAATAATTTTATCAATGGATTTAGCAGAAATTAAAAAGATAATTTTTATATAGAGTGTTAATAAGTGAGGAGGAATTAATATTAAAATATAAATAAATTATATAGCTCGGTAACGTACTTCTTAGAGGAAAGTCAGATTCGAATAAATTAACTTTTGAAAGTATTGCAAATGTATCAAAGGTTTTAAGCTTTATGTTTGTAGAGCAATATATAATTTATGATGCAAGAGTAACCTATGAATTGGATATTTCTGAAGACTAATTCATCAAAGGTGTTTTTCACAATGTCAGAAAGTAGGAACTCAAAATTAAATACATTAGATATATCCACATTAAGTAGAATATCTAATGTTAAAGGGTATATAAATAATATAGGAATAAATAAAAGGGTTAGTAATTCTGATAAGAATATATTTATTAAAAGCTAATGTCATATATAACTTTATGTAATTTAATTAGTGAGATTAATATGAAATTATGAGATTATATATTTTATGATTCTGTCATAGCTAATGCTATCTTAGATAGGATTTTACATTATACCCATGTAATTCCTATCAACGGAAAATCATATCGTTTAAAAAATATCTTAAAGAAGATGAGTAAAAGGTTACATTCTAATATTGACATTTATACTTATTTTCGTCAGATAAAATTTGAGCAAGAATTATCAAGAATTAATTTATGGCTGAATATATAATATATGGTATACTCTTGGAAAGTCTAACGGTTAGAAGAAAACACACAGCCAAGGGGAACTGATTTTCCGAGAATAAACCCGAAAGCGATCGAGCTTTCCTTAATGGTTTCTACCATTATTAAACTACAGGCATTGTTAGTGGCCTATACAAAGAAATAAGAAAAGAGACAATAGATTGCAAGGCTATTATCTCTATAAAGATATATAATATTTCCTTGCAAATACCATTATACTAGGAGGATGCATATGGATTATCACTCAAAAGTGCGTGATTCACTTGAGTATATTGAAAAAAATCTGGATAATAAGATTAAACTTGACGATCTCGCTCAAAAAGCTTATCTATCAAAATATCATTATCATAGACTTTTTCACAGAATAACAGGTGAATCTGTCACCAGATATATTACTAAGAGGCGGATGGAGAAGGCTGCAGAAGAGCTTATTCAAACAGAACAGCCGATTATTGATATCGCACTGAAGTATCAATATGCTTCCCAGGAATCCTTTTCTAGAGCCTTTATGAGAATTTATGATTTGACGCCTGGAAAATATCGGAGAGTATATAGAAGTGGTAAATTCAATAATGTTATCGAACTCAGTTCCAACTTCAACAAAATCACGAATATGGCTGCATAAGCAGCGTAAGGAGGTTAATATGAGCAATCTAATACCAATGGTAATTGAACAGACATCTCGAGGAGAACGCTCTTACGATATCTTTTCGAGGTTGTTAAACGATAGGATTATCATGCTTAATGGCATGGTAACGAATGAATCTGCGAGCTTAATTATTGCGCAAATGCTCTTCTTGGAATCCGCCGACTGTGACAAGGACATTCATTTCTATATAAACAGTCCAGGTGGTTCCGTAACGGACGGCTTCGCTATTATGGATACAATGAATTATATCAAATGCGATGTTTCTACTATCAGTATAGGCCAATCAGGGAGCGCAGCTTCATTACTTCTGGCGTCAGGAAAGAAAGGTAAACGTTTTGCCCTGAAAAACAGTGAAGTGCTGATTCATCAGCCGTCAATATCCGGGGGACTTCAGGGGCAGGCCACAGATATTAAAATTCATAGTGATTGGCTTGAAAAAACAAAAGAAACTCTGAATGAAATATATAGTAGGCTTACAGGTCAGCCGATCCAAAAGATTAAAGAGGATATGGAAAGAGACTGTTATATGACGGCTGAGCAAGCGAAAGAATATGGGTTAATTGATAAGATTTTATTATGTCGTACGTAACATTACATTTAGAAAACGGGGTTAAAGCGAAGCTTTAGATTGGATATCTGTATTTGAGCGGCTATTTAAAACCTTATTTTCTTAAATTTAGATGCTAATGCTATAAAAACAAATAGCACCAAAAGGATTGTTCCAAATTGATTACTGCAATTCTACAACCCCTATAGCTAAATAATTGCAACGAATGAAGTTCATTTGCAAAGAGCATTTGAGAGTTTTATTGCTTACAATTTTTGATTTACGGGATCAAAAGAGCTAAGCTATACACATACAATTGATGATGATAAAGAAATCTCTGATGTGAGATTAAAAAAAGATACTGCATTGTACGGTTCTAAAGAAGCGCCCCCCAATGTTGAACTATAATAACCTATATTGAATCTACAATTGAAATTCTTTTGTTATATACTTACTTTATCAAATATAAAAAAGGAGTGTTAATTATGAAGAAAATACAAGTCTATCATGTAGACGCATTTGCAGATCAAATTTTCGGCGGAAATGCCGCAGGTGTAGTTCCCGAAGCAGTGGGGTTAAGCGAGCATGACATGCAGAAGATAGCAAGAGAATTAAATCTTTCAGAGACTGCATTTTTATTTCCTTCTGATGACAAAAATTATGATTATGTGGTGCGTTATTTTACACCAAGTAGAGAGATTGATTTTTGCGGTCATGCTACGGTAGGCCTGTCATGGGTTATGGCAATGGAGTATGGCTGGATGGAAAAAGCCTCACAAATTAGATTGAAAACAAATATTGGTATTGTTCCGGTTGAATGGTCTATGCAAGAAAAAAAATTAAGTAGTGTTGTGATGACTCAAGTTGCACCTAAAACAAAACAATTTGAGGTGGATAAGGAAGAAATCTGCCGTGTAGTCGGGATTAATCCAATGGACATCGATGATAAATATCCGATCAGGTTAGCGTATACAGGAAATTGGCATTTATTAATTCCAGTAAAGAACAGTAAGGCAATCGATGCATCAGTACCGATATTTGAAGAATTAAAAGATTTAAATCTTAAATTGGATGTTGTTACTACACATTTATTTAGTTTTAATAGTTTTGATGAACGATATAAAATATATACAAGAGATTTTGCACCAGCAATCGGAATTGCTGAGGATCCGGTTACAGGAGCAGCGAATGGTGCGTTAGCAGGATACTTAGTATTGGAAAATATTTTAGACCCTAAAATAGACCATGAATTTACAATTGGCCAAGGACATGCAGCTGGAAGACCGGGAGAACTTACAATAAAGATTATTGCAGGAAAAATTAATCCGACCATCAAAGTTGGGGGGAAAGCGATTATTTCAATTAATGGAACTATAAATCTTTAATGAAACAATTGAATAAATTTTTCATTATACTAATTATTAGAATTAATTAATTCTTTGAAAATATTCTAGGGGATACTAGCTTCAAGTGAAATCATTATCGTACTCTCAAGGCATGTTGAAGTCGTAACACGGATTGTAAGGGAGTGAAACGACTGAAGAATCTGATGTACGCTTCATGCTAGGCTTGCCCAAGAACACGAGTAAAGCGAGATGTGATTGGCAGCAAGCTACGGCGGAAAGTATAATAATGATGATATCCTGTGGAAAAAGGAGAAAAGATAGGGTTTGACCACAATATGTAGTGGTTTCGGAATAAGAAATTAGAAAAAAGAGGTCAAAACGTACAATTTTTGGCCTCTTTTTTGAGCAATTTTATAGATGATATAGTAAATTTAGAGGGATGGGAACATAGAATCACGATTTTTTCATGGAGAGATAGAAAGGCATTTGGATAGAAATTTACAATATGGTTTGACTTGCTAAATGATATTTGCTATAATTTTTTTGTGTGAAAAACCATTCTATCATCAAGTCAGGCGAAACCATTCTATAAATTAACAATCAATCGCAAAATGTATTCCGTTTTTTCCATTAATATCAAAGGTTGTACAACTTAACTTTTTAATCAAAAGTCGCACTAGTTACTATTTTTAAGAGGTGTTTTATGAGACGATATATTTTAACGGGTACACCAGGAAGTGGAAAAACTTCAATTATTAGATTATTAGAAACAATGGGTTATTTGGTAGTGGAAGAAGCTGCAACTGATATAATTGCTTTAGAGCAAGTGCAAGGTAAAACTGAACCATGGAAGGATGCGTCCTTTATTAATAAAATTGTGGCATTGCAAAAACAAAGGCAAGTACAGCTTTCAGTTCTTCCGTCTGAAGTTCAAATTTATGACCGCTCAGTTTTTTGTACATATGCTCTAAGTGAATATCTTGGATATCAACCATCTAAAGATATTATTGAAGAAATAAATAGAATTGAGAATGAACAAATATATCAGAAGACGGTATTTTTTATTGAGAATTTGGGTTTTTGCCAACCCTCAGAGGCAAGAAAGATTAGCTTTGAGGAAGCTTTATGTTTTGAGCATATTCATGAAAAAACGTATGAGTCCTTTGGATATACGTGTATAAAAATTTCACCCGGAAGTGTAATTGAGCGAGCATACAAAATTATAAGCATGTTATAAAATTTATTTTCGCCTTGCCATTATTTTGTTTTTATCAAAATTTATAATTGAAAAGTAGGTTTGACGAAGTACAAAACAAAATTCTCGCCAAAGTATTTTGGAATTTGTCTGCGGGGAACGTTCAATAAATGTCTTCTGTGTTTTGCTTAGAGTGTTCCGAGACAAGAAAAAATTCACTTTATAGATAAATAGAAATATAAATATAAATCAAGAATTTCAAAGTGGGTGTTATATATGAGGTGTCCGTATTGCAATAATGAAATGGAGCAGGGACTGTTACAAGGAATGCGAAGGGTAGCTTGGGTAAAAAGACAGCATAAGGTTTCTTTACTTCCAAAACATGGAGAAATTTTACTAGAGAACAATACCTTTAGAGATTTCTTACTACAGGCGAAAATATGTAAAAGCTGTAAAAAGATAGTGGTTGATTACTCGAATAAAGACATCCAAGAAGGATAATCAACCGATAGCATGACATATTAAGATGTATCCAAATATATTTTAAGAATTGTACATCTTTTATTTAAAAGGCATTATTTGAAAATTACAGATGAAGAATATGTGGATTTATGCTGCCAATTATAATAACAGCAGTCTATGCTTTTTTAACCATACAATTTGAGGACACAAGTATATTGAATTTTATTCGGTATGCTTGTGCCCTTTTTCTTTTCAAACAGCAAATTTTTGAATGGAGGTTATAAGTTTGAGTATAAAACAAGAGCAAAAATAAAAGCAAAAACAATCTACAAGGTAACTAATTGGCATCGATGAAATCACAAATTACAGTATACAAACGGAATGTAATAACAGAAAAGTATGAAGATTATGATAGGGAAAGATAGGTAATTTTCAATGACTAAATAAAGCAGAGATAGAAAATATAGTTTATTTGATAAATGGTATATGGTACAATGGGTACAATTAAAAGGTCGTGAAGATTAGATTGCATCTATATAAAAATATCTATAAAAGGGAATGAACTGGTGGAAAACTTTAAAAAATTGGATTTATATCAAAATACAATTAATGAATTAAGACCATTTGAAGGAGAATTATTAAAACAAATAAAAGATTTTTATAGGGTTGGATTGACATGGACATCTAACGCATTAGATGGCGATTCTTTGACTGAAAGTGAAACAAAGGTTTTAATAGAACATAGATTAACCGTTGGAGGCAGACTTCTAAGAGATATGTTTGAAGCCGTAAGTCATGCAAAAGCATATGACTATATGTTTACTTTACTTAGAAATAAAGAAATTGCAGAAAAAGATATTCCTTATCTGCATAAATTGGTGTGCCCAGCATGGGCGTAAACTAGTAGGTAAAAGTTTACGTTCTTACGATAATAAGAATGGAATGAGGATGGAATAATAAGATATTTAATGAATAAAAGTAGTAAAAGTCGTAACTAATATTAAAATAGGGGGTATTTTGGTGAAGAAAATTATTATGTTATTGATTACAATTTTATTAGTATTTTCTTTAGTAGCTTGTAATCAAGAAGCTATTAATGAAGAAATAACGACGGATATTGTGGATTCTACTGAATTTACTGAAGACGAGCTAGGTGAAGTAATAAATGTAGTAGAATATTACTTTGAACCAAGTGTTTCTACAATTGAAGGCACATTAATTACAAGAATGTACTATGGACCTCCAGGATACGGAGAGAATCCTGATACTGATATTCAAGAATATCCATTTATATTGCAATTAGATGATCCAATTGATGTTCTTGTGCAAGAAGGTGATCTCCATAATTCAGATAAATTTGAAGTTACTGAAATACAAGTAGTACCTATAAACACAGAAAATATTGAAATAGTGGAACAGTATATAAATAAGCGCATTAAAATCCAAGGGACTTTATTTGAAGCTCTTACAGGTCACCATCACACCAATGTGTTAATAGAGGTAGAAAAGGTTCTAGATTAAATCATAGTGACAAGTGCTATATAAACTTTGAAGTATAAGAACAACATAGGAAAAAATGAATAGAAAACCAGAGAGAAATTTCATATGGAATTTGAATGTGATGGTGCTGATGTTATGTAAATCCTACCTAAAAAATGAGCATTTTGTTCTAGTCAATCAAGAGACAGGCGAAAGCATACTGTCTGGTTTATTGAAGAATTTTAAGGATTTTTCTACTAACAGAGAAACAGACATTTTTGGACAAGTTTATTAATGTTTATTTGATGAGTTCGTCTTGAAGGAGGGGATTGAGATGAAGGTTTTAATTATAGAAGATGATAAGGAGATTAATTTATTACTTGGTAAAATTTTAAATAGAGAAAATTATGAGGTTACATCTGCATACACAGGTATAGAAGGTAAACTTTTCACTGATGTTGAGGACTTTGATCTAATTCTTTTAGATTTAATGCTTCCTGGAATGTCTGGAGAAGAAATAATAGAGTATATCAGAAAAAAGAAAAAAGAAATGCCGATTTTGGTCATATCTGCCAAGATAGATAAGGAGACAAAGCTTAATGTGTTAAGGATTGGTGCTGATGATTTTATAATGAAGCCTTTTGATGCAGATGAGGTAATGGCTAGAGTAAATGCGAATTTAAGACGGTATAAACAATTTTCTAATCCTAGTCTTCCTTGTGAAATCTTAACATATAAAGATTTAGAGATGGATTTAGAAGAAATTAAAATTAGTGTAAAAGGTCAAGAAATTAATCTAACACCAATAGAGTTTGAAATATTAAAATTGTTATTAAGTTATCCTAAAAAGATATTTACGAAGGAAAATATCTATAAATGTGTTTGGAATGATGAGTTTTATGGTGATGAAAATACTGTCAATGTTCATATTAGCAATATAAGAAATAAAATAAGTAGGATCGATAATGAAATTGAATATATTAAGACTATTTGGGGAATGGGATTTAGGATGAGCTAAAGCTAAATGGTATATTAGTTTTCTTTATGTTTTCTTAAGACTTTATTTATTGTTTCTTATAACTTTTATTTTATAATGATTTTAAAGTATAAGAAACAGGAGGGATAATAATGAAGGACTATGCGGTAAAATTAAATCATATAACTAAAACCTATGGAAAGAAAAAAGTTATTGAAGATATTAGCATAAACGTTAGGATGGGGGATATATATGGTCTTATTGGAAAAAATGGAGCAGGAAAAACAACTATACTAAAACTTATATCTGGATTGATTCGTCAAAATTCTGGAAGTATGGAAATTCTAGGGGAGGTTACAGAACATGGTCTTAATCGTGCTAGGAAAAGAACTGGCTCTCTAGTGGAGAATTCATATTTATATCCTTATTTTGACGGGGAAAAGAATTTAGAGTGCTATCGTATTCAAAAGGGATTAAAAGATAAAAAAGTGGTAGAAGAAACACTGAAATTAGTAGGACTTTACGATGTAAACAAGAAGAAATTTAGCAAGTATTCATTGGGAATGAAGCAAAGATTAGGGATTGCTCAAGCTATTATGGGGCGACCAGACTTGCTTATTTTAGATGAACCTATTAATGGAGTGGATCCTACAGGAATTGTAGAGTTAAGAGAGCTACTATTGAAAATTAATAGGGAGCTAGGTACTACTATAATATTATCAAGTCATATATTAAATGAACTGTCCATGATTGCTAATCGATATGCTTTTATCCATGATGGTACGTTAATAGAAGAAGTAAGCAAAGAAGAATTGGATGAAAAATGTAGAAGATATTTAAAATTGAAAGTCAATGATGCAAAGAAAACAACTGTTATTCTTGAAAAAGAATTAGATATTTTGCATTATAAGGTTTTAAATAATAATGAAATAGAAATATATGAAGAATTAAACAATCTAAATCTCATTACAAAAATCCTAATTGAAAACAATGTAGAGATTAAATCGATTAATGAAGGTACTCAAACCTTAGAGGAATATTTTATAAAACTGATAGGAGGGCATATAAATGCGTAATTATATTAAATCAGAATTTTATAGGATAATCCACCGTAAGTATTATCAGATGACTGTATTATTATTTGTTGTATTTTCTATTGTAGTCAATTTATTTTTAAAATTTTTGGGAACAAAAATCACAGATCCATTTTTGACTTCAATGGACTTTCTTTTGATTTTTTTATTCGCATCACCTATTATACTTCTTATTATTCACGATATTATTTTAGGAGATGAGATAAAGCATAAAACTTTGAATAATGTTATTGCTAATGGAATTTCTAGAGATAAAATAATATTTTCTAAAATTATTTCTATTTTAGCTTTTTTTATGTTATTTTCTATTATTGTCATAGGGGTTCATATTCTTATATCCATAGTTTTATTTGGAGTAAATGAAGAAGGCCTTAAGTTTATCAATCAATATTTTTTAGTTTGTTTGTCTGCAGTTCCACTTTGGATAGGGTTGATATCTTTTTATATTATTTTTTCTGTAATTATACAAAATCAGGTTATTGTAAGTCTTATAGCACTCACATACATATACATAGTTTCATATATAACTCGTGTAATAGCATATTTACAACCTAAATTAACATTTTTATATATATTACAACCACTTTCAATATTGCGTAGCTTGATAGATATAATAGAAATGAGGAGGGTTCTAGGAATGGATGGATATTGTGTAATAGCTATATTTCCTGTTCTTATTGGATTTGGATTGTTTACAATATCTACAATTTTATTAATCACCATATTTAGAAAAAAGGATTTTTAAATTGGAGGGGAGTAAATGTTAGTCATAACTATAATAGTAGGGATAGTTGCGTTAGTGTTTGCTTCCCTATATTTCTTATTAAAGAAGGATTTAAAAGCACTAAACAAAGATATTTTACATAGATTAGATAAGGAAAGTAAAGCAACTTTAACCACCCAATCCTCTAACAGAGAGATTGTAGAATTTACTGGAACAATAAATTATTTATTTTTAGAAAAGGAAAATACGAAGTTAGAATATAAGAAAATAGATCAAGAATTAAAAGAAAATATATCTAATATTTCTCATGATTTTAGGACACCTTTGACAGCCATATTAGGGTATTGTGATCTTTTGTTAAAATCTGATTTAACAGAAGAAACTAAAGAATATGTCTATATAATCAACAAAAAAGCAAAATCCTTGCATCATTTGATCCAGGATTTTTATGATTTTTCTAGAATTATGAGCACAGATTATCCTATTAATATAGACTTTGTTTCTATATGCGAATTACTCAAAGAAGTAATATTTGAATATTATGAGGATTTTACTGATAAAGATAGCTCAATAGATATTAATATTCCAAGGGAAGAGATTAAAACAATTTCAGATATAGACGCTTTGAGAAGAATATTTTCGAATTTGATTTCTAATATGTTAAGGCATGGTATTGGAGGATATAAAATTAAATTAGCTAAAAAGGAAAAAGATGCTTATATTTCTTTTGAGAATAAAGTTGTATTCATGGATCAGGAGAACGTGGAAAGGATTTTTGAAAGATCATACGCTATGGATTTATCAAGAGGTTCGAATAAAAGTGGTCTAGGTTTATCTATAGTAAAAGAGTTAGCTCATAGATTGAATCATAATTTGGAATTTAGTCTTAAAGATAATATATTTAAGATTGAAATAATATTAAAGATTACAGCATAGGTGGGTTTTGAAAGGCAAGGTATTCAATTAGCCATATGATATAATATTTATATTTACACCATGCAGCGGATAGGGCAGGAGGTAAAACACCTATGACAATGAATGACTGGGATAATTCCCTTGATGAATTTTTACAGTTTAGACGTAGAGAAATTCTTGAAGGTAAAGGTAAACCACAATTAAAAATTAAATTTAAAAATAATCCTGATAGATAAAATATCAAGGTTGTTTTTGTTTTTTATTTATTTTTATATCCAAATACAAAAATAAACGTAATTTGCATAAATTATTAGTGTGTGCTATAATCGAATTTAATATTTACAATTGAAAATTAAATCACATCGCTGAATTCTTAAATGAAGCGGGGGACCCAATCTTCGGGGGTGTATCCATTTTTGGAGGGGTAGAACCCTTTAGCCTAACCCGACAGCTAACCTCGTAAGCGTGTAAAGGGGAGTAATGTTCTGCTTATTAGAACTATGGAACTCCATGGTTCTTTTTTGTACCCAAAATTAAGTTTACATAATAAAAACCCAACCCATTAGCGCAATCAAAGGTTGCTAATGGGTCTCGGGAACCTTGTTGCTTCACAATATTTGTGAACTTAATCATTCCCTTAATGGATTTTTTTCAATTATAAAAAAAGGGAGGGTGTTGAATTATGAGAAAGTGTTTCAGTGTAATTCTATTGTTAATATTAGTAATTACATCTACTTTTGTTTATTCAGAAGAAGTAACAGTAAAAGAGATAGCCTTTGCAGATGTTGGTTGGGATAGTGTGAAATTCCACAATGCAGTAGCAGGATTGATAGCAGAACAAATCTTTGGGTACGAATGGAGAGAAGTTCCTGGATCAACTACTGTATTACACGAAGGCTTACTTAAAGGTGAAATTGATGTTCATATGGAAGAGTGGACAGATAATCTAGCTACTTATGAAAAGGATTTAAATGAAGGCAAATTTAAAGATTTAGGAGTAAATTTTGATGATAATGATCAAGGCTTTTATGTTCCAAGATATGTAATTGAAGGGGATTCTGAAAGAGGAATTAAAGCAATGGCTCCTGATTTAAAATATGTATGGGATTTAAAGAAATATCCAGATGTATTTCCAGATGCAGAAATAAAGGATATGGGTAGAGTTTATGGTGCAATTCCTGGCTGGGAAGTTGATGAAATTATTCACAATAAATATCTACACTATAATCTGGACGAAAACTTTGTATATTTTAGACCAGGTTCAGATGCAGCTCTATCATCAGCCTTAACTTCAGCCTATGAAAAGGCTGAACCAATAGTTGCATATTATTGGGAACCAACTTGGCTCATGGGTAAATATGATTTTGTATTATTGGAAGATAAACCCTTTGATGCTAACACATATCTCGAAGGGAAAACTGAACTACCTTCTGTAAAAGTAAATATAGGGGTGAGTAATAAATTCTATGAACAAAGTCCCGAAATGGTTGAATTCCTTACAAAATATAAGACTTCAAGTGCTTTAACCTCAGAGGCTCTAGCACATATGCAAGAAACTGGAGCTAATTATATAGAAACAGCAAAATGGTTCCTAAAGCAACATGATGAATTAATAGATCAGTGGCTAAATCAAAGTGATGCACAAAAGATTAGAGCCTATTTAGATACAGGTGAAAAGGCTAAAACATCAAATTGGTTAAGGAACTTTCCGTTTAAGATACCTTTAAATGTTAATGATATAGATACTTCGGTTAGAAATTTTAGTGTAAAATATGATTCGTTTTTTAGTAAGATAAGATTATTCTTAGGTAGTTTAGTAAATGTAATCTACAAGGTATTAGATTTCATACCCTGGTTTATATCCTTAATACTAGTATTCTTAGTAGGTTGGAAAATAAGCAGAAAGATTGTGAAAGGAATACTATATGCGAGTTTACTGTTCCTTATAGGAGCCTTAGGGCTATGGAATTTTATGAATGAAACACTATCCATAGTCATAGCCTCAGTTATAATTTCATTGGCGCTGGGCTTTCCATTGGGAATAATCATCTCAACTAGTGAAAGGGCAAATCGAATAATTCGACCAGTATTAGACACAATGCAGACAATGCCAGTATTTGTATATCTAATTCCAGCTTTATTATTCTTTGGCTTGGGTAAACCACCTGCAGTAATAGCAACAACAATTTATGCTATAGTACCAATTATTAGGCTTACAAGTCACGGAATTAGACAAATTGACAAAGAAGTAGTGGAAGCATCCTTATCTTTTGGTTCTACTAGATTACAATCATTAATAAAAGTGCAAATACCACAAGCTTTGCCAACAATAATGGCTGGAGTAAACCAAACCCTTATGATGGCAATGTCCATGGTTGTTACAACCTCCATGATTGGAGCTACTGGTTTAGGCATGGAAGTTCTATTAAGTGTTAACCGAGTAGAAATAGGTAGAGGACTAGTATCTGGTACTGCGGTTGTAATTATTGCAGTCTTATTAGATAGAATAACCCAAGGCTTTGTCAATGGTAGGGAGGTAATCTTAGATGAAGAATAATAATATTTTAAGTATTAAAAACTTAAGCAAATTATATGGTGTAGAAAAAAGTAGAGCATTTAAAATGAAAAACTCAGGAGTATCTAAGGATGAAATCTATAAAAAAACTGGGGTAACTGTGGCACTTTGGGATGTAACTTTTGATGTGAAAAAAGGTGAGATGTTTGTAATAATAGGTCTATCAGGCTCTGGTAAGTCAACACTAGTTAGATGTTTTAATATGCTAAATAAACCTAGTTCAGGAGAAATCCTATTTAATGATAAGGATATAAGTAAATTTAATAAAAAGGAATTAAATGAATATAGAAGAAATAATATAGCCATGGTATTTCAAAACTTTGGACTTATGTCTCACAGAGATGTTTTAGGGAATGTAGAATATGGCCTTGAAATTAAGGGAGTATCCAAAGAGGAGCGTCAAGCTAAAGCAAGAGAAATGATTTCCATGGTATGCTTGGAAGGTTTGGAGAATGAACCTATATCAAGTCTTTCAGGAGGTATGAAGCAAAGAGTAGGATTAGCAAGGGCTCTAGCTAATGATCCTGATATACTTCTAATGGATGAACCATTTTCTGCGTTAGATCCTTTAGTTAGAAAGGATATGCAGTTTGAGCTTCTGTCTATTCAAAAGAAATTAGATAAGACCATAATATTTATTACTCACGATATTAATGAAGCTTTTAAATTAGGTGATAGGGTAGCTATAATGCGTGATGGAGAATTGATTCAACTTGATACTCCAGAGATGATATCTGAGCATCCAGCAAATGATTATGTAAAACAATTTATAAATGATGCAGATAAAACTCAGGTAATTAGTGTTAGAAATGTAATGGCTACTCCAAATAGTATTGTTCGTAAAACAGATAGCCTAAGTTATGCTATAAATATCATGAGAAGCAATAGGGTTTCTAGTGCTTATGTTGTTGGGGATAAAATGAAATTATTGGGAATAGTTACAATTGATGATGCTGTACGAGCTAGAAATGAAAAATTATCATTATCAGATGTAATTATAGAAAGTATAATGACCACAGCTCCAGATACATTATTACACGATATAATTCCCATGGCTGCAGAAACTAGATATCCTATAGCTGTAATAGATAATGATGGAAGTCTAAAGGGTATATTATCCAAGGCTGATGTATTGTCATCCATATTATAATAAGGTAAGCGTCAATTTTAGTCTACATTAACAATAAATATTTTCTATGAGATAATATCTTTTACGAATTAATAGAAAATATTTTAAATGAAATGTTGTATGTATTGTTTTAAAATAGAGAGTTCTTATTAAAATCTAATGAGTTTATGGCAGAATTAAATCGTTATGAAATAAAAAGAGTTACAATTCTGCTTTGAGTAAAAAATGCTGTATTTTATAGAGATAATGGACATTATGTTACATGTAAAGAAAAACTAGATAGATTAATAAGTCTATTAAAGCTAAGGAATAAACATTTTGATGATATTTAGGAAAGATATTCTACCAGCAAGGGGATACCAGATGCTTATGACATCATTATTGTACTCTCGAGGTATGTTGAAGTCGAAGTAAGTAAGATGTGCGTCTCATGTCAGAAATTACAAGAGCATGAGTGAAGCGAAGTGAGATTGGTAACATTCTAAAACTGAGGGTATAATAATGAGGACGTATTGTGGTGATAAGAAGAAAAAGTAGGATTTGACCATAATATATAGTGGTCTTGGAGCAAGTTTGGGGTCAAAAATCAGTGAAAAAACACTGTTTTTGACCCTTGTTTTTTGGGTAAAACATAGGTGACATAGATATAATTTGAATGATGGTGGATTAAGATGATAAAGTGCAGGACTAAAAAAATGAGGTGAATTTTATGCTGATTTATTTAGCTATGATTGAATTGGAAGAGGATAGGCATAAATTCGAAAAGCTTTATATTACATATAAACAAACAATGTTTTATGTTGCCAATAGGATACTCAGAGATAAATATTTATCAGAGGATGTTGTTCATCAGACATTTAAAGGTTAAATTGCGAAAAATTCACTGGAAATTACCTAATTTGAGAGAATAAAACTATGTTTTTAGGATAAAAGCCATACCAAATAGACCTACCAATGTGAATTTTCAAAAAATGGTACTAACTAGGTGGTTTTGTTGAAAATGAAGTCAGAGAGCTTTAAAGTTTCTTTTTGCTCACTATATCAAACATCTATGTGTTGGTACATTATAATACAGTAGATGGGATGTACCGCATTTTAGTAGACAGATGATAACTTGCTTCCAAATGATAGTCAATTTTTTCTCTTTTGTTAGAACGCTCAACAGAAGTACATTGTTTATAATTGAGTTTCCACTTGTCTGAAGACCTAGGCGTTTTAGTAAACAGCCGCAGAAAAAGTATGGAATGTACGACCGTATTTGGCAATAGAGCAAGGATTTTTACAAGTATTTTTGTAACACATGCAAGAGGATATCTCCATTTTTGATGATTTTGTGATACATCGAATACATTTGGTTTCATCTTCTTACCGATTGGACAGATGGGGACACCTTTAGGAGATAAATAGGAGGAAAAAAGTTTGAATGGGTTAGGCAAAGCCTTGGCTTATCGACTCGGAGAATTCCGAGAGACTATAATTATATGAGGAGGATTTATCATTATGAAAAATAGATTTTCAGTAGTATTTTTAACTATGCTAATTGTATTAACTTCAATGATTCCAACTTTTGCACATAAAGTATCTAATAAATCTTATGAAACTGCTGGCGTTAGCGACCTAAATTCGAATGATTTAGAGTATGAATATTTAACTTCTGAAGAAGAAATAAGATTAAAGAAGCAAACTTATCAGGAAATAATGGATAAAATAAACAAAGAGTATGGTACAGAAGTTAGATTTTGTACCGAAGAAGAATTAGAGTATTTAAAACTATATGTAGATGATGGGAGTTATGGGAGAATAATGCATATCCCTCTAGATGAATATGAAGAAAGACTTAGAACAGATGTTGAAGAATCTATAAAATCTAATATAGAAACATTGGAAGCATTATCTAAATATAATGAAGAAGACTTTACTGACTGGAAACCAATTAATAGAATTGGAATTCAGTCAGATACAAAATTCTATTATGAAACACAGAAGATTACTGGTGCGACTGCTCATTTGGAAGCAGTCGTAGGGATGGATAGCGGTGCATGGAGATTTAATGAAATAAATGATACTTATACAAGCTACGTTCCTAGTGTTAATGGAAATATTGGTTTTGCTGCAGAGAGTTATGGATATTCTCTTCAAAATGGAGATAGAAAATGTACTGTTAGATATCAGGGCTATACCTTTGATAGATATGGACAAATTATAGATACTAATGTGTATAGAGATGCCAACTTTACAGCTTCTTAAAAATAGAGAATATTTAGTATAAGATAAACAAATTAATATAGGTTTTCATAAAGTGGCCTGGGATATGCTAACGGTGCCAGGTTAAATAGCAGCGATTTGGGTAGACGGAGCAATCTTAATTCTTTGACAGGTCAACCCAGTAGCTGCGATATGCGGAGTTTCCCACTTGTATGTTTTTGACTTAAAATATTAAAGACACCTTAATTGATTATGGGTGTCTTTAATATACTGGAAAAATGTTAGTACCTATTGACTTATATCACATAAAAAATATACTTATGTGAAATTTTCTAATGGAAGTTTTGGGGAAGCTGATACTTATGAAATCTTATAATAATTCGCCTTTTCCCATTAATTAATGCCTCTTTGTTTGTATTTTTTACAATTTAATGTGGTTATGGAATAATTGAGATTTAGTTGCATGTTTTCAAGGTATATTCTACCACCAAAGAAATACTAGATATTTATTGACCTTAAGCACTAATTATAAACCGCACAAAATATCACTCATCATCGTAGGCTGGCACATTATAATTATATTAATACAGAGAAGAAATGTAAGAAGTAATATAGTATTTAATCGATGATTGGAGTGAGGATTATAATGAAAGATACCCTTAAGCTTTATCAAGAGCATGATATTATGACAGAAATTAAAACAATGAAACACATGGTTGCAGATATACCAAAAGATATCAAAACTATTGTTACCTATGTACAAAATATCCTTTTACATCAGCATTGGAGTGAAGTTTATGGATTAGAACTCGGCGATGAAAGAAAGAAGGAACCATTCATACGGAGTTTTGAAGATAAACTTGTTTTCTTAAATAAGCTAGGTTTTACTCACGTATCCGAGCAAAGAACAAATGAAAATAAAATGATATCCATATGTCGTGACTTTTCCATAGTTGCTGTAGCCCTTTGCCGTGAAGCTGGTATACCTGCTAGAGCAAGATGTGGCTTTGCAAGCTACCTTGTAAAAGACAAATATATCGACCACTGGGTAGTTGAATACTGGAATGAAGAGAAGAAAAAGTGGGTAATGGTGGATGCACAACTGGATGTTCTCCAGCAAAGGGCGCTTCAACTGTCTTTTGATCCTCTGGATGTAAGTGAGAACTATTTTATAACAGGGCCGAGAGCCTGGTTGTTGTGTAGAGAAGGAAGGTTTAATCCTGAGTTGTTCGGCATTTTCAAATGGTGGGGATATGATTATTTAAGATGTAATCTAATCCTTGATGCTAATTCATTACTAAAGGTGCCTATGCAGCCTTGGGATATCTGGAAAGGGTATAAGAGCCTTCCGATAGAAGAATGGACAGAAAAAGATTATAAGGTTATGGATGAACTATCCATACTTGCTTTAAACGTGGATAATAATTACGAGGCCTTATACAAATATGTTCAAACTAATGATAAAATAAAAGTACCCAAGGATTTAAGTGAAGTTATAAATGGTCTGGAATAAGGTGATGATTGAATATGTCCTATGTATATTCTCTAGAGAAAGCAATAAATTATATAGAGAGTCATCTATATGATGACATTGATTTATCTTCTATCGCAGAGGAAGCAGGCTATTCTCTTTATCATTTCCATCGTATTTTTAAAGGTGCAGTAGGAGATTCACTTAAAGACTATATCAGGAAAAGAAGAATAACGGAAGCAGCAAAGGAATTGGTATATACGAACATGCCTATTGTGGACATAGGTATAAAATATGGCTATGAATCAAGGGAGGCCTTCAGCCGAGCCTTTGAAAAGGTTTATGGAAGAAATCCCTCTGAAGTACGAAACAGTAAATTGCTCTATTTTATAAGGGAACCAATGAATTTTGATTATATGCTGTTCAAGTATAAACTAATGAAAGAAGGATTAACTCCTCTATACAGGAAGCTTCCAGAAAGATATGTAGTAGGCAGAAGGGCAAAAGTGAAGGCTGATGGGAGCAACCTCCAGGATATACCGCTGCTATGGCATAAGTGGAATAGTGAAAAGGAAGGCGAAAAAATAATAGAGCGGAAGTATGCAGATGAATGTATGGGCATTTGCATATTTTCTGGTGGAGATGATTTTGAGTATATGATAGGTCATGAAGTCAATTCCACGAATTACGTTCCTGATAATATGGAGATATATAGACTGGAATCTTCGCTTTATGCAATTTTTAGAACTCTTGGCCCTATAACCGAAAGTGTACAAAAAACCTGGGATTATATATATTCGGTATGGTTAATTGAATCGGAATATGAGCATGCTGGTATTCACGATATTGAATATTACTATTTTAATCAGGGACAACTCACTGCAGACCTTTATGTGCCAGTAGTCTCTAAAAATATAAAATAGCATGTAGAGTGTGTTGTGAAGATAAAGAAGAAATAGATTTTGTTGATTCACTCTTTATTGACTTTTTCGACGTATAATAGTATAATGATAAAAAAATTGAAATTTGAGGTGAAAAAATGATTAATTTTTCTTGCTAATTTTTAAGGTACATTAATACAAAGATAGACAGGTATGTTCTGTTTGTTTTGTTGTACTCATGCAAGAAAGTTATTCTTTTTTCTCTTAATATATACACTTGTGCTATGCTATAATGCTTAGCTTAACTAAGTATATCTATGAGCTGTAAGAATAATTAATTCTTGCGGCTCTTATTTTTTTATAAATAATTCGAATAAGGAGGATAAATAATATTATGATAAATAAAGACACTTCGCTAACACATGATAATCTCCATATAGAGTCGGGCACTGCAGGCGACACTTATATGGAGTAATAACAAGGTCGCCTATTGTTCCGACTTTGTTATTTATACTATTAAATACAGAGGAGGACAAAAATATGTCTTTAATAAATGTTACGAACCTAACCTTTGCTTATGAAGGTAGCTATGATAATATTTTTGAAAATGTAAGTTTTCAAATTGATACCGATTGGAAATTAGGCTTTACTGGAAGAAACGGAAGAGGAAAGACTACTTTTCTGAATCTTCTGCTTGGGAAATACGAATATAATGGAAATATTTCAGCTGATGCGACTTTTGAATATTTTCCTTACGAGGTGCAGGAGCAAAGCAATTTCACCATAGATGTCATAAGGGAGATTAGTCCAAATTCAATGGATTGGGAAATAGTAAAAGAATTATCTTTGTTAGATATGGATGACGATGCTTTATATAGACAGTTTTATACACTATCTAAAGGAGAGCAGACCAAAGCATTGTTGGCTGCTATGTTTTTGAAGGAGAACTCCTTCTTGCTTATCGATGAGCCTACCAATCATTTGGATGTTGAAGCTAGGCAAAAACTAAGTAACTACTTGAAAAAAAAGAAAGGATTTATTCTGATTTCACATGATAGATCTTTTTTGGATAATTGTGTTGATCATATCTTGTCTATTAATAAAACTAATATTGAAATACAAAAAGGAAATTTTTCTTCATGGTGGAGAAACAAAGAATTACAAGATGGTTTTGAACTAGCAGAAAACGAAAAATTGAAAAAGGATATTAACAGACTTTCCAGTTCGGCAAAACGTACATCTACGTGGTCGGATAGTGTTGAAAGAAGTAAGTATGGAACTACTAATTCTGGGAGCAAATTAGATAAAGGATATGTTGGACATAAAGCTGCAAAAATGATGAAACGTGCTAAAAACATAGAGGCTAGACAGCAAAACATGATTGAGGAAAAATCAAAGCTTCTTAAAAATATTGAATCTAATGAAAGTTTAAAAATAGTACCGCTTGCTTTCCATGATAAAAAGATTGTAGAACTTACAGATGTTGCAATTGAATATGATGATAGAATTGTCTGTGAAGGAGTAAACTTCACTATAGAGCAAGGTGAAAAAATTGCTATTCAAGGAAAGAATGGCAGCGGAAAATCAAGTATATTGAAATTAATTTATGGAGAAGACATCCCTCATAGTGGAACTGTAAGAAAGAATAATAAGTTAATCATTTCGTATGTTTCACAAGATACTTCAGATTTATATGGTAACTTATCTGAATATGCAGATAAACACTGTATTGACGAGAGCCTTTTTAAATCGATGCTTAGAAAACTTGATTTTTCAAGAGAACAGTTTGAAAAGAATATCGAGGATTTTAGTGAAGGACAGAAGAAAAAGGTATTGCTTGCCAAAAGTTTGTGTGAACAGGCACATTTATATATTTGGGATGAACCATTGAATTTTATTGATGTCATTTCCCGTATGCAGATTGAGAAATTGTTAATTGAGCATGAACTTACAATTTTGTTTGTTGAGCATGATAGTGCATTTTGTGAAAATGTTGCAACAAAAACAATAAAATTGTAAAGGTAGAAATGGTGATTAATATGTTTAATGGGAATATAAAAGTAACACACAATAGGCTCCATGCAAAGCCAGATGTTTTGGGCGACCCTTGCATGGAGTAGTATAAGTCGCTAATTATACTGGCTTTGCTTCCTAGCTATTAATAGTGAGGAGGAAGCTACATGAAACAGACAAAAACGAAATATGGAAAAATGAAACAAATAGTATCAAATCTAAAATTACCTGATTATAGATACGAGCAGCTTACAAAAGCTATTTTTCACCAAAAAATAGATAACTTTGATGATATGTATATACTACCAAAAGAGTTAAGAATAGCTTTAGTAAATGAGTTTGGAAATAATGTATTTAGTGTAATACCTGTTTTTTCACAAGACTCTAAACAAGCTCAAAAATTGTTATTCGAATTGACTGATGGAGAAAGAATAGAAGCTGTTGGATTAAAGTATAAACAGGGATGGGAATCATTTTGTATTTCTTCCCAATGTGGTTGTGGTTTTGGATGTCGTTTTTGTGCAACGGGAAGTGCCGGATCTAGACGCAATCTTACTGCTGATGAGATAACTGACCAATTACTTTATTTCTATTTTAATGGACATAAATTGAATAGTATTTCATTTATGGGAATGGGTGAGGCTTTTGCAAATCCGGAGTTATTTGATGCAGTAAAAATTTTAACTGACCAAAATTTATTTAGGTTAAGTCAACGAAGAATTACTATTTCAACAATTGGAATTATACCAGGAATTCAAAGATTGACCAAAGAATTTCCACAAGTGAATCTGGCTTTTTCACTTCATTCACCATTTGAAAGTCAACGAAGCGATTTAATGCCTATAAATAAAAGATTTCCATTGAATGAGGTGATGAAGACATTAGATGAACACATTATTCATACGGGACGACGAGTGTTTATTGCTTATATTATGCTTGAAGGAATTAATGATTCGAAAGAGCATGCAGAGGCAGTTATAGGTTTATTGAAAAATCGTGGTTCATGGGAGCATTTATATCGCATTGATTTGATACCTTATAATTCTACGGACAAAACAACTTCTAAATTTCAATCTTCAAGTGCTATCAAGCAATTTTGCAGTGCACTAAAGAAAGCTGGTATTAGCGTAACTGTTAGAACACAATTTGGTTCTGAAATTAGTGCTGCTTGCGGACAGTTGTGTTATGAAAATGAATTATAATGTTAGTTCAAAAATATCCGTTTGAGCAAAGGAATAGCCTTATTCTAAGGATATTGAAGATTTTCAAAAAGAATATTTAAAAGAATGTATAAAGGAAAGCGTTACTACGGTAGGAGATGAGAGGATGTTCACCGATGACACGATTGATACTGTAGTTGAGAAAAGAAACCTTTATAAAAATCCTGTAGAATTTCCAAGAATAATTACAACAGGTAAGTTTTTTCTGCTCTAAGAGGTTATGGTGGGCAAACCCTAATAGCAATTGAAGCTGTTGAGGAGGTAAAATCTCAAAGGGCAGATAGCAGTGGATAATATGCACACATCATTAATTCCCTAAGATGGCAATAAAGATAATGATATAGTACTTGAAAAATCATTCTATCATTTCTCACCTGAAATATGGTATAATACAAGGAAATTCTCATTTTGCTCTGAATAATGCACATGAAGACGGGACTTTCATTAAAAAGCATAGCAAGAAGATTTGGATTGAGTCTTCAAGAGGATTAATTAGGGGAGGATACGTTATGAAAATTTCAAAAAATGATGCATTGATATGGTTTGATTTTTTTTCACAATTGATTGGGGAAGAGGAGATTAACACAAAACATGAAGAAATCATTTACTCTACCTTCGCACAAATTGAGGCAACGATCGATCATAGAAATGATATGTTAATGTCGAAAATTAGCGGCTTGAAAACTTTGGAGAATAGAACTTTTTTTGTGGGAAATGAAAACAAATTTCCAGAAGGATGTCGTTCTTGTCTGTTGGGTACTGGTTTGAGTGCAATTAGGAAAACAAACAAATGTAACATAGAGTGTAAGTTCTGTTATAATTATGGACAGCTAGAAGATATTCCTCCAATTGGGGAAAATATGTGGGAAATTGGGGGCACTAAATTTTATGAGAAGGATATTGATCTGCTTCTTTCCATCCATCAGAAACCCACTGGCATTTCCTACGTTTATTTAGAGCCGTTCATGGAAATTGAAAAATACTATTCTGTTATAAAGAAATTTAGTGATGCTCAAATTTATCAACATCTATACACAAATGGCACTTTAGCCACTGAAGAGGCATTGAAAGCATTAGGTGAAGCTGGTCTTAACGAGATACGTTTCAATCTGGGGGCTTCTAAGTGTTCAGACAAAGTTATTGGAAATATTGGAATAGCAAAAAAATATATTAAATATGTAGGTATTGAAACTCCGATGACTCCTGAGTTTTTCGAAGAATTTTTTAAGAAAAAGGAAGCAATCTTTGAGACAAAACTCGATTTTATCAATTGTGCAGAACTACATTTAAATGAGAATAATATAGACAATTATTATGGGGAAAACATGTATATTTCCAGACATGGCTATATATCTCCCATTTGGAGTAGGGAATTAACTCTGAAGTTCATGAAAATAGCAGATGAAGAAAATTGGGATTTAGTAGTTCATGATTGCTCAAACTACACAAAATTTGCCAGAGGTTTAAATCTGAGCAGCAAAGAGGGTATGTGGTTTGGCGCCAGTAATTATGCTTGTGAGTTTTCTAGGATTCCATACGAAGTATTTATACCAATACTGAATGATGACAATTTCAAATTTTTAAGTGAAGAAGAATTGCCTGATGACTATAAACCAGAGATGATAGATATTTAGAGTGTTTTGAAGCGGAGTCTTCTCTGGAAGAATGATTAGATATTATTTTGTTGATATACCATAAGGCATATTCGTCAGAATTTCTGAAACAGATGGAATTTGTATCAAATAAAACCTTCAAAAAATCAACACATTTTTGAAGGTTTTATTGTTTTCGATTTACTTGAATTGTAAAGCAAAAGCAGGCATCAATCGATAAAAAATTGGCTGTTTTAGAAACATATTCTGCAACCAATAGGATACCATAGGGGTCTGACATCTTTTGGTACTCTCAGGGTATGGTGAGATGGTAGTAATGTGACAGAGCAGGTTAGATGTGAAAAAAGTTGATGTAACAGGTAAGATGTAGAAAAAAGATATAGAACAAGGCACTCTACGTTCCAATTAGTAGAGTACCTTGTTCTTTTTTTATGTGTCCAGGACTTGAATTGCACAAGCAGATAGCCTATAAAAAACTAAAACAAATTCTAAGTGACTAGAATTTGTTTATAAAGGGAATACTTATATTTGCATTATAAAGCAAAGAATATAGTATAAATAATCTGTGTTGTGCTCTTATTATGAAAAGAGGGAATCAATGAATACATTAGAAAGAAAGATATTTGAGTCAGTACCAGGTAAACAAGTGACATTAGCACATATCATAGCAAATCCAGATGATCGAATCTTTGAAAAATTAGGCTTGAATGATGAAAAGTATCATGCAATTGGTATTTTAACCATAACCCCCCCAGAGGTTGCAATCATCGCTGTGGATATAGCTAAAAAGACTGCACCTATTAAAATAGGCTTTGTTGATAGGTTCAGTGGGTCTGTATTTATCTTAGGGGATGTAGCAGCTGTACAATCTGCTATGGAACAGGTTGTTATTTCTTTAAGGGAACTTATGCAGTTTTCTGTCCCCCAAATAACAAGAACATAATAGGTAGGTATAGAAAATGAAAAAAATTATGTTAATTGGATCAGTTGGAAGTGGAAAAACCACCCTTTGCCAAAGGATTCAAGGAGAGAGCATTAAATATAAAAAAACACAATCGGTTGAGTTCTATTCTCAGATGATTGATACACCAGGTGAGTTTGTCTTGCATAGAAGATTCTATAGTGCTCTACAAATGATGGCCGCTAGTTCAGATATCATTGGATTCGTTTGTAGCGTGACGGAATCAGGCCAGACATTTTCACCCTATTTTGCACAAAATTTTACGAAACCATGTATAGGAATTATTACAAAGATAGATCTAGCACCAAATGAAGAAGCTATTATAAATGCTGAGAAAAGATTAGAATTAGCAGGTGTCGGGAAAATTTTTCGCCTCTCAGCTGTTGAAGATGAAGGAGTAGTAGAGTTGATAGCCTATCTTTCTAAGGAGAAGGAGGAATAAATTTGCAAATTTATACTAGAACTGGTGATAAAGGTTATACTAAGATAATCGGTGGTATTCAATTAGCAAAAGATAGTGAACGTATAAAAGCATATGGAACTATTGATGAATTAAATAGTTTTGTAGGATATGCTATCACACTTATAAAAAACAATGATTCTTTGAAGAACGAATTAACACAGATCCAACAGTATTTATTTGATTGTGGCAATGATTTAGCAACGCCAACAGGAAAAGGAACGTATCGAGTTACATCTGATTTGACAGAGTGGATTGAAAAGCGTATTGATGCTTATGCAGGTATTCCTCAAGAAGTGGAGTCTTTTATTTTGCCAGGTGGTTCACAAGCAGCAAGTATTTTGCATATTTGTAGAACAATTGCCAGAAGAGCAGAAAGAGAGATAGTAACGTTCCAATGGACTAATGATATGAATGAAGAAGTTTTGATATTTGTTAATCGCTTATCAGATTACTTTTTTTCATTAGCACGTGTTGCAAATGTAAATGAAGGCATAAAAGATGTGCTTTATGAAAGAAGTGGGAAGGTATTCCATATAGATTTGAAAAAAGAGGATTTATAATAACTAGGAATACATTTTTAAAAGGCGTCGACAAGATTAAGACTTAATAATATTCTATTAAAAAACAAGCACAATGGCGTGCTAATTTTTAGAGACGAAGCTATAAGAAAATAATCGGATCGATTTATTTTCCTATGGTTTTTTTGTTAGAAAGGAGTAGTAGCTATGCAAAAAATAAGATTTGGAACAACATTATATATTGGTGAAGAAAGTCTGAAAAGATTATCAGATTTTAAGAATGAAAAGATTTTGATAGTAACAGATTCTTTTATTGCTTCATCAGAGTTACTTTCACATATTAGAAACTATATTGATAGCAGCACAGAAATAATGGTGTTTTCTGAAGTTATTCCAGATCCCCCAATTGATAACATTGTTGCTGGGTTAGAATATAGTAAGGGTTTTCCAGCTACAATTTTATTAGCAATAGGTGGTGGCTCTGCTATAGATGCAGCAAAAGCTATGCTTTATTTTGGTAAATTGACGGATAGATTTAGTGGGATACGATTTGTTACTATTCCTACAACAAGTGGAACGGGTTCAGAGGTTACGAATTTCTCGATTATCACTGATGATGAAAAGGGAACAAAATATCCATTGATTACGGATCAAATATTGCCAGATGAAGCTATTTTAGATTCTGGTCTTGTTGCAGGTTTACCACCTAAGCAAACTGCCGATACAGGTATTGATGTTCTTACTCACGCTATAGAAGCTTATGTTTCCACTAGTGCCAATGATATCTCTGATGCTTTAAGTGAAAAAGCTATACGATATGTATTCACTTATTTAGATAGAGCTTATAAAGATGGAAATGATAAAGAAGCACGTGAAAAAATGCATATGGCCTCAACAATGGCTGGAATGGCCTTTAACATAGCTTCACTAGGGCTAAACCATGGTATAGCACATGCAGCAGGAGCACGTTGGCATATTCCACATGGAAGAATAAATGGTATCTTATTACCAAATATTATTCGCTATAATGCAGGAGTTACTGAAGGGAATTATAGTAAGAATACTACCCCCGCTGCAAATCGGTATGCAGAAATTGCTAAATTCTTAGGATTAAATGCTGGAAGCACACAAATAGGTGTACGAAGTTTAGTAAATGCAATCCTTGCACTTGAAAAGAGACTTTCCATTCCAAAGAATCTTTCCGAATGGGGAGTTAGCAAGGAACAATTTGAATCAGATAAAAATGTAATAGCAGAAGCTGCTCTTGCAGATCGTTCTACAGCAACAAACCCTATTGCTCCAACTAAAGAGGATGTAATTAATATTCTAAGGAAATCATTTATATAAATTTTGATTAAATGAGGTGATTACTTGGAAGGAAATGAAAGAATTATACAGGAATATGTTCCTGGTAAACAAATCACCGTTGCACATATTATTGCAAAGGCTGACTCGGAACTATATCCAAAGATGGGGATAGTACAATCTGGAAATGAAGCAGTCGGGATTTTAACTATAACACCAAGTGAAGCATCAATTATCGCTGTTGATATAGCGACAAAAGCTGCTGAAATAGAAATTGGCTTTGTCGACAGATTTTCAGGTGCAGTGGTTATAATAGGGGATGTTTCCTCAGTTAAAATTGCTTTAGAAAACATTTTAGAAACCATGGAAAGTCTTTTAGATTTTACTGTTGCACCTTTATCTAGCACTTAATGGATACGAAATTATCCTTACCATGTTAATGGAAGACAATGGTATTTGTTATGATGTTCATAATGAAAATATCTTTAACTTGAGATTGCATATTATAACTAGTTTTGTAAAAAAATAAATTATCGGGAAAAATTGATATTGAATCCATTAATGAAGGGGCAAAAATTATAATTATATCTAAAATTAAAATATAAACTATGACAATGAGGTTATAGATAAAAGCAAAGGCGCTTAATAAGGGGACAATTATAGACCTTTTATTAAGCGTTTATTTTTTGAAAAATTTCGAAATATTCAACATATTTAAAGGGAGTAGATAAAATGTCAGAAACTTTATTAAGCGTTGGTATTGATATTGGAACATCAACAACACAATTAATTTTATCAGAACTTTCAATTGAAAATATGGCATCAGTTTTTACAATTCCAAGAGTTTCTATTACGGATAAAAAGGTGATATTTAAGAGTGATATTATCTTTACTCCTATATTAGAAAACAATCTAATAGATTCAGATAGTATAAAGGCATTTGTAGAGCAGCAATACAAAAGAGCAGGTATCACAAAATCAGATATTCAGACTGGGGCAGTCATTATAACTGGGGAAACAGTTCGAAAAGAAAATGCCCAGACAGTCGCTAAAGCTTTAAGTGGCTTTGCTGGAGATTTTGTTGTGGCAACAGCTGGCCCTGATTTAGAGAGTATTATCGCTGGTAAAGGGGCAGGCACTTATTCCTATTCTGAAAGCCAACACACAACGGCTGTAAACCTTGATATTGGAGGCGGGACGACAAATCTAGCAGTATTTAACGATGGGGATATTGAGGATACGGCTTGCTTTGATATTGGAGGTCGCTTGATAAAGGTGGATACCAATGAAATCATTCGTTATATTTCCCCAAAAGTAAGGGAAATCATAAAAAGAGAAGCTTTAGATATTCACCTAGATGAAAAGATAAATCTTAAGGAACTAAATAAACTTTTAGATATATTTGTACAGGTACTAGAAAACAGCATTGGATTAGGTGAAAAGAACCCTTATTTTGACTTGCTGATAACCAACAAACCATTGAGCACAAAGCTGCAAATTAAATGTATTTCATTTTCTGGTGGCGTAGCAGATGGCATTACAAAAGAAAGTTTACAAGATCCCTTTGAATATGGTGATATTGGACTTTTGTTAGGCAAGAAAATAAGTGGTTCACTCCTTATGACAGCCCTTAAGGTGATTCAAGCAGTAGAAACCATTCGTGCAACTGTAGTAGGAGCAGGATCACACACCACTGATGTTTCTGGAAGTACAATCACCTATAAAGAAGACATACTTCCACTTAAGAATATCCCCATCTTACAGTTATCCAAAGATGATGAAAGTACGTATAATTGTGGGAATTTAGGAGATATTATTCAAGAAAAAGTAAAATGGTTTATGGTAGACGGGGAAGTGCAAATTATTGGATTAGGTGTAGAAGGTGTACATAGTCCTTCCTTCAAATTTATTCAAGATTTAGCAAAAGAAATAATAAAGGGTTTAGATTTGTTGATTAAGGAGAAATTGCCACTTGTTATTGTAGTGAAAGAAGATA
Organism: Tissierella sp. P1; assembly: GCF_002266425.1. Taxonomy (GTDB): domain Bacteria; phylum Bacillota; class Clostridia; order Tissierellales; family Tissierellaceae; genus Tissierella; species Tissierella carlieri. The sequence continues at coordinate 67,311 of NZ_NPMN01000006.1, forward strand.
TGGCAAAGGCACTAGGCCATAGCCTGTATGCACATCTTCCTAAAGATTATCCATTTATATGTATAGATAGTGTTCATGTACGAAATGGAGATTATATCGACATTGGAAAGCCGATTGCAGAAGGTTCTGTTTTACCAGTAGTTATAAAGACACTAGTATTTAATTAAAGATAAAAGGAGGATGTACAATGATTTTAAAGACAAAGCTTTTTGGCAAAACCTATCAATTTTCATCCGTAATGGAAGTTATGGGGAAGGCTAATGAAGAAAAATCTGGGGATAATTTAGCTGGAGTTGCGGCAGGTAGTGCTGAAGAAAGAGTTGCAGCTAAAGTTGTTCTATCACAATTAACGCTTTCAGATTTATTTAACAACCCTGCAGTGCCATATGAAAAGGATGAGGTAACACGCATTATTATTGATAATGTTAATCTTAGAACTTATGAAAAGATTAAAAATTGGACAGTAGCTGAATTAAGAGAATGGATTTTAAATAGCAATACGACAAACTATGATATTCATCGTATATCAAATGGTCTAACTGCTGAAATGGTAGCAGCAGTTGCCAAAATTATGTCCAACTTAGACTTAATAGTAGGAGCTCAAAAGATCACAATAACTAAGACTGCTAATACCACAATTGGTATTCCAGGAACTTTTTCAACCCGTTTACAACCAAATCATCCTACTGATAATGTGGATGGTATCATGGCTTCAGTTATGGAAGGCTTATCTATGGGAGCTGGAGATGCAGTAATAGGTCTAAATCCAGTGGACGATACAACAGAAAGTGTAAAGCGTATTCTTCATAAGTTTAATGATTTTATCAATGAGTGGGAAATACCAACACAACATGTTGTTTTAGCTCACGTAGCTACTCAGATGGAAGCAATGGAGCAAGGAGCTCCAACAGGATTAGTATTCCAATCCATCGCAGGATCTGAAAAAGGAAATGCAGCTTTTGGGATTTCTGCTAAGATGCTTTCAGAAGCAAAGGACATGGCTTTAAAGTTGGGGACGGCAGTTGGTCCAAATGTTATGTACTTTGAGACAGGTCAAGGTTCAGAACTTTCTTCCGATGCTCATAATGATGTAGATCAACTGACTATGGAAGCTAGATGTTATGGATTTGCAAAATATTTTGATCCGTTCCTTGTTAATACAGTTGTTGGATTTATTGGGCCAGAATATCTGTATGACTCTAAGCAAGTTATCCGTGCAGGTCTAGAGGATCATTTTATGGGTAAGTTAACTGGTATTTCCATGGGCTGTGATGTTTGTTACACCAACCATATGAAGGCAGATCAAAATGATGCTGAAAACTTAACAGTTTTACTTGCAACAGCTGGTGTAAACTTTATCATGGCTATTCCAAATGGTGATGATATTATGTTGAATTATCAAACCACAGGATACCATGAAGGTGCATCAATTAGACAATTATTAAATAAACGAACAATAAAAGAATTTGACCAATGGTTAGAAAAAATGGGATTCAGTGAAAATGGACGTTTAACTTCTAAAGCTGGTGATGCATCTGTATTCTTAAAGCATTAAATATTTCTAAGAGGAGGGATAACTAATGGATGAATTAAACTTAAAAGAAATGATTAAATCAATTTTAAATGAAATGGTAGATGAAGTATCACCAGTTATAAATGGTTCAACCACAAAAACAACTGTAGACATAATGCAATCTGCTAAGCCACAGAAAGTTGAAGAGGGATTTATACCAGATATTACAGAAGTAGATATTCGCAATCAATTTTTAGTGCCAGATCCAGTAGATAAAGAAGGTTATCTAAAAATGAAATCCTATACACCAGCTCGCTTGGGATTATGGAGGGCAGGTACAAGATATATGACAGAACCTAGTCTTCGATTCCGTGCTGACCATGCTGCTGCCCAAGATGCTGTATTCTCTTATGTTAGCGAAGATTTAATTAAAGAGCTTGGATTTCTAGAGGTTGCTACTGAATGCAAGGATAAAGATGAATATATTACACGTCCAGATTTAGGTCGTAAGTTTTCAAATGAAGCAATAAATACAATAAAAGAGGCTGTGAAACCAAATCAGAAAGTACAGGTTATCGTTGGTGATGGCTTAAGTTCAGCAGCAATAGAGGCAAATATTAGAGATGTTTTGCCTTCCTTACGACAAGGCCTTAAGATGTTTGGACTTGACTTTGGAGAGGTTGTTTTTATAAAACATTGTCGCGTACCAGCTATGGATCAGATTGGTGAAGCAACAGGAGCTGATGTGGTCTGTCTTTTAATCGGAGAAAGGCCAGGTCTTGTTACATCGGAATCTATGAGTGCATATATAGCTTATAAACCAACCATTGGTATGCCAGAGGCTAGAAGGACAGTAGTCTCCAATATTCATAGACAAGGAACCCCAGCAGTAGAAGCAGGAGCATATATTGCCGAAATTATCAAGAGAATGTTAGATAATAAAGCGTCTGGCTTAGATTTGAAAGAAAAATAAAAAGCTACTTGATTTAAAGAGGAGGTTTCCTAATGAAAAATGAACGATTAGGTGCAAATGTTCTAAGTGTGAAAATCATTCCAAATGTTGATGATGGATTGGCAAAGGAATTAAAATTAGCACCAAACCAAAAAAGCTTAGGGATTATTACATCTGATTCTGATGATGTAACATATGTAGCATTAGATGAAGCAACGAAGGCATCAGATGTAGTAGTTGTATATGCAAGAAGTATGTATGCTGGAGCTGCTAATGCTTCTACAAAATTAGCAGGAGAAGTTATTGGAATTTTAGCAGGTCCAAGTCCAGCAGAGATACGAAGTGGTCTAGATCGTGCTATTGAGGTAATAGAAAATGAAGCTAGCTTTTATAGTGCAAATGATGATAATTCAATAATTTATTTTGCCCATTGCGTATCTAGAACAGGTTCTTATCTTTCAAAAGGAGCAAATGTTAAAGAAGGAGAAGCCATTGCTTATTTAATAGCACCACCGCTTGAAGCAATTGTAGCTATTGATTCGGCTTTGAAAGCTGCTGATGTAAAAATGAATGTATTTTATGGGCCTCCATCTGAAACAAACTTTGCAGGAGCATTATTAACAGGGTCACAATCTGCTTGTAGAGCAGCATGTGAAGCATTTGCCAAAGCAGTGGAAGCCGTTGCTGATAGTCCAACCAGCTATTAGGTGGTGGTTAATTATGGCTAAGGCATTGGGTTTAATTGAAGTACGTGGAAAGTTAGGAGCAATCCTAGCAGCAGATGCAGCTGTAAAGGAGGCAAATGTAACTCTATTTGGAAGTGAAGTAATCCGTGGAGGATTGACAACAATTCATATCATTGGAGATGTTGCGGCAGTGAAAGCAGCAGTTGAGGCAGGTGAATTTGCTGTGGCAAATAAGAATTGTCTAATCAGTAGCCATGTTATCCCACGTTTGGATAACCAAGTTGAGCAGATGTTGATGAAATCATTTGGTAAGAAAGAAGATAATCCTTCGGATTCAAAGGAATCAAATCAACCCATTATGGAAGAAATAGAGAAAGACGAAATAGTGGAAGAAAAAAAGGATACTTTACTCGTACCTTTGAATGAATCAAAAGAAATTCTGCAAGAAAATTTGGAACATGGGGCAGATACAATTGTAGATTCGTTCTTTAATAAAAGAGAACTAGAAAAAATGAAAGTGGCTGACTTACGTTCACTTGCATATAAATTAAATCTTTCTACCATAAAGAAATCAGAAATTAGATCTGCTAATAAAGCAGTGCTTATTGAAGCATTGCTAGATAAAGGAGTTGAACATTAATGGGATTGATAGATAAAGACCTTGTTTCAGTTCAAGAAACTAGGGATCTACTGAAGAAAGCAAAAGAAGCACAAAAAGAAATTGCTAAGTTATCTCAAGAACAAATCGACACCATTTGCAAGGCTATAGCAAAGGCAGCTTTTGACAATCGTGTGAAACTAGCTAAAATGGCACAAGAAGAAACAGGATTTGGAAGATGGCAAGATAAAGTCCTTAAAAATGCCTTTGCATCAAGAGATTTATTAAATGCAATTAAAGATATGAAGACAGTTGGTATAATCACAAATAATATAGAAGCTAAATATATGGAAGTAGCTGTTCCTGTTGGAGTAATTGCAGGTCTTATTCCTTCAACAAATCCGACATCAACAGTCATTTACAAAGCACTAATAAGCATTAAGGCAGGAAATGCTATTGTATTTTCACCTCATCCAAGTGCAGTAAATTGTATCAAGGAAACAGTTCGCATTATAAATGAGGCAGGAAAAAGTGTTGGCTTACCAGATGGTGCTATTAGTGTAATTACAACAGTTACAATAGAGGCAACAAATGAATTAATGAAAAGTGAAAATACAGACTTAATTCTTGCTACTGGTGGGTCTGCAATGGTTCGTGCAGCATATTCCTCTGGAACACCAGCAATTGGAGTTGGGCCGGGTAATGGACCTGCATTTATAGAACGTAGTGCGAATATCCCAAAAGCAGTTGAGCTTATTCTTGAATCTAAGACATTTGATAATGGTACAGTTTGTGCATCTGAACAGTCTATTATCGTTGAAGAAGTTAGTAAAGAAAAAGTGATTGCAGAATTCAAGAAACAAGGTGGTTATTTTTTATCAAAAGAAGATGCCCTGAAACTTGAAAAGTATATTCTACGACCAAACGGTACAATGAATCCTAAGATAGTTGGAAGGACTGCACAGGTTGTTGCTGAATTAGCTGGTATTTCTGTACCAGAAGATGCAAAAGTTCTTATTGCTGAAGAGACACGTGTTGGTAATCTTGCACCTTATTCAAGGGAAAAATTATCACCAATTTTAGCTTTTTATACGGTAAATACTTGGGAAGAAGCTCGCGATTTAAGTATGGAGATCTTATACTTTGAAGGTGCAGGACACACCATGGTTATTCACACAACAAACAAAAGAATTACAGAAGAGTTTGCCTTAAAAGTACCAGTTTCAAGGCTACTAATAAACTGTTCGGCTACATTAGGTGGAATAGGAGCAACTACAAACCTTATGCCTGCCTTGACACTAGGTTGTGGAGCTATAGGAGGAAGTTCTACTTCTGACAATGTTGGGCCACAGAATTTATTTAATCTTCGCCGAGTTGTTTATGGCGTTAGGACATTAGATGAAATACGTGGAGAAGATATATTTGAAGAAGTTAGTGCTATAGCTGTTGAAGACTTGGGACTTAGTAAGGATCAATTGGTAGATTTACTTGTTGAACGTGTTCTACAAAAGTTAAAGTAAGTAAAGAGTAACGCAATAACATTGATAACAAAATAAAAATATAAAAAATCTAGGAGGATATTATAATGGCTAATACAAATGCATTAGGTATGATTGAAACAAAAGGATTGGTAGCAGCAGTAGAGGCAGCAGATGCAATGGTTAAAGCAGCAAATGTAACATTAATTGGAAAAGAGCAAGTAGGTGGCGGATTAGTAACAGTTATGGTTCGTGGAGATGTAGGAGCTGTTAAAGCTGCAACAGATGCTGGAGCAGCAGCGGCAGAGGCAGTTGGTGAATTAATATCTGTTCATGTAATACCACGTCCACATATGGAAGTAGATGTGATTCTACCAAAATACGATACTCAATCTTAACTAGGTTTCGAACATTCATGATGAAAGCTTAAAGTTGGAAGATAAAAAGTGGGGCTGAGGCATAATAAAAGCTTATGCCCAGCCTTTTCTTTATCGAGGGGAAGTGAATACTAATGGCTATTTTAACGGAAAGTAAAATAAAAAAACTACTCCGTATGACGAAATTAAAAGAAACAAAACTCTTAGTCTTAGAACCTGGAACTGTAATTACACCTTCTGCAAAAGAATATCTAAAGGATATTACTATTGAATATATGGAAATACCAGAATCATCTGATACTAAGGAGAAAGAAGAAACTTTTCCAATGACTCAGTTAGAAGTAAGCGAACCAAAAAATGCAAAAAATATTCAAGAGAATTTAATGTATGATAATAGAAAAAAGCAGAAAATGTGGAAGAGTCACTTAACTTATCAAGTTAAAATTGATATTATAATAAGCCATATTCTGACTTTACAAAAGAAAAGTCACCATATAGGAAAGATGGAGTTAGTAGGGGCTTTAAATACTATCTTAATTGTAGTCAAGACAATAGCAACGGAGATTTTAGCTTCAGACAAATTAAATCTGGTACAGGAAATTGAAAAGTGGTTGGAAGACAAAAAGTCATACGTTGCCAGTTTATATCCGGAAGGCTCCTTTATTCCAACTTATAAAGATGAAGAATATGTCATAGATTTATTTGAGTTACATGCATATTTACAAGAACTAGAATATTTTATTGCTAAAGAAATGAAAGAGATTCTAACATCTGAGGATTATATAAATTGCATTTCAATAGTAACTATTTTAAAGGATTATTGTTGGATTTTGATGGTGCAGTCAAAAGAAAATTCAGTAGAATAGGGGCGAGAATATGACTAAAAATAATATTGATACAATCGTGGATACAGTTGTCTCTCGTATATACGAAGTAATGGATCAAACTTTTGAAATTGAAGCAAGTGGACGCCATATCCATTTAAATCGGGAGGCAATAGATTCTCTCTTTGGAGATGGTTATCAATTACGTCCATCGAAATATTTATCACAGCCAGGCGAATTTGCATCAGAAGAACGAGTGAGTATTAAAGGACCTAAAGGCATTATTCATAATGTTATAATTCTTGGGCCGGAACGAAAAAACTGTCAAGTGGAGGTTTCGTTAACAGATGCACGTTCACTAGGTGTAAATGCGCCGGTTCAATTAAGTGGAAATATTGAAAACACTCCAGGAATTATTATGATGAATGGCTCTAAGTCTTTTGTCTTGGATAGAGGTGTCATAGTTGCAAAACGCCATCTTCATGTAAAAGATATAGATGCTGAAAGGTTAGGTGTCAAAGATAAAGAGAGAGTATCTGTTCAGGTGTTTAGTGAAAGACCACTCATATTTGATGACGTTATAGTGAGAGTAAGTCCCAAGTTTGAGACTTCTATGCACATTGATTACGATGAAGCAAATGCCTGCGGTCATAAGAAAGGTGTACGAGGACGTATTGTTAAGAGGTGATATATGTGGATAACATTGAAATAATAGTACAAAAAATCACAGATATTATTATACAACGTTTACAGAAGGAAGAACCTAGAGGGACAGTTACATTTTTAGGGAGAGAATATTCAAGTATTCGGACTTACTATGAAAAAAGAGGCTATGAGATAGTGTCAGTTAAAGATAAATTTAGTACAGATATAGTAATCGTTACTGAACTGCCTATTTTAAATATGAATCGGATAGCACTAGGACTTCCTCAAACAGAAGATGAAGTAATTATTTGGGAGCGTTTATTGAATAAGAAGGATGTTATTTTTTTAGAAGAAGGAATGGAGCTTCAGGCAAGTCAACATGTGGCTCCAAGAGCATTGTTACAGGTTCTTGTGAATAATAAAAACCAATTGGTAAGGTACGGTGCTTCTATACTTCCATTAAAGAATTTTGAAAAGATAAATGAAATTATAAATAAGGAAGTAAAAGATGTAATTCGTAAAAGTGATAAGAAGGAACTTCTTACCGTAGAAAAAGTACGGAAACTGAACTTACAGGCAGGAGATATTTTTGAAGCGGATAAGAACATCATTATTACAGCATTGGCTAGAGATTATATGCGTGATTTAGGTGTTCAGATAGTATAGAAAGGAGCATACTATGTTCATTGGAAAAGTTGTTGGTAGCTTATGGGCTACTCGCAAGGATGAAAAGTTAAATGGTTTGAAATTTCTACTCATTGAAAAACAACTAAACGAACATGAGTCTGATCCTGCTCTAGTTGTTGCAGTTGATCATGTAGGTGCTGGCATTGGAGAAGCTGTGCTGATTACGACTGGTAGCTCTGGTCGTCTATCTTTTGATGGTAAAAGTATTCCTGTTGATATGGTTATTGTCGGTATCATAGACACTGTGGACTATCCAAAGGAATAATAAAAGCTGCTATTTATAACGAGGCTAAGGCCTCGTTGTAGTGGTGTGTTGCGATTGTTGTACAATTGCTGGCCTTACTAAAAATAGAATGGAGTGAAATGAATGAGTATAAATGAAATGATAATTTGGATTATGGCAATTATAATGGTCATAGGCGCAATCGACCGTTCACTGGGTAATAAAACTGGTTTAGGTCAACAATTTGAGGAAGGAATACTAGCAATGGGTTCTTTAGCACTTTCAATGGCTGGTATAATCGTTATAGCACCCAAGTTATCTGATTGGTTAAGTCCTATAGTGGTTCCACTATATAAATTGTTAGGAGCAGATCCAGCAATGTTTGCAGGAACTTTATTAGCAAATGATATGGGTGGGTTTTTCTTAGCACAACAAATGACTACTGACCATTAATTAGGCTTTTCTCAGGTGGTATTTTAGGAGCCATGATGGGGGCGACAATTGTATTTACAATCCCAGTGGGATTGGGTATTATCAGCAAGGAAGATACAAAGTATCTGGCACAAGGGGTATTATGCGGAATTGTGACTATTCCAATTGGAGCATTAGTTGCAGGAATTTTGATGGGTATGCCAATAGTTAAAGTCTTTATGAATTTAATACCTATAATAGCTGTAGCGATTTTAATTTCAATTGGACTATTTAAAATCCCTGAAGGAATGATTAAAGGGTTTAATATATTTGGGAAAATTATAGTAGCTGTTGCAGCCATTGGGCTGGCAATTGGTGGGTTAGACTTACTATTAGGTATCAAAATATTTGAAAATCAAGATACACTTGAAGTTGGATTTCAAACAGTTGGTGGTATTGCCATTACTTTAGCCGGTGCTTATGGATTGGTGTTCTTGATCACAAAGCTATTTAAGAAGCCATTGATGAAACTAGGTCACTTGTTAGGAATGAATGATATTGCAGCAGCAGGTCTAATTGCATCTCTTGCTAACAACATCGCCATGTTCCAAACAGTAAAGGGTATGGATAAACGTGGCAAGGTAATTAATATTGCTTTTGCAGTTTCAGCATCCTTTGCATTTGGTGACCATTTAGGATTTACGGCTGGTGTTGCACCAGAATTGATTGTTCCAATGATTATTGGTAAGCTAGTCGGTGGTATTTCTGCCATTCTTGTTGCCATATTTCTATCTAACCGTGTATTTAGGATTGAATAAAGCTAATACTATAGAGATTTAAGTACGGATGGAGGTAAGATGTTGAATATAGACAGATCAGAAATTGAAAAGCTAGTTCGTAGTATCATAATGGAAGAATACAGTAATAAGTTAAATGGTGCTTCAAAGAGGAATGTTGACCCCAGTGGAGTAATGGCAATTTCTTTGCCATTGTTTTCTGTAAGTGAAGAAGATCGACTGGACACAGGCAACCCTAATCATAAAGTATATACGAAGGATTTAGTATCACTTACTGAAAGCCCTAGATTGGGTTGTGGCCTAATGGTAATGGAAGATACTACCTTCGACTGGACTTTAGGATATGATGAAATAGATTATATTATTGAAGGAACTCTGACTATTATCATAGATGGACGGCGAATAACTGCCAATGCAGGAGAATTGATTTTGATTCCAAGAGATTCAAGTATTCAGTTTTCAGTTGAAGGAAAGGCAAGGTTTATCTATGTGACTTATCCAGCTGATTGGCAATCATAAATTCTAGAAAAGCAAATTGGTATATACATGACTAAAAGACATGTTATGAATCCTAATACCCCAATTACTTTTATTGTTCTCTCCATAGAAATGCTCCTCTCTATGTTTGTATTCAAGCCGCTACACTTGTAGCGGTTTATTTCATATAGTATAATATAGTATACGTAGAGAATAAATAAGGTAAAAACAAGCACTACAAAGGAGACGATTTTGTGGCGGTTTCAAGTAGAGGAGATGTAAGGTGATATTATGAGAATTCAGCCAGAAGGACAGCCATCAGCACTGAACCCGAGCATGTAGGATTTATCTGTTTGAGCATTAATACTCCCTAATCATAGTCTTAGTAGAATAGGATAAAGTTAAAATACAATCTATACTTTGAAAGGAGAAATTAAATGAAATCACGAATTATATACATACTTCTTGTGTTTCTGTTAAGTACTTCAATTACTGCGTGTCGGAGCAGTAAAAACAATTTAAACTCAAATAATAGCAGTAGTGGAAGTGATAGTAAAATTACTGACACAAGCCTTTCTTCAGATAGTGAAAGTGAAAATACAAATGCCACGATGCCATCTAATAATAATTCGGTATTAGAAGCATATAAATCAGTATTGTTAAATAATGATGAATTTTTCAGCATTGATAGCAAGAAAAAATTATCTTTGAATGATTTTTTAACTAACAAAGAGATTAATGGAACCATCTTTGAAGTGACACACTTTACAGTACTTGATATGGATAGTGATGAGGTACCTGAAGTTGTTCTTGAATTAGCAGTAGATAATAATCCAGAGTTTTACGAAGTCTTGCATTATATGAATGATACAATTTATGGATACAATATTGTATACAGAGGCTTAGAAGCGCTTAAAACAGACGGAACATTTCAGTATTCAAACGGTGCAGCAGATAATGGATATGGAAAATTGAAATTCCAATCAAATGCCTATGAAACTGATATATTGGGATATGTGAAATCAATCCAAAACAATGATAACATAACTATAGGATACTTCATTAATAATAAATCCGCTACAGAAGAATCCTATAATTCTTTCATGAAAGAAGAAGATGAAAAAAAAGATGTAGTTTGGCATGAATTTTCTCAAAAGAATGTTGAAACAGAACTCTCTGTGCATCTAACATTGCAGGATGAAGAAATGAAACCAATGGAAGTTTATAGTGGACATAGCAAGGAAGAAATAGAAGATTTTGCAAAAAAAGTTGTTGAATTAATCCAAAATGATGAAAGTCAGGATTTGGCAGAAATTATTCAATATCCACTTAATGTTAATCTAGATGAACAAAAAATATATATCAAGGATAAAGACACATTTCTTGAAAAATACAATCTGATATTTAATGATAAATTTAAGTTGCAAATTAAAGATGCATACACAAAGGATATATGGGGGAATTCGGTTGGATTTATAATAGGGAATGGAGATATATGGTTCGCTAATGATTCATCAGATAGTAAGCTTAAGATTATAGTTATTAATAGCGGAAAGGGTGAAATGCCGAAAGGTGAGGAAGGGAATGGAATAATACGGGGATAATAAAAGTAGATTTTGAAGTAAGTTTTACATGAAAAGATTGTATATGATCACTGTTACGGCATTCACGGATTCTTTCCAACCAAATCCCGGACCTTACGGTCATAACTCAGGTAATGAATAAATAAAGAGCAACCGCTGTCTATATTATTTAATTTGTAAGGACAGTGGTTACTCATATATAATCTGTTTATAATTTTACCACATTTTTCTTATGAAATGATTTAGCAGTTATTATACATTAGAGTTTAGTGATATTCACTTTTTCTTCTTTTTCCCCTTGACTCTTCCGTTGGGGAAACAGTTATTATATAATTAATAAAAATGAAAAGGGGAAAACAAACTATGCCTGATTTATTAAAAATCAAAGAAGTATCAAGCAGGTATGATGTGACTGCCCGTACTCTTCGATATTATGAAGATATGGGATTGATAAACAGTCAAAGAAGTGATGACTATGCGTATAGAATGTACGATGAATCCTCAATAAAACGATTGGAGCAGGTTCTTATACTTCGTAAATTGAACATTAGCATTAAAGATATTCAGAGAATTTTTCGATCATCCAGTTCCGAGATAGTTTTAGAAGTTCTAGGCAAAAAAATTTCTGATATTGATGATGAAGTTGCTCTTCTGCATGAGCTTAAAAAAATAGTTTTAGAATTTATTATGCAAATTCATAGAATTGATTTTCAGAAGGATTCTGATGTAAAACTTTTATATGAGAAAGCAAAGGAAGTTGAGCAGCAGATAATTAATGTCGGGTATGAAGGAAATCCTGCACGCGTTAACAGGCTTTTGAATATTACCGAAAAGCTTAAAAAAGCACCGGAAGTCAGAATTGTAGAAATACCAAAGTGTAGAATGGCTTCATCAGGTTATTTTAATGATTTAAGTGAAGTTATAGGAAGCTTTGGCAAATGGTTCTCCGAATATGACAAAAAACGAAAAGGTATATCATTTTCACCACTTGATTTTATGTTTTTTGAACCGGATGGCAGAGGAATGTGGTTATTTGCTGTTGAAGACTGGGTAACAGAAAAAGATACAGACGGTTACGAAATAATTGAGTTTGAAGGTGGTCTGTACGCAAATGCGGTATCCATCGATGGTGATGATGATATCAATGGCAGGGTATATACCGGAATTAAAGCTTGGATTGATAGTAGTGGATTTGAACTTGACGAGCGTGAAGGACACAGGGCAATGTGCCATATGATTGTAGGTAAGAAAATGAACCGTGGACTTGGATATAAGCAGCTTGACATATTTGTACCTATTAAACTGCGTCCAGTAAAGAATGACAGTCTTAATGCTTCATTAGAATAGGTCAGGTAGTGAGTGACTGAATAAAATGTAAAATGCTAAAATGTTTTATAAACAAAATATTAAGGAAAAGGAGAAAATCTATAATGCCGGATATAAAGAAAATAAGGCAAGCCATGATTGAAGAAAGGATCTCGGAGGAGATAATATCTAAAATCAATTTTACAGATCCAGGCGGTAATGATCCACTACCTGTCATTGCGATAATTAATCAAATGGATTCCATGCTCTCACATGAGCAATGCTTATCAGTAATGGAAAAACAAGGATGCTGTAAAAGTGGACAAAGAGACAAGGAATGTAAAAAATTCGGCAAGCAAAATATTGGCAGATCACTTAATGAAAAGATCGAACTACTTTCCTCAATTCAATATATGGGAACCCCAAAACTTAATGAAGATGGTACTATTACAACGGGTATTTTTTGGTTTCAAGATGGTGTATACAATTGTGCTTGCCCGTCAATTAAAAAGTTGAAAAAGCCTGTTTCAGTTACTTCTACATATTGCGGATGCTGCGCCGGACACTTTTTATATCATTATCAAAACGCCTTGCAGCTTAAGTTGAAATTGAAAGAAATTAAATCTTCCCCGATTAGCACAAATGGTTCAAAACCCTGCGATTTTATTTTTGAAGTAATACAGATGCTTTAATTAAAAAGTATATTCTACCTCTAAGGGGGGACCGAGTTCAGCATCTTTTTTGTATCCTATAAATAAAGATTTGCTCCCCACAATAAGCTCGTGCTAAAATGAAAATAAGGTTTTGATTTAGCTTAGTGACTTTATTAGGATTATAGAAGGCGGAGCAGGAATAGAAGAATTTGATATTGATTTATATTTTATGGATAATTGAGGAAATGATAGTGTTTGAGGATTAGAAGGTAGTTGTAAGTTTGCTCGAAGGGAGAGAGTGGTTGGGTATATAATTGAATAAATTTAGAATGGTTTATGAGCTAGTTGGATAATTCTGACTGGCTTTCTTCTTATGGATAAGCTAGAAAATATAATGAATTAATAACTTGAATCATAAGAATAAATTGATTCTATTACAAATTTTTAGTTAAAACAAATGTATTTCATCTATTTATGCAACTTAGACATTTCAAATTGTAAGATAAGCAGCAGAATGTTGTAATTAAGAAGATAATTGATATAATTTATATGGAAGGAGGAAAAAAATTGAAGGTCAACTATTATGAAGATAAAATGATAGAAGAAAATCGCGTGGATGTATTCTATAGTGAGAAAGACCATGAAATCATCGGAATTATGAACTATTTACAATCATACGAAATAATTTTAGGAAAGAATGGGGAATTAACGAAAAAGATACTTCCCAATGATATATTTTACTTGGAAACTGTAGAGAGACGTTGTTATGCGTATTTAGAAAGTGAAGTTTACCAGATAGACTTTACTTTGAAAAATTTTCAGGAACGATTTCAAAGCAATGGCTTTATTCAAATTGGAAAATCTATGATAGTAAATATATACAGAATAGACAGAGTTAAAACAGATTCAAATATGAGAATGCGTCTGATTATGGAAAATGGGGAAGTGCTTATCTTAAATAGAACTTTTAAAAAGAATTTTATGGAATATTTGAGAAACATACAGGAGGCAGAAAATGAAGATTATAGATAAAAAAACATTTATTCCAACAGTATGTGTTGTTTACACTATTCTATCTATGAGTAAAATCATACTAGAAGCTATTATACAAAATGAATTTGGGAATTATCAATCAAATTTGCTTATGATGATTTTTGTGTCATTTATTGCAACATTAGTTCTTTCACAACATTATAGACTACAGCAGATTCCATTGCCACTAGTAATTATTGGACAATATTTAGTGTTAATTGGGATTATATTATTAATTATTTGGATTTCAGGATTATATACGGATTTACATCCTAATGCATATAGAGATATGTTTTTATCATTTACAATTCCCTATATTATAGGTGCTGCTATTTATTATTTAAATGTGTTTTGGGAAGTGAAAAATGCTAATCAAATGTTAAAAAATATAAAGAAGAAAGGGGATTAGATATGGATAATAAAGTTACTGGGTGGGATTATTTCTCTTTAGGAATGCTTGCATTTGCTGGATTAGGGCTAGAGGCGTTATATGCTTATGTGTTAGAACCGATGATATATGGAGTCACAATGCAGGACTGGAATACAAGTCAGACAATCATTCACTGGATTATAACCTGTATTTCTTGGGGGATAGTAAGCTATTTGCTCATTCTTGCATCTAAGAAGAAGTATCAGTTTAATCTTTTTGAAACATCAGATAAGATGACAAAATGGCAATGGGCATCTGTTATATTTTGTGTTGTTATAGCATTAATAGCAAGTTACATAGATTGGAAAGGATTTAAGGTTATTAGAGAGTTTCAGAGTAAAGGGTTATTATTATTTGTTTTTCAGTATATATACTATGCATTTGAAACAGTGTTATTTATGCTTATCATAATTTTTACGCAGAAGGCATTTGAGGTATGGTATAAAAGAAAAAACATCCCATATGGAGGAATAATTTGTGGAATTACATGGGGATTTGCCCATGCATTTACAAAAGGTAGTATATGGATTGGATTAGAAGGAATTGTCTTGGGATTTTTGCTAGGAGTAACTTATTTGTTAGTAAATAGAGATATAAAGAAAACATATATAGTATTGTTTATTATGTTTGCACTATAGTTATCTAATATAGCTGCATATTATGTTAGTATATAGGTATAGATATAAATTCAATAAGAAAAGTAAAAATATCCCGAAAGAAAAAAGAAAATGAATTATACTCACGTCCGATTTTGGACGTGTTTTTCACTTTTGATACTATATAGAGTCAATTGTAGGAAATATGAATAAAATAAGGAGGAAGATGTATAAGGAGCAATGTAAATTTATGATAATATATTGTGATGAATTGATTCTGCAAATTTGCGTATTCTAAAGTAAGGTAGATAGATATATACAATAAAAATACCCTTTCAATGATAGTTGATTTCGAAAATAAGATATGGTATGATTTACGCAATGATAAAAATATATTTAGTACTATAGAGAAAGACATATTCTAAAGTTAATCACTTGGAGGGAAATATGAATAGGCGGGGTAATTTAAATTTAGGGAACCAAATTAAAGATATAGTTCAGGATGCGTTGAATAATGGGAATTTTAAAAGCTTAAATCGCGATATTGAGAGTGTTGTTAAAGGTGCGCTTGATGAGGTTAAAAGATCAATTGATTGGAAACAAGAGAATCATCATAACTGGAACAATCAAACTTGTAATAGTAAGCGTATTAAGATTAATGATTATAAGCATAGATACCAAAAGGATTCACAGATACTGAATGAACAAAAACAACAAATAAACAACTATAATACCATGAGTAATTACAATAACTCTTACAGTCGTGGTAAGGTAGCTTTAAGACCAACTAAGTTCACTGTTCCTGTTGGACAGGTATCAGGTATATTGCTTACTGTATTTGGAGTTATAGGAAGTACTGCATTTGGAATAGCAGTAATTGTATTAACCTTATTAGGATATCTGATTGGAGGAAGGGGTGTATTTCATACCATTGCTATGGGATTGTTTCCTCTTTTTATAGCAGGTATAATTTTATGGGTGAATGGAAGCAGGATTCGTAAAAGATTAAAAAGATTTCAAAGGTATATAGTAAAGATGTATGGGCGTAATTACTGCTTAATTAAGGATCTTTCTTCTACAACAGGATTAAGTAATAAAGCTACGGTGAAAGATCTGCGAAAAATGATTGTTAAAGGTATGTTTCCTGAAGGACATATTGATGATAAAGAGACCTGTTTTATGTTAAATAATGAATGCTATGAGCAGTATCTTGAACTGCAGGAAAATATGAGAATAAAGGATTTAGAGGAACAGCAAAAACAGAAGGCTCAGACCATAAACCAAGAGTTTACTGAGGAAGAAAAGAATAATGAAACTGATGGGTTGAAACCAGAAATTAGAAAAACAATTGATGAAGGGCGAAAATTCGTCATGGAAATTAAAGATGCTAATATCGCAATTCCAGGTGAAGAAATTTCACGTAAGCTAGATCGGTTAGAAGAAGTAACAGGAAAAATCTTTGATTATGTGGAGCTTCATCCGGAAAAATTCCCTGAAATAAAGAAGTTCACGGAATATTTTCTGCCAACAACATTGAAACTGGTGGATGCTTATAAGAAATTGGACTATCAACCTATAGAAGGAGAGAATATTTCAAATGCCAAGAAAGAAATAGAGGAAACAATGGATACCATTAATCTTGCATTTGAAAATTTATTGGATGGTTTGTTCGAGGATGTGGCAATGGATATATCCACAGATATATCTGTATTAGAAACCATGTTTGCACAAGAAGGATTAACAGAGAAGAATATGAAAGTTAAAAAATAAAACGGCGGAGGATAAAATATGAATAATGAAATACCAACACTAACTTTTGAACCTTTTGGTGATGATACATCAACTCAAGAAGTACTAAGCAAAGATATATTGAATAAAGATGATGTGCAGATTCAAAAGCAAGTATTTGATGAAAGCTATCTTTCACCTGAAGAGAAAAAGATGGTTGACGATTTTGCAAATCAGATTGATTTAAATAAATCGAATCAGATTCTCCAATATGGGGTAGGAGCTCAAAAGAAGATAGCAGACTTTTCTGAAGCAGCCTTAAATAATGTGAAAACTAAAGATCTAGGTGAAATTGGTGAGATGCTTTCAGGTGTTGTAACAGAATTGAAAAGTTTTGATGTAGAGGAAGAGGAGAAAGGATTTTTAGGGTTCTTCAAAAAATCATCAAACAAACTTACAGCAATGAAAGCAAAATATGATAAGGCAGAAGTTAATATAAATAAAATTTGTGAGGCCTTGGAGAAGAATCAGATACAGTTGCTGAAGGATATAGCAATGCTTGATAAGATGTATGAGCTTAATAAGACATATTTTAAAGAGCTTTCTATGTATATTATGGCAGGTAAAAAGAAACTGGCTAAGGTTCAGGCGGAAGAACTACCTGTACTGATAGATAAGTCTGCTGCAAGTGGTTTACCAGAGGATGCACAGGCGGTTAACGATTTAACTGCTATTTGTAACCGTTTTGAGAAAAAAATTCACGATTTGGAATTAACTAGAATGATTTCGATTCAAATGGCGCCACAGATTCGTTTGGTTCAAGGCAATGATACTATAATGGCTGAAAAAATTCAGTCTACCATCGTAAACACAATTCCGCTATGGAAAAGTCAGATGGTTTTAGCTTTGGGGGTTACTCATTCAAGTCAGGCTGCAAAAGCTCAAAGAGAAGTAACGGATATGACGAATCAGCTATTGAGGAAAAATGCTGAAACACTTAAAATGGCAACTATTGAAACAGCAAAGGAATCAGAGCGAGGAATTGTGGATATTGAGACACTTCGTATTACTAATGAATCATTAATATCGACTCTAGATGAAGTTATGCGTATTCAAGCAGAAGGTCATCAGAAGAGGAAGGAAGCAGAAATTGAGTTAAATAGAATTGAGGAAGAATTGAAAACTAAACTTTTAGAAATCAGAGGTTAATGAAATATGTCAAATGGGTATTGCAATACCCATTTGACATATTTCTTTGTGCAAATTAGAATTGTAAAAATAGCTAATATTCCATATCTATGGAGAGAAAGAGTAAGTAGTTCTTGAAGCTTAAAAAATTAGAAAGATAATCAAGTAATCCAATAACTCATGACATCATTAATCCACTTCATTAGAGTTGCTGATGATGAGCCGAAGGATGAGCCTTGAGGATACCATATATCAAAATGTAATAAAATTATATCTTTAGATTTTTGCTAATAAGACCTACTAGAGCTTCACTTCCTTTGGAATTTAAATGTACACCATCTTGTTCAAAGTATTCAGGATGTTCAGAAGCTATAGAATACCAGTCAATTAGGGTTATATTTTCTCGTTCTTCAGCTTTTTCTTTTAAGATTTTATTGACCTTGCTTTCCCAAGAACGTGGTACACGAGTATTTACTAAAAAAACATGTGACTTTGAAAAAGAGTCAAGGAGTTCATCAATTTGTTTACTTGTAAAGTAGCCATTTGTTCCTAGTTCAATAATAACTGCTTTATCAGAATCATTAAATTCAGCATACTTAGTAGCTAAAGTTATTGCTTCTGACATTTGCCTTCCAATTTTTCCGTCAATTGTAATACTGTTATATGTCTTATTAAGGGTTGGAGTAATATCTAACATAATAGAATCTCCAATAGCCAATATCTCATTATAATCTTCCGCTGCTGTTGATGAAATATCTTCATCATTTTCCGTAGATACATTTATATCTTTTTCATTGGTTTCATTGGAATCTCCATTAGAACCCTCGCCCTCAGAAGTTTCATCTGTATTTGTTTGTGATGAATATATTTCTGCATTTTCTAGGTTCGATTTTATTCTTACTATATTATTGATACCAATAGCAAGGGATATAATCACTAGAACTGATATTATAGTTGCAGTTTTTTTTGTAAATGCTAAGGAATTCCTCTTAAAAAAACTAATGGTTAAGTAATTATAATATTTTCGAAATCCAAGTTTTCGTATTGGCAGCTCTATAAATCGATATGAAAATTCTGCAATAATACATGTAATAGTCAGTTGAATAAAGACACGTAAGTAGGATGGATTGCCTATTTCGTATATAGGGGTGCTTAGTACCATAATAGGGTAATGCCAAAGGTATATTCCATATGATCTTGTGCCAATCCAGCGCAGAGGTTTCCATGAAAGCATGGGACCTAAAATCCCTTTTGGATGACAAACACATGCTATAAGCAAAGCTGTGTTTAGACTAAACAGGAATAATCCACCTCTATACAAAAAAGAATTATATTCATCTATAAATACAGCACTAAAAATAAAGATAGAGAAAGTAATAATGCTTAAGAGTTTCAGCTGGTTTTTGTGTTTTATAGAAACTTCCTTAGTAAAAGGTTTTTTATTTGCTGAAACAGCTGCTAGAAAACTTCCTATTAATAATTCAAAAGCACGGGTATCTGTGCCATAATATACACGGCTTGGATCAGCAGCTGGATCATAAAGTATACCCATCAAAGTTGCTGAAAGCAAGGCTCCGATAAAAATTATATACGAAAGCTTCTTAGTTTTTTTAGTATTTTTTAATACTATCATAAGTATAAAAGGCCATAAGATGTAGAATTGCTCTTGTACTGCCAAAAACCAAATATGTTTCAAGGGAGACGGTGAACCAAAGCTATCAAAATAGGAAAGCTTATGAAAAATAAACCACCAATTAGTTGTATATGAAATAGAAGATATTGTATCACCTAAGAGGTTTGTCAAAAGTCTATGGTTAAAAAAGATTACCCATAAGGCGGTAATCATAATCATTAAATAAGCAGAGGGTAATAGCCTGCTAATACGATTTTTCCAAAAAGTTCTTAATTTGAAATTTTCTTGTGATAATAAAATCTTAGAGGTTACTAAATAACCAGATAAGACAAAAAAGATGTCAACTCCTAAGAAACCTCCCTTAGCCCAACTAAAACTAAAGTGATAAAAAACTACTGATAAAATTGCAAGGGCACGAAGTCCATCTAATCCTGATATATAACGACGATTATGTATAGTATTCAATATGTAAGTTCTCCTCCTACTTCCTCAATTTAAACTAATGTTAATTATAATTTCTAATTTAATTATACTAGTTTGGGAGCTAGAAAAAGTTTCAAACAGGTTATATAAGGATTACAATATAGTTACAAATATATTATTGTTCATATTTTTAACTATTCATCTAAATAATATCTCATGGCTCAAGTGGCTACAAATTCCGCTTCATTCTCCATCAATGTTATTTACCATAATAAAGAACAGGATTTTATCTAGAGGAAAAAATCCATCAATCGTTTCAAGAATTCTTAATTATATAGAATTAATTAAAAAATTATTAAAAAAGTTAGATGACTTATTAGAGAAAATAAAATATTATGCAAGTACATCAGGATATAAAATTACAATATTACTAAAGGTTTAATATAATTATGAGAGAGAATGTCTCTATTGAGTAAAAGAAAGCGCCTTTAAATAATTATAGAAAATTTAAGTTTTCACCAAATGGATACCAACTATTTACTATATCATTGTGGTATACTTAAGGCATTGTGAAGTTTATTGTTTATAATAGGTTGGAGTAATATTTGTTGTTATAGAAAAATATAGGATATAAAATAAGGAGATAGGTGCTTTATTTCTATGGATTTAATTTTATTTAATATTGATCTGCAATAAGAAAATTTATATTTAGATTGGAGGAAATGATTTGGAAGAGGTGATGAGAATACTAATTGTTGAGGATGATATTGATTTAGGAAGATTACTTGTGAATTGCCTAAAGAAAGAGGACTATCATACAATACATGTTGAAAATGGAATTTTAGGATTGGAGAAGATGAAAGAAATCAAATTTGATTTGATTATTTTAGATATAATGTTGCCAGAAGTAGACGGATTTTCTGTAATAGAAAATATAAGAGAAATTAGTAGTATACCTGTTTTAATGCTAACTGCTAAAAGTGAAGAAAAAGATAAGGTAAAGGGTCTTAAATTAGGAGCAGATGATTACTTAACAAAACCCTTTGGTATTGATGAATTCTTAGCGAGAGTTAATTCAATTATAAGACGAGCAAATTATTATAATCAAGATCCAGAGAAGGGGATTATTAAATATGGAAATATTGAATTAAATAATTATTATAGAACTTTAAAAGTGAATCTTAGGGAAATTCCTTTGTCAAATAAAGAATTTGATTTACTGCTACTTTTAATGACCAATGAAAATCATATATTTACAAAGGAACAATTATATGATCAGATTTGGGGGTTAGAAGAGTATGATTCTTATGATGAAAAGAATATGGTATCATTTATTAGTAAATTACGAAAAAAGATATTTATGGATGAAGAAGAGTATGGAGGATTTATTGAAACAGTCTATGGATTAGGATACCGCTGGAGGATAAAATAACATGTTTTATATGAGATTATTATTGCCTTTTATGTTTTTCACTATTTTTTATTTAGTTTACAAAAGATATATGGAAAGGAAAAGATTAAATCAGTTAGTAAATCTTTTAAAGGAAGTAGAATCAGGGAATTATAGTAAACGAGGAGTGATTCCATTAAATGATGAATATTCGGAAATTTACTATCTTATTAATAAGATAATAAGAAGAAATCAAAACGATATTATCGAGATAAATAGGTTAAATCAGGGAAATAAAAGAATACTTACAAGTTTATCCCATGATATAAAAACCCCTATAGCCTCACTTTTAGGTTATTTAGAAGCCATAGATAAGAAATTAGTAGATGAGGATGAAAGAGAAGAATATTTTAAAATAGCACTGGATAAAGCTTATAAGTTAAATGAATATACAAATGAATTATTTCAATTGCTTCAACTGGAATCAGGAGAATATATATTAAGAAACCAGTCCTGCAATATATGTGAGGAAACTAGAAGAAGTTTTATAGCATGGGTTCCTATATTGGAGAAGCACAATATTAAATATAAGGTAAATATTCCAGAAGGAAGTATTATTACTACATTGGATGTACAAGCATATGAAAGAATTCTGGATAATTTGATTAAAAATGCAATAATTCATAGTAGATGTGAGGAAATAAGTATTGATTTAATAGAAAAAGAAAATATGATACAAGTAAAAATAAGTGATGACGGAATAGGTATACCTAGGAATTCTAAGGATATGATTATTGATAGATTATATAAGGTTGATACATCAAGGAAAACTAAAGGAATTGGATTAGGACTTGCTATAGTAAAGGAATTGGCGGATAAATGTAATATATCTTTGAAATATGATAGTGAAGAAGGGAAAGGTTCATCATTTATCTTAGGTGTAAAGAAGGCTCTTTAAGGGCTTTTTTAATTGGCAATGATTTGGCAACATTTCATAGATATAATTGAAAGTGAGGAGGGATAAGAATGGAAAGTATTATTGAAATAAAGGGATTAACCAAAGAGTATAGTAGTTTTTTAGCTTTAGATAATATTTCATTAAAGATTAAAGGGGGTAAAATTTATGGTCTTTTAGGAAGAAATGGAGCAGGAAAAACTACAATTATGAAATCTATTTAGGACTTACATTTCCTACTAAGGGTAAAATCTATATTAAAGATTCTCTTATAGATTATAAAGATAAGGATCAATTTTCAATAATTGGGTCTATGATAGAAACTCCTGCTTTTTATTCTAATCTATCGGCGAGAGAAAATTTAGAATTATTTGCCTTAATAAGAGGAGTCACCGAAAAGAATGCTATAGAAAAATCTTTAGATTTAGTTGGTCTTGATAGTAATTCTAATAAAACTTTTGCCTCATTTTCAATGGGAATGAAACAAAGACTTGGAATAGCCAATGCTATATTACACGAGCCAGAAGTGTTAATATTAGATGAACCTACTAATGGATTAGACCCAATTGGGATTGTTGAAGTAAGAAATATCTTAATAGATTTATGTAAGAATTATAATAAGACTATTTTAATTTCTAGCCATATATTATCTGAGATTGAGAAAATTGTTGATGATATTGCTTTTATTGAAAGAGGTAAGGTGCTAGAGGAGTCTTCTATTGGAGATATCAAAAATAGATATGAGAAATATACATCTTATATAGTTTCAGATGTGAATAATTCAGCTAGAGTATTGGAAGAAAGCTATAAGAGTTTAAATTATATTGTTATAGATAATCATGAAATCAGAGTTTTTGGACTAGATGATAGAACAAATAGGATTAACAAATTATTGATAAATAATGGTATTGATGTGTTTCAGATAACTACACAAAATGAAAGCTTAGAAGATTATTTCAAAAAACTTACAGGTGGTGATAAGAATTGAAAAATGGGATACTTGTTGAATGGAAAAAGATAAGACATAGAAAGCTATTAAAAATTTCTTTAATAACCATATTTCTATTTATAAGTTTATTAGTGCTTAAAGACATATTTATAAATATAAGAGTTAGAGAATTAGGGATAGAACATTGGATTTTTTCAATAGATACTGTATTAATCTTCTTGATTACATCAGTAATTAGTGGAATATTTTATACATTTATGATTAATAATGAATATGCTGAAAGGACAATTATAAGTTATATGCCGGCTATAGTTAACAGAAATATTTTTATTATAAGTAAAGTAATAGTATGGTTGTTCTGTCATTTATTGATGATTTTAATAGTGTATTTAGTAAGTTATATAGGGTCATTAGTAATATTTCCTACCGCTAATTTATTTATAAGGTTCTGTGATTTTGGAATTCATTTCTTTAGATCTGCTTTACTAAGTTTTCTTTCACTTGCATTATTAGTGCCTATATCTATATTTCAAAGAGCATCCTATATTCCTTCAATTGTAACAACCTTAGGAATAACGGCAGCTGGAATTTCAGCAACACAGTTGACAGGGATGTTGCCATTTATATTACCTTGGACATCTGCCGTTATTTTAAGTCAGCCAGCTGTTTTACCTAGAAATTTAATGTTTTTAGGACATATAGTTATAATTGTATCTTCATTATTATTCTATAGCTTAGGCTTAGTAATTATCAATCGTCAAGATATATAGAATTATTAATGATAGGTAAATTTTTTAGAAGAATATTGAATAGATGTTGTCTATATAGTTTTAGCATAACTATAGTTGTTTTATTGCTTAAGCATTCTTGTGTCAGTCGGCAGATGACTCGCTCTGAAGCTTCTGTTTTTGAATATAAGAAAATGTAAATAGGCATATAATACATCATACAATGAATTATTTGCAAACAACTTACTATGTGTTATAATTTTAAATACATATAAGGGGTTAAGGAGGTGGCAACTTGGCACCGCAATATACCAGAAAAATGATTCGTGAGGCATTCATAAAGATGCTCAACGAACGTCCGCTTAATAAAATTACAGTTAAAGATATTGCTACAGCATGTGAGATCAATAGAAATACTTTTTATTACTACTATACGGATGTATATGCACTTCTATCAGAAATATTCCAAACAGAACTTCAGACAGTAATTGATGAATATAATGATACACTCTCATGGGAAGAGAGCTTCATTGTGGCCGCTAAATTTGCTTTAGAAAACAGAACGGCCGTTTATCATGTATATAATTCAATGCAGAGAGAAGAATTAGTGAACTATATACACAATGTATCAGGAAATGTCATGATGCGGTATGTTGAAAAAGTAAGCAACTGTATCCCAGCTTCTTCAGGAGATAAAAAACTAATTTCTTCCTTTTATCAGTGTGCCCTTACTGAAATGGTACTACGCTGGATTGCTTCTGGAATGAAGGAAGACCCTGATACTATCATTAGGAGAATCGGACAGCTCTTTGATGGAAACATTGAGTTATCCCTTAAACGAAGTGCTGATTTAAATAGTGTATAGTAAAAGGCAACAGGAGATTTGTTTTTATCAGGCATTTTAACTCTGGTGCCTAAAAATTAGATAAATAAACTGCAGTGTTCAAACTTCGAACACTGCAGTTTATTTATCTAATGAAAAAGACATAAAAAAACTATATTATAGATTTATACAGATCTTATAGATAATAAGTACTCAACAAATAAAAGGAAAACTTATTATCTATTACACCATATTGGCATGCTAATAGAGTGAACAAAGAAGAACTCTAAATATGATAGTAGGATTTAGAAGAATATTAAAAAATTAAGAAAGAAGGAGATATAATGAAATTAAAGACATATGATGATAGACTTAAACTTACAAATGGAACTTATCATGCTTTAGTGAATGCAAGAAAACCTAAAGGAATTGAAGACAAAAAAGCGTATTTAATTGGTACTGGAATTGGTGCTTTGGCTGCTGGTTGTTTTTTGATTCGTGATGCTCACATGGATGGCAGCAAGATTACGTTTTTAGAACAATTAGACATTCCTGGGGGATCTTTGGATGGTGCAGTTCGTCAGAATGCTGGTTATGTAGCACGTGGTGGACGTGAAATGGGACATTATTTTGAAGTTTTATGGAACTTGTTTAGTTCGTTGCCATCTACAGAAGATCCTAATATGACTGTGTTAGATCATTTTTATTATACAAACTACGATGATCCGAACTTTAGTAATTGCCGTATTACTAAAAGCCAAGGTGAGCGATATGATAATGGAAAATTTAATTTGGGTCAAGACTTAGCAAAAGAATTAGCTGCTTTTGTAAATATTTCAGATGAAGAACTTCAAAACAAATCTATCGAAGATATTTTTTCTGATGAACTTTTAAACAGTGATTTCTGGACATATTGGAGAACAATGTTCGCTTTTGAAAATTGGCATAGTGCCTTAGAGATGAAATTATATATGAATCGCTTCATTCACCATGTTGGAGGCTTACCAGATCTTTCAGCTTTACAATTTTCACGACATGATCAATACACTTCATTTGTAAAGCCAATGGTTAAATATTTGGAAGACCATGGTGCTAAGTTTGAATATGGAGTCACTGTTGATAATGTTGAGTTCTCAATTTCAGATGATAAAAAAGTTGCAAAGAGAATAGTTGCAAAAGATAGAAATGGCAAAGATATTTCTATTGAGTTAACAGAGAACGATTTAGTATTTATCACTAATGGTTCTATGACTGAAGGTTCTGGATATGGTGATGATAATACTCCGGCTCCATTTAATAAAGAGCCAGAAGGATGTTGGAAGTTATGGAGAAATATAGCAGCTCAATCAGATGAATTTGGAAGACCAGATAAATTCTGTACAGAGCCAGAAAAATCTAATTGGGAGTCCTGTACAGTAACCTGCCATGATGAACGTGTTCCTAAATATATTGAAAAGATTACAAAACGTTCTCCATATGGCGGACGTACTGTAACAGGTGGTATAGTAACAGCCCTTGATTCTTCATGGTTAATGAGCTGGACAATAAATCGTCAAGAACAATATTATGGACAGCCTGAAAAGGATGTTGTTGTTTGGGTATATGGTTTATTCTCTGATACTCCTGGTGACTATATTAAAAAACCTATGAGAGATTGTACTGGTAAGGAAATCACAAAAGAATGGTTATATCATATAGGAGTTCCTGCAGAGGAAATAGAAGAATTAGCAGGGTCTTGTACTGCGGTTCCTGTTATGATGCCATATATCACATCTCAATTTATGCCTCGTGAATTTGGAGATCGTCCATATGTTGTACCAAAGAATGCAGTAAACTTTGCTTTCCTTGGACAATTTGCCGAAACGCTAGATGACCCAGGACGTGATACAGTATTTACTATTGAATACTCAGGACGTACAGCTATGGAAGCAGTATATGTTTTAACTGGAGTTGAAAAAGGAGTTCCTGAAGTTTATGCTTCAAGATATGATATACGTTATTTATTAAATGCAGGTAAATGTTTATTAGATGGTGAAAAACCAGAAGTGAATCTATCACCAATGACTAAACAGATGATTGCACAACAAATAACAGGAACAGAAATTGAAGTATTATTGAAAGAGTATGGAATTCTTTAATCACATTTAAACTTAATAATTTAATTAAAATCCCGAATTTTCAAAGTCGGGATTTTAATTTATATTTGTCTATTACTAAAGGAGGAAGTATTTGTGAATAAAGAGAAAGGTTTTAAAAAAGATTATATTCCTACCATAGGGGAAATGGAAAATTGGTATGAAGAAGACTTGCGAAATGAAGCTTCAAGATCATGGGAATATGAAAATAATAAAAAAATAGAAGAACAAGGATTGTTCTTTAAAACATTTAGACGACTGGAAGAAATAGATGATAAAGTCTCCTTTGATTCTAAAAAGAATAATGTCTATTATGAAAAATATAAAAAATATCTAGAAGAAGAGACGAAGAACAAGTCAACGGAAATACAGGAAATTGAAAATTTAATTGAATATGAAAAGTTCTTTCTCCGTTGGGAAAGAAGAGTCAATAGAGAAAGAAATGGCTCTAGTCATTATGGAAGTAATTCAGCTACAAGGTATCGAGTTGATTCTATAAAAAAATTAGAGAAAGAGTTAGAAAATATACTAGGTACTTCTCCAGAAGGGTGGGAGTACTATTATAAAAATCAATTAATAAGAGACATAGAAAATAAACAACAACAGCGTTTAGTAAATGTTCCATATGTAGCTAAAGCAAAACAAAAAATAATGGAATCTTTGAATTTAGGGACCCCTGTATATATTGTGGGGCATTTAGGAAGTGGAAAAACACAATTAGCAACTGAAGCAGCTTTGGACTTTACTATTGAAAATAAGGTGCAAAGTGAATTAGAGGATAAAATGGATAATTGGTTTTCTCTAAATCCAAATGCAGCAGAAAAAGATGCTATTGATAAGTTTAGAGAATTCAATGAAGAAAGAAAACATTACTATAAAAATATTTTAGTAAATGGAAATAAAGAGGAAATAGAAGCATTACAGCCATTATTTATATCTGGATCTCATAATTTAACATATGAAGATATGTTTGTAGAGAAGACCTTATCTCTTAAGCACAGTTTTTCTCAAGGTTCCTTTTCAGATTATCTAAATATGATTATAGAAGATTTTCATGAGTGGATGGATAAGCATAAAGAAAGATTAGACAAGATGACTGATGAAGAGCAATTACAGCTTAAAATTCAGATATGGAAAAGCTTTTCTGATTTATTGGTGGCAAGTAATAGTGCCTTTGGTACTGAAATCAGAAAAATAGAAAGAGAAATTTTAATCGCAGTAAAGGAAGGGCGTACTGTAATAGTAGACGAATTAAATACAATTGCAATGCAAAATTTAATTGGATTAAATGATATATTGCAGCGTCATGCAGGAAGTACAGCTTATATTACAGGAGTTGGTCCAGTAGTAATTAAACATGGATTTGGATTTATAGGTACAGGAAATCTATCAACTCAAATGGTTAACTATGAAGGAACAAATGAATTAAATCCAGCTTTTAAATCACGATTTGTAACTATTGAATACAATTATATACCTCAAAGAGTAATTGGTTCTTTAGAAGATCAAGAATTTCTAGAAATAAACCAACTTTTTAGAGTAATAATTACAGGATTAGCTGATAAAAATGGGGATATTCATATTCCCAATCCTAAAAGAACATTAGAAGAACTATTTAGATTTTCTCAACTATGTAAAGTTACACAAAATGTTTTTATGGGCAAATGGAAGGACAACGAAGCTCATAGCGATTCTGGAATAGAAGATTTAGAGTTAAGAGAATCTGTATTGTCTGTTCGTAATATTTTGCATGTTCTAGATAACTGGAATCAAGGAGAAGAAAAAGATTTAAGCAAAGCTTTATGGGATGGATTTATAAGTTCAATTACTTATGCTGATGACCAAAATTATATTCTATCACAAGCAGTTCGTTTTGGATTTTTCCCTGTAAATGAAGGATGGAATGTTGAAACAAAAGCCATAGGAGGAGGTACAACTACCTATGAAGAAATTCGCACTCGCCCATACAACTATATTCGTCCTAAAATAGAAACCTTGAGCTATTTAGATGTAATTCACCTGGTATTTGGCAAAGGACCTATCAGAAAAGATTTGCCAAAAGAGTTAATAGAAAGATTTGAAGATAATATAAATAATTTTAAACAGATTGATGTAAAAAAATATCAAGAATTAGACCAGCAACTATTTCATTTAGAACATTCAAAGAATCTACTAGAATATTTAGAGGATAATGGAGGGAAAGAATGAAAGTAAATTTGTCTATAAATGGAGAATATTTTAAGAATGAAGTCAAGGATTTAAGAAATAAGTTAGAGGAATGTAAAAAAACAGGTATTTTAGATAATGATTTTGAAGATAGATTAAAAAGACTCTTACAAATGGAAGATAGTCTACTAAGAGATTTAATTCCATATTATCGAACTTATGTAGATAATATTAAAAAAACTTCTATGGAGGTAATTCCCCTAAAGCAATTAGGGTCTATCGGTTCTCACGGTTTTCCGCAAAGTATATTAAGAATCAATGAAAATCTTTTTGTCACCAGTAGTATAAATAGTAAAGTACAATTCTTTTATATAGATATTCCAAAAAAATTATCTAAAGAAAAGGAAATAGAGGTAGAATGGACTCTACCTATAAAGGAAATAAAAGAAAGAATTTCATTTATATATAAACTAAATCATAAAGAAATCCTGCTTATAGGTGTAAAAGGAGGATGTTATATACTTTCAAGTAATAGTTTTGATAAATTACCAGATATTAATGAAGAAATTGAAGTTAAAAGAATTCAAATGGATTATGACTTTAAAGGATTTGGAAGGATTTTAGAGATTGGAGATAATTTATTTGTAACAGGGAATGAAGAAGATACATTAACTTTATTTGAAATAGTGAAGGAAAAGGGTGAACACTCTTTAAATTTTCATACAGATATATCTTGTACTATTCCGAACTGGACTGCCATGGAAAAATAGATGAAGATTGCTTTGTAGTTGGAACAAAAGATGGAATAATGTATTTTATTAAATATGAAAATAGCCAACTCAGATTCCTAGGAGAAACTGATATGTTCCACAATAGAATAAGAAAAATCAATTGTCTAGAGGATGAAAAAGGTAATAAGAAATCTCTTATGGTAATCGGAAACAAAGGAAAATGTAAAATATTTTCTTTATATGAAGATACAATTTTAGAAAATCATGACTTAAAAGGCAATTTATTTGACCTTCAATCTGAAAAAGGTACTGCTGTAGTTTTAAGTGAAGATGGAATTATATACTTATTTGAAGAGAATTTTGGGAATTGGTATTTAAATGAAGAGGCGACCATCAAAGATATGTTCTTTACAAATATATTTAAATTAAGCATTTCAAAATATTTGCTTATGGATATAGAAGGTAAATTAAATCTTTTGGACATTGATGGAATTCATACATCTCAGGATTTATGGAATATGGCTCTATATCAGTAGGAGGTAAACTATGTTTAATGAACAAGCTTTAATTGAGGAATCTAAAAAACATTGCGAAGAATTTTTACAAAAACAACAACGATCACTGGCTACATTTACAAAAGATTCTAGCTTAATATATATTCCTGATGAAAAGTTAGAGCGATTTAGATTAGATTCTTCCAAAGGAATTTTGTATTTGCCTTTGGCTAGTTTTTTAGATAAAAATCTGGATGAAAATCAAATGATGTGGCATATCTATTATGAGTTAGCCTTATACCCTGATTGGAGAAAACAAACTAGAATGTATTTAAATAGAAAAAGACATTGGCAGAAAGAAATTGACAGTATGACAAATTATATTCTAGATAGAATAAAAAAAGAGGGGCTGGAAAAAGACTCTGCATATGAGCCTAAGATTATTTCAAATTATGTAAGAAAAGAAGTTCTTGATTTATTATATTCCTTGGATAAGTATATCTCTTTTTTGAGGGTTTTACAGTTATGTCCCATATACAGAGATGAGGAAAATTTTGAAAAAATCATTCTATATATGAAGGAAATAGGTAAGACTGTTGAATGGATTTCAGAAATGCCTAAACATAGGGCTTTTATAAACAGTTTTTTAATTATTGAATTATATAAAACTGAGCCTAAATTTGAAGAAGGTGTTGAGAATCCATTTCATAGGAAGGTTTTCAATGAACCTTTTTTTGACTTTGTTCATTATCAGTTAATGAGACAGATAAATAATGAGCAAGGAATTATAAAAAGAGACCCATTTATTCAATCTTTTATCTTTCCAGCCTTTAAAGAATTATGGAAACAGGAAATTGATGAAATGATATTTTATAAATCAAAGGAAGGTAAAGAGGAAAGTATAAAAGGAAGGGAAAATCCCTTTAAACAGGATGATATAGATGAAGCACAAGAATCTCTGGAATCTACCTATGAAGAAGTAGAAAGGATTTTAGAGGAAATGCTGGAGCAACAAGACCAAATGGTTTCCAGCGTAGAAAATATGATGAATAATAAAATGGATTTAGAATGCTATGGAATCAGCCAAGGGGATCAACAGTTATTTCAATTTTATTCAAATAAGATGAAAAAAGAAAGAGAAGAAATGCGTCAATTTTGGAAGAAATTAATAGGAGATGCTAAAGAGGAAATAAGTGTAAAAAAAGACCATGAAATAAAGGGAAAACTGGATATAGGTAATCTGATTAGTTTTTATCCAGATTTTATCGAAGCTGAAAAAAAGGGAAACTATAAAAACCTTCCAATTTTCAATAGATACCTTTTAGAATCTCAAACAGATATATTACCTGAAAGAATAGAGATTTCTTTTGTTATAGATAATTCAGGCTCAATGAATCCTAGGAAAATTGAGGCAGCAAGAAAAGCATTAGCAGTAACATTATTATCAATAGATGATTTCAATAGATATCTAAAAAATAACTCAGAACAGTTGAATCAGAAAATAGAAGTTTTAAGTGAAACCTGGTTTTTTGGAAGCAAATACTATAATGTTAAAGAATTTAATCATAAAAATCTACAGGAAAAGGAAAAAAGTGAAATCATCCATTCCATTATAAGACTAGATGGAACAGATGGAGCAACTGATGATGGAAGTTGTCTAAAAGAAATATCCAATAGGATTACGCCTAGGCAGGAACGTGAGCTTAAAAAGGGAAATCAAATAAAGATAGTCTTTCAAGTTACAGACGGTGCATCTAGTTTTCCGGGATTAGCAAAGGAAGCTGTAGAGGAATTATTGTCTAAGAATGTGGAAGTATATGGATTTCAAATAGGGAAAAATAATCAAGTAAATGAAAAGATATTTAACTTTGTATGGAATGAAGGATATAAAGAACCACATGGAGTAATAATCGGTGAAGAAGTAGAAAAGTTGCCAAAAGAATTGCTAAAAGCTGTAGGAAAAAATATGAAATCTATTTTTAATAATTAGTTGGGTAAACGTAAAATTGAACTCGTTTTTTAGCCTATCAATTTCTATGAGATAATATCTCCAACGTCAACAAAGGAGTTCATCTCCAGTGAAATAGGAAGAGATATGTATGAACGATGTATGGCTCTCCCACAAAAAAGCAGACACACATATCAACGTAAAAGCATCCGGCACTGGAAAAGGTAGATACAATACCTTAAAACATTTTCAAGTAATTTAACAACTAAATATGAAAACAAAAAGTTGTTTGCTCTGGAGTGATATGATACTTCTAAAGTAGTCATCCTCTCATATTTTTCTCTTATCTTTGTGTCTACCTTATTATACCACGTCCAATTTTTAATTAAATTGATTGTCTACTTGACAAGGGTCAGTTCATTCAGAAAATCTATTTAAAGTAATTCAACTAAAATAAAGTACATTATAATGTACTTTATTTTAGTCCAGATTGTTGACAAAGTAAAATTTGTCAGCAGTTTTTTTTATTCAAAAAAAAGGGTTTTTGGTTATCAATGTCGAATATATAAGTATGCTAGAAAGATTG
Organism: Tissierella sp. P1; assembly: GCF_002266425.1. Classification (GTDB taxonomy): domain Bacteria; phylum Bacillota; class Clostridia; order Tissierellales; family Tissierellaceae; genus Tissierella; species Tissierella carlieri. Next base: position 100,455 of record NZ_NPMN01000006.1, read on the forward strand.
CAGGAGGCGAAACTAATGATAAATGAAATAAATAATATCCAACAAAAAATTGAATTAGTTTGCATTGAGAATTTAGTTCCTAAAAATCATTTACTTAGAGACATAGATAAATACATAGATTTTTCATTCATAAGAGATTTAACAAAAGATTTATACTGCCATGATAATGGGAGACCTGCAGTAGATCCGATTGTACTATTTAAAATGCTTTTCATAGGATATCTGTTTGGAATTAGATCAGAAAGACAGCTAGTAAGAGATATTGAAGTAAATGTTGCCTATAGATGGTTTCTAGGTTTTTCTCTTACAGATAAAATACCAGATCACTCCACAATTAGACAAAATAGAATTAGGAGATTTAAAGTCACAAACATAGCCCAAGAAATCTTTGACAACATAGTGCTACAGGCCATATCTTACGGTCTTGTTCGCGGGAATATACTTTACAGCGACTTCACTCATCTAAAAGCAAACGCAAATAAAAGAAAGTTTATTGAGCAAGAAGTAGAAGTTGGATCGTCAACACTTATTTAGACAGTTTTTTTAAGGTTATGTAATTTATATTCTTTAGAACTTAAATATCCTAATGCCCCATGAATTCTAATATTGTTAAACCAATTTACATAGTCAGCTAAAATAATTTCTAACTGTTCTAAGCTTTCAAAATGATAGTTATTAGCAAATTCAGTTTTAAATATCTTGAAGGTAGCTTCAGCTACAGCATTGTCATAGGGACAGCCTTTCATACTTAAAGAACGCTTAATTTTGAATGTATCTAGGACTTCATCTATTATCTTATTTTTGAATTCGTTGCCTCGATCTGTATGAAATAGAGTAATATCATCTAATCTAGTTTTAACCCTTGCAAAGGCTTTATAAACAAGCCCAGCATTCTTGTTAGGGCCAGCACTATAGCCAATTATTTCTCTATTAAATAGGTCGACTAACAAACATACATAGTTCCATCTTTTGTTAACTCTAACGTATGTTAAATCACTGACTACAACTGCGTAAGGTTCATCTGTATTAAATTCTCTATTTAGTTTATTAGCAATCTTTGATTCATTACATTTATCCACATGAGGCTTGTACTGAGCAACTGTATAGTTTGATACTAAGCCATTTTGCTTCATTATTCTACCTATTTTTCTTCTAGATACTATATAGCCTGCTTTTTTAAGCTCGACTTTAATTTTTCTAGTACCATAGTTATTTCTACTTGCTCTAAATATATCTATAACTTTTGGTGTTATTTTATCTGTAGACTCTTTAGGTTTTGATTCATAGTAATAAGTACTTCTAGGAATTTGTAGGACTTTGCACATTGCTGATACACTGTATTTATGGGTATTATTCTTAATTACATTTACTTTCGTCCTAATATCAGCGCTGCTTGCTTTAAAATATCATTCTCCATTTTTAGCTGTTGGTTTTCTTTTCTTAGCTTTATTAGTTCATTTTCTTCTGGAGAACGATTATCTTTTTCTTTAAAGGATCCAGTAGCTTGGCTTCTTTTAATCCAAGTATTAAAGGCAGTAGGTGTTAAGTCATATTCAGCCATAATATCATTCTTAGACTTACCATTTTCGTATAACTTTACCATTTGTTCTTTGAATTCTTCGGTATAGGTTCTTCTTGCTCTCTTTGTCATATAAACGATTCTCCTTTTAATATACTGATATTAGTTTACATGACCTTAATTTAGTTGTCTAGTTTATAGTAACCTATCCAAGTATCAGTCAAGGATTATGTAGCTGATTTAGATAAAGCAGTAGAAGAAGATAGAATTGCAAATGATAAAAAACCTTTAAAAAAAAGAAAATGTAAAGCAAATAAAAAAGATCAAAGTTAATACCACAGATCCAGATAGCGGATATATGTACAGAGACAATAAGCCAGAAGGTTTTTTCTATCTAGACCATAGAACAGTTGATAGCCAAAATAACATAATAGTAGATGTTCATATAACTCCTGGAAATGTTAATGATGTGGGGCCATATCTAAAGAGATTGGATAAGAGAAAGATTAAAATTAGATGTAAAGTATGTTGGATTAGATGCAGGTTATTATACAGATGTAATTTGCAAAGGTATTTTTGATAGGAATATAACCCCAGTAATTGCATATAGAAGAGGGGGTTACAAGAAGGGTAAATATTCAAAGAATAAATTTGTATACATTGAGGAATGGGATGTATATGCATGTCCAAACGATAATTTTCTAGAATATAAAACTACAACAAGGCAAGGATATAAAGAATATGTGTGTAATAAAGAAATATGTAAAATTTGCAATCATAAGGAAGTTTGCCTTCCAGAAGCATCAGACTTTAAGGCCATCAGGAGACATGTATGGAAAGAATATAAAGAAAGGAATACTAAATTCATCAAAACATCTAAAGGAAAGATGATTTACAAAAGAAGAAAAGAAACGATAGAGCGGAGCTTTGCTGATTCAAAAGAATTGCATGGACTTAACTACAGTCGTTATCGTGGTATTACTGCAGTAAGCGAACAATGCCTGTTAACTGCTGCAGTACAGAACATGAATATGATTTAAATATTCCAATTATAAAAATTTCAAATTCTCTTAATGAGTCTATATAGATTATCTATAATGTTTTAGATATCTTTTAAAAGGCTATTCTATAAATGATGATATGAATAGATATCATGAAAATAAGAAAAATTGTGATAGAGAAAAAATATATTATAGACAAGATTATTGGAGGTTGTATTCTTATAATTATAGGTTATTGTAATATATATAGAGGTGGTATTATAGGGAAAACCATTAAAGTTATAACTGAACTTTAATGAAGTAAGTCAAGATTCTATTAGAAATATTATTAATAAAAGAAATGGAACTAAATATTTAATTATTAAAGAAAATCAATATATTATTTTAACAATAAAAGTATTTATTAATCTAAAAAGACTTTGTGAACTAAACATGAAAAAAGATACAAGATTTTGCTAAAAACATGAAAAATTATTAAAATCCCGTATTGTATAATTAAGCTAGACAAAGTAAAGAAATAAAAAGTCATATGTGTTACACTCTATATTAAAACAATCATGAATTAATAAAGGAGAGATAACAAGTATGACTTATATACATTTTACTATAGATGAAGTAATTAATGATAGAAAAATATTTTGATTTAAATACTCCAGTTATAAAAATCGCCAAGTCTTTAAAAAGATCTAGACAAACTATATATAATGTTGTTAATTATCTTAAGAAAGGATATTCTGCCAATGATTATATTAATAGATACAGGAAGAATAAAAGGAAGTGTGGTAGAAAAAAGCTAGTATTTACTGAGAGAGAAAAGGAATATATTGTTGAAAAAGTCAGTGAAGGATGTACTCTGACGTAATTGTAGGTCGTCAAAAAATAAGAAACTCTGACGAAGAAAGTGTCAAAATAAATTGTAGTGCTAAAACTATATATCTGAGATTTTATTTTGCAGATCTAGGAACACCTTCACAAAGAGAATTAAATTAAAACTCAAATGGCATATTAAGAAGAGATGGTTTACATAAAGGTATCGATTTTAATAAAGTGAGTCAATATTTTATTAGCAATATTGCTAATAAAAGAAATAATATTCCAAGAAAATCATTAAATTACTTGATTCCTTTTGGGTGTTTTATGGCTTATATTACTAAAGAGAATTTGTCTAGCTTAATTTGACAAATAAAAAATTAATAAAAAATATAAAAAACTTGTTTCTTAAATTATAAATATTTGCCCTTTAAATTGTCAAGGATAAAATGAACATACTAACGCATGCCTTTGAAATTTCAAGAACAAATATTTTTGTAAAATTCAAACGAGTTTAAATTTTAAGCTATAAGTGGATAACGATGTTTATCTTTTCTACTTAAGCTTAGTCCAGCAACTTGAGCTGGAGTTAAATCATTCAAAGATAAATATTGTCTTACAAAATTGTAAAAAATACAAATATACTGATTAGATTGTTAGCTAAGTCAAATGAATTAAACCCTTGCTTAGTCTTGTACCAAGCTTTAAATTGATGGTGAAAAGATTCAATCAAATTGTTGAGATATAATCTTTAAAACTTTCAACACGAATATGGTTCACTTCACCCTTGAACACAGTTTTAATAGGTATATTATATGAACTATATCGATCCGAAACAATAGAGTCAACCTTTCCCCTGTGCTTTACAGAATTGAAAAGTTCAAAAGCTTCAGATGAGCCTCTATAAGGTGAAAGATGATATCCTAAAACAAACCTAGTTTCAGAACCTACGATAAACCAAATATAATATTTTTGACCAGAAATTTTAACAACAGTCTCATCAGTATTCCACTCATCAGAATCAAAGTTAAGACTAGGTATTAACACTAAAACCAAGTTGTTAAAAGAAGGTGCAAACTTTTTACACCAATTACTAATACTCGTATGTGACACATCAACATTATTAGCAACTTTAAAAATAAGAGCAATATTTCTAAAAAAATTTTACTAATAAAAAACATCGTTAGAGCTGATAGAATAATATGCACAGGGAATCGCATTCTTTTGAAATCATTTTAACCAACAAGTTTTGATATAGATGCAGGTAAAATATTATGAGTCTTAGGAACAAACATAGAATGCCTACACGATTTATTACCACACTTATAATTAGAATAATACTCATAATCATGGTGAATAAAAGTAGCTTTATCACAAAGCGGATAGCGAGGATAGTTCTTATTCTTTTTAGTATTGGGCTTATCAGGTGTAAATTGATGCTTACACTTACATCATAAATATTTTTGATAACCATCCTTATCTTTACCATGACGATAAAAATGGTAATTATTATTGCATTTTGAACATTTTATTGATACAATTTTTTGCATAGGAATCATTCCTTTCTAGGAGATAATTGTTTTATTGCAATAACATTGTATCATACAGAGGATGTGGGTCCTAATTTTAACTTAAGTTTACAGACCGTCTAAAAAATAAAGGAGACCAACTATGAATTGTCAAGCAAAAATTCTTGACAATATGTAATTAAATAATTCTCCTAAAATAGGCACACTCAAATAAACCTATCAGATATAGGATTTAAAATAAGGTGATTTTAGTCTAAGTTGAAAGCAACATTATCTTTTAGTATTTTTAAAATTACACGAACCAATTTATGAGCAACATGACCAAGAGCTGCATAATGGTTGTTATCTTGGGATTTTTTAAGCATAAAATAGTCATGGAATGTTTTGTTATTTAACGAAACATTTCAAGCAGCATTTATTAAGGCATAACGCAGTAACTTTGAACCACGTTTTGACATTCTGATGGTCTTAGTATAAAATTGACCAGATTGGTTAACAGTAGGATTCAAGCCAGCATATGCTAAAAGCTTTGAAGGATTGGAAAATCTAGATATATAACCGATTTCACCGAGAATCATAGCTCCGTTAAGAAATCCTATACCAGGAATAGTCAAGATTACAGAATTCGATTCAATCATAATCGATTTAATGAATTCATCTAGTTCATCAATTTGCTTTTCCAATAACTCAATTTGCGAGATAGTTTGGGTTATTTGAATAGATAAATAGGCATCACCAGTGCCTACAGATGATTTAGCCAGACCTTTTAAAGCAATAGCTTCTTCTTTACCAAAACGGCTGTGGGAAGCCTTTTTAAGAAGATATTACCTAAATAAGTAAGGTGTAAGGCAGCTATATCATTTGGACTGGAATGTCTTTTAAGTAGCTCATAACAAGTGTTGATGTGAATACCAGATTTAAAAAAGTATTGTAGCTCTGGAAAGATAATATCAACATACGATACGTGTTGAATCTTAAGTCTTGCTTTAGACTTTTTAGTTTTTTCTCTAAAACGACAAAGGCTTTTTAGACGAATTGAGTCAATGTCAGCCTTGGTAAAAATCCTATGGTTGTTTAAAATCATTGATTTAATGATTAAGATGGTATCAACCTTATCAGTCTTAGTTTTACGAATATTTGACTTTCTTAAAGTAGCAGTTTGGATAGGGTTGATAACAGCAATATGATAACCCATATTGTAAAGATAACAAATAAGGTTTTCTCCATAATGAGAAGTTGATTCAAGTCCAATTAGAAGATTTTCCTGATTAAGGGTCTTGAGTTTGGACACTAACAAAGAGAAACCTTTCGAATCATTAGTAAAATTAAAAGGTTGAATTAAGACTTCACCATCAGCGGTCATAGCAGCGGCAAAGTGTTTTTGTTTGGCAATATCAATGCCAACGTAAATCATAGAACCACGTCCTTAATAATAATTTGACAACTGTTTTGAACCACCTAGTCTTATTCTCATAGCCTTGCGGGAGATAAAAGTTTAAAATTTATCCAACTATAAATGATTTAAATAAGACAGTGGCATACACTCCTTAGAATAGTCAAGCTATAGGATTAAATAAAAAGTCCACAATGTCTAATTCTATTATAATGGATAAATAATAATAAAAAGAAAGGAGAGTATGATTTTAGTCACTGACTATATCATACAAGGATTAAATGACTAAGTTTGAGCAAGAAGTTAAAGTATTGAATATTAATATTTATGAAATAGGAAATAAATTAGAAAAACTAGGAGCAATCTTTAAAGGAAAGAAAAAACAAAAAAATATTTGTTTATGACCTCCCAACTTTATATAATAGATTTTTAGAAATTAAATATATGTTAAATACAAATGAAAGTTTATTAATAAACACTAATTTAAAAAAACTAAAAATATTATTATTAGAGTTAGAAGATTTAATGCCTGAAAATGATATTCATAGTCTTTTAGAAGAATTACAAATTGATTCTCTGTCTTCAATTATTAATCTTCCAATTAATAAAATACGTTTTATTCTAAATAGCCCTTTGTTTGAAAAAAAGATTAAACATTTTAAATTAAATCCAAATAAATGGATACGTTTAAGAGAATCAAATGATGATATTGAATTAACAACAAAACATATATTTACAAAAAATGATAACAATATACAAAAAGTTTTGGAAGTTGAAATTAAAGTATCCTCTTTTGATAAAACAAATATCTTTTTAGAAAGTATTGGGTTAGCAAAAAGAAGCTATCAAGAAAAAATAAGATATAGTTATGAATATAAAGGAGCTATGTTGGAAATTGATATTTGGCCTATGTTAAATCCATACTTAGAAATAGAAGCAGATAATTATAAATTAATAGAAGATATAATAGAAGATTTAGATTTGAATAAATATCAAATCGTATCTTTAAATACAGAACAACTATATAAAAATATTAATATTGATGTGCATTCTATTAGCGAATTAAAATTTGATTAAAAATGAAGGAAACTACTTGCTAATGTTTTAACCTCAAAAGTTGTACCATATTAAATTAAATGACCAAGGGTTTATTTCTAAATTGGATAAAACTCAATCCTTGGTAGTGCTAAAATTTTTCCACAACTACAATATTCGTAGGGCAAAAGGAAGAAATACAGTTGCAAATGCTAACGGGAAGCGAGGACGTTACTCAAGGATGTATACTTTTAGTAGTATGCTTGAATGCGAATATTGTGGAGGAATTTTATCAAGACGTACATGGCACTCTGGATCAAAATACAACAAAATTATTTGGCAGTGTGTAAAAGCAATAAAAGATGGGAAAAAGTATTGCCCTTATTGTAAAGGAATTGAAGAGGAAGCCATTGAGAAAGCTTTCTTGGAAAGTTATAGACAGTTAACTTCAGACAATAGTTAAATAACTGAAGAATTTCTAGCCACAGTTGAAGAAGAACTAAAAGATGACATTTTAAACAAAGATTTAAAAAAGATAAATAGAGAGCTAGATAGGATAATAAAAAAAGAAAAAGATTTGGTAGATATGAGGTTGTCTGAAGCTATCAGCATGGAAATTTATACAGACAAATTTGAAGGTATAACGAAAACTAAAGAAAATCTTCTAAATGAAAAAATGAACTTAGAGATAGTTTTAAAAGATGAGAAGAGTATAAAGAAAAGACTTGAAGAGTTCAGGGAAGTTTTGAAGAATAATCAATTTATCGAAGAATTTGATAGGACGATATTTGAAAGTATTGTTGAAAAAATAATTGTTGGTGGTATAGATAACGAAGGCAACAAAGATTCTGCGATGATAACCATCGTTTATAAGACGGGGAAGAAAGATATAAAAGATATAACACCTTTTAAACGAAAGAGAAAAAATGCAAAAGATAAGGATGAAGTATCTAATAATAAATTGTGTTCCAAAACCTATACCGAGGGTGAAAAATTGTGTTCAAACGATATGGACCATACATGTGGATACGGTGGTATTGATGTCAAAGGGTGAAAATAAATAGAGATGAAAATACTAATAAATTAAGGGTTTCCGAACATTGAGGTTGCCACAGGTAGATATCACCTGTGGACACGATGCTTGGAAACTCTTATTTTTTATGTTCATAGGAATAGTTTAATTGTTCTAACGCAGATAGGGTGATAGCAGGAGTCATAATCATATAGAAAAATAGGTGATTATGACACTGAAGGCGATATACTTTTTCATCTTCTAACAGACAGCAATAATCTTCGGCAGGAACAACTTAACATAGGAAAGGCTGCCGTTTCACGGGTAGTCGATTCCCTTGAATTTAAAGGATTCAATCATGCGTATACGGCAGCATGAGGACAGACGAGCGTACAGTGTTTCTCTTACTGACAAAGCTTTTTCGGCCGGTTCAGATATTAAGGACATTTGTGAGAGTCTATATCTGCTTGTGAGAGAAGATATGACCGAGCTAAAATTAATCATCTTAATGCATAGAATAAAATTGTTTCAGCAAGGATACAAGTAAGTTATTGAATTGTTAATCTTATACAATTAAGTGTTTTTGCCAATTAATAGATATTGTTTTTCTCTAAAGGACAAAGATAATTAAATTCTTTTGGGTGACTAATTATATTTTTCCAGCATTCGATAGAAGGTTTTTCTCGATATACCGAGTAACTCTGCTGCCTGCTTTTTATTGCCATTAGTAATATCCAGCGCCTCTTTTAACAGATTAACATAAGATGCATCGATTTCCATTCTTCTTTTATTTAACCTATCCTCAGGTGCTTCACTGGTGCTATGCTTCAGCATATATCCCTTGGAATGCATGGAAGCCTCAAGTATGTCTCTTGTTATTATATTTGACTTGGACAATATAGTTGTTCGGTTAATAACATTTCTCAGTTCTCGGACATTGCCAGGCCAATCGTATTCAAGCAAAGTCCTTTGGGCATCAATATCTAAAGTTTTGAGATTATCTTTATTTGGAGATAAAGATTGATTTAAAAAGGCATCAGCCAACAATAATATATCTTCTCCACGTTTTCTCAATGGAGGTATTTCAATATTTAATACAGCCAAACGATAATATAAATCTTGTCTAAACAGTCCCTCGGATATCATCTCATTTAAATCTCTGTTCGTGGCCGCAATTAATCGTACATTTATTGGAATCTGCTGCGAGCTGCCTATTCTTGTAATCGCCCAGGTTTCAAGGACACGAAGCAGCTTGGCTTGGAAATGATATGGAAGTTCACCAATTTCATCTAGGAATAGAGTCCCCCCGTCAGCCAATTCAAATTTACCAATCTGCCCTTTCTTGGATGCGCCTGTAAATGCGCCACTAACATAACCAAACAGTTCACTTTCAATTAATCCCTCAGGAAAGCTTGCACAGTTTAATGCAACAAAGGGTCCCTTTTTCCTTGTGCTATAATTGTGAATAGATTGTACGAACAGTTCCTTGCCCACTCCGCTTTCCCCTGTTATAAGAAAGTTAAATGGACTATTAGCAAATTCCTTTGCTTGTCTAATTGTTTTTCTTATAGAAGGACTAGAGCCAATAATGTCATCAAAAGAATACTCTGCAGAGAGACCTAGGATTTTCCTTGTTCGCTTCATGTTTTGCTGGTGAGAGCGAGAAATTTCCACCATTCCCTCAACCTCTCCATTCTTATCTATGACAGGATACATATCATTGGAAGCAAGTTGAACAACATTAGGAGTTTTCTGCGATTCTAGCTTTACTTCCCAATCCAAGACTTCTTCACCATTTTTTAGGACATCCAGCATCTTTAAATGGTCTGAATTGTTTTCCATGGAATAAGCTTTAATTTCAGCACGATTCATTATGTCACGGATGTGCATTCCAATTACGGAATCCCTATCGTCTATCTGTAAATATTTGCAGAAATTATTATTAGCAAACAATAAATTAGCATCCTTATCATATAAAGAAATCGAGTTTTGTACTGAGTCCAAATAATTAAGTAAATATTGATTATGATTTTCACTTGCATCGAATATCCTTAACAGTGCGTCGATATCTTTCAGCAAAGAATTAATAATAGGTACCAATTCCTGTTGATTAGGTGAAATGATAATATATTCTTTTAAGCCATTATGTAATAGTGGGCCATTTTGATGGGAACGGAGAGAATCAATGGAGATTATATATCCAGAAATATCACAGTCTAAATCCAGAGCAGAAAAACTCAAAATCAAGCCATCATCTGTGCATAGAAGTAGTAATTCACATTGTAAATCAGTTTGTCTACGAAGAAATTCGAATATATTTTTTACTAGAGCGTTTTTACTCGTGATTCTCTGATGACTACTGCGAATAGCCATATCTTTAATACTATTTACAAGGCTTTTTGTTTCCAACATGGAAGGACCTCCTTTAATAGCCATATATGCTTTCAGAATCCTTAAGTCTTGGAAATACTGGCTTAAGGATTCTTTTTCTTATATCGTCCCTATAAAATTAATCAAAATTCCAAGAGATAATTTAATTTTAACATACTCGTAATACTGATTCAAGACTTGTGAACATACAGTAAAATGGGCATATAATTAAATTGTATAGCTATTTTTTATGCATTTTCCATATTTTAATAATCCAGCATAAAGCCTTCTGGGAATGGGTCTGTAGGATCTAATATCCAAGTGGCGAAGCCAATTATACAAGCATTTCCTGTAATTTTGGGGCGAATAGCAGCAATTCCACCGACTGTAGTCTCTTCAATGATTTCACACTTAAACAGGGAACCAATAACGCTCTCATGGACAAAGCTGTCACCTACTTTAAGTTTACCTTCGTCAAATAAAAGCGCCGCCTTAGCAGAAGTACCTGTACCGCAAGGTGATCGGTCTACAACCTTAGGTAAAGCTACTACACAGTTTTGGATGTCTGCTTCTGAGCTTTTGGGAGGTCCTGAGAACTCTACATGGGTTACACGATCTACAAATGGAAGCTCTGGATGGCTAATTTCTACCTGTTCATTGATATTTTTTGCAATTGATTGTGCAACCTCAATTAGTTTTCCACAATTATGAGGTTCGATTGTTAAGCCGATGTTTTTAACGGGCAAGATTGCATATACATTGCCTCCCCAGGCAATATCCAAAGTCAACTTTCCAAATTCTATCGTATTCACTTCAACATTACGCTTTAGGACCAGTGCTGGTGCGTTAATGAAGGAAACCTCTTTTACGACTCCATCATTTACCTTAGCTTCAACTTTTACTACACCGGCAGCTGTATCAAGGTTGATAATGGTAATAGGCTCCTTAACATCAACTAGACCGGATTCAATCAAAGCCACTGATACACCCATGGTATCGTGACCGCACATAGGCATCCAACCGCTTGCTTCAAAGTACAAAACTCCAACATCAGTTCCCGGTGTACACGGCTCTGTAATTAGAGTTCCTGACATGATTTCGCTGCCTCGAGGCTCATAAGATAATAGCTTACGGAACCAGTCCTCATGTTCCCTCATATAGGAGTACTTTTCTGCCATGGTTTTCCCTGGAATATTGGGAAAACCGCTTACAACATTACGTGTAGGCTGTCCTAATGTATGTGTCTCAACAGTTCTAAATAGTTTTTTAGCTTTCATTTTATAACACTTCCTTTCTTTTAGATATGCGTAAATATCTTGAGAATATGTAAAAGCAAAAAATATGCCAATAATAAATAACGGCCAAATATGTGTGAATACAGTGTAAAATAGGATAAACTGGCATAAAATCATTAAACTAAGTATCAAAAATGACACATTTGGTATTTTATGAGTATAAAAAATGACACACTAAATGCTTTAACTTTAAGAAACTCGGTGATATTGCCTTGTTTGGTGTAAAGCCATCCCGTAAAATGCGAAAACAGATAAAAAAGTGTATCAAAAATTATCCAATGAGGTATTTTTATCCCTCGATAAATAGGGTTTAGCCTAGCAATAGAAGAGAGTTTTCGGAGAGATTATCAACAATTATCCCCATTTTAACACGAAATCATCTCCTCATTCAATCTCGTTTATACTTGGCATATGTTTTGCATATATTTAAAAGTATGTAAAGAAGGGAGGAATAAATTAATTTACAATATCTAAAATAAGCATAGCGTAATCCCAAGAAAAAGTAAAGATAAGCTAGGATTATATACCTATTATAATAGATAAATTCATTTGGAATAAAAAGAAGGGAGGATTATTTTGAAATTTGCTGTTTTGATAGATTTTGGAAGTACATATACAAAGATGGTATGCGTTAATATAGAGGAACGCAAGATTATTGCTACAGATAAGTACCCTTCTACAGTGGGACATGATGCGGCAGTCAGTCTTTATCAATGCTTTGATGCTGCAAGGAGAATAATTGGCAATATGAATTTTAAATCTGCTTTGAAACTTGCTACAAGCAGTGCAGCAGGTGGTCTTAGAATGGCTGTAGTAGGATTGACTAAGTCCTTAAGCATTGAGTCCGGAAGAAATGCTAGCTTTAGTGCTGGTGGAAAAATAGTATGCAGTATGGCTGGTCTTATTTCCGAGGTGGATTTGGAGACAATAGAAGGCTCAGGGGCTGAAATACTTCTTTTGTGTGGTGGCTATGAAGGAGGAAACACTCATGGGCTACTTCATAATGCAGAAGTATTAAGTGAAAGCAAATTGACTATTCCTATAATATATGCGGGTAATTCTTCTGTGGCTTCAGATATAAGAAGAATTTTTATAGGCAAAGGTAAAGAATGTTTTTTGGCTGAAAATATAATACCTGATATAGGCTATTTAAATATAGAGCTACAACAGAGATAATCCGAGAACTGTTTATGAACAGGATTACTAATATGAAAGGTGTAGGATCTGTGCAAAAGGAAATGGATAAGCCTATAGTTCCTACACCTGCAGCAATACTTTTGGCGGGAGAACTTCTGTCCATTGGTACAAAAAATAAAGCAGGCATAGGGGATATTATGGTGGTTGACATTGGTGGGGCTACTACAGATATTTATTCATATATAGAAAATAAGAGTTTTTCGGGCGCAAAGATTATAGGGACACCTGAGCCTTTTTCCAAGAGGACAGTAGAAGGGGATATGGGCATGAGAGAATCCTCTATATGTCTCATAAAGGAAGTGGGAGAAAAAAACTTTGCTGAAAGGTGTGGTATCTCTGAAATATTTCTAAAAGAAGCAATAAAAAAACGTACTACCTTTACAAACTATATAGCGGATAATTGCATGGAAAAGATAATGGACCACAATATTGCATGCTATGCAGTGAATATTTCTGCTAGACGCCATGCAGGTTATGTGACAAAAGAATTTAATAATGGCTGTCGTTTAGTCCAGCGTGGAAAAAATCTTATGGAAATAAAAACAATTGTAGGAACTGGCGGTATTATAGCTAATGAGGAGGATGCTGTTAGTATATTGGAAAATGTGGAAACAAATACATGGGAGAAGGGGCATATATTACTTCCTGAAAAGATTGATGTTCTGGTGGATTGGGACTATGTTCTATTTGCTGCAGGCCTTCTTCGTAAGTACGATGAAGATGCATCATTTGCTATAATGGAGAAAAGCCTTAGACTAATTTAAAAGGAGTGAAGATTTAGAATGGATATTCAAATAAAAAGAAGATTTGATGAGAATGAGCTGCCAGACATGAGGTCTGTTGTGGCTGATGCAGAAAAAATTGCGTCGGGTATTTCCATTGGAGAAACCTTGTTTATGAAAAAGCATGGTGTTAAGTCCGAGGGAGAGTACAAACAGAAAATGATGAAGATCCGAAAGATAATGAAGCATACCCATATTGGATGGAACGACTGGTCTACAACAGAGCAAGGATTTAAAAGGTATATGAAGAGTTGAAAAAATCAGGCTCCTTTATAGACCGTTTTGGTGTATGCTTAGACTGGATTATGGGCGTGCCTGAAAATTATCGTAATAAATTCCAAGTAGGTGGAGGTCTTATATTTAAGACACGGGATGAATGGAGTGCCATTGGACAAGTTGTACCTGTGCAACCCCATCTTGGTGATCATATGATTGGATCTCTAAATGGAGTGGATAACACGGTTAATGCTCTTGGTGCCGGTGTTACAACTATCGGAAACCTTGCCCATTACTATACATATGAATATCCGGGTCTTGATATGGAGCTTTACCGTACAGAGGATTATATGAAAGCGATAGCTATAATGGCTCATTTTAAAGACGATGGTGCTATTATTCACTCTAATTTAGATGATGGCTATGGCGCACAGTTCCACGATCTTGCAAATCTCGTGGGATGGGCAAAATTGGAAAGATATATAGCTGAAGATCTTCTGGGAGCGAGGGTGAGCCATTGCTATGGTAATTTGTTCAGTAATTCTATGCTTCGCATTGTCTTTAACAGGGCAATGACTATGCTTGATAAATATGACACCCCTGGATCTTTCGTTAACGGTAATACAATAGATTATGGTATAGATATATCGAGAAACTACGGAGCTCTTTGTGCATATTCGCTGCCGGATATTATTTGTCAGATGAAATATCCTAGTGGATACGCTGTGGCTCCTGTGCCTTTGACAGAGGCCATAAGAGTACCGTCTGTAGATGAAATCTTGGAGGCTCATAAGACAATAGATATGATGATAGAAAAGGCTCCTTATTATGAGAAATTTATTAATTGGGAAAAGATAAATTCTGAAGCTGAAATACTAGTAACTGGGGGGGATGTTTTCTTTGAAAGAGTAATCAATGCTATGGACGATCTGGCATAGATATTAATCATGCCGGCCAGGTTGCAAGTGCACTTAAGGCTATTGGTGCAGAACAGCTTGAAGTGGCCTTTGGCGCTGGGTTAAGTGATAAAGATGCCATGAGAGGAAGAGTTCCTATTCGCTCCACAAGTATTATCGAGACAATAAATAAGATACGGGACGATGTAATTTCAAAGCAAAGTTTTGAAAAGGAAGGTCTATTGACAGGTATTAATATTGTTCTGGGTTCAACGGATGTTCATGAATTCGGTAAAGAGATAATAAAGAATGTGCTAAAAAAGGCTGGAGCTAATGTATTTGACCTTGGAACCACAGTGTCAGTCGCTGAAATTGCCGACACGCTGATTGAAACAGGTAGCGATGTGGTTCTTATAAGCACATATAATGGCATTGCATACAGCTTTGGAAAAAATCTTTTGGAAAGTCTGAAAGAAGCCAACCTTAAGGATGTCCATGTGATTATGGGCGGCCGTCTTAATGAACCTATTGATGGAAGTGATCTCCCTATTGATGTCTCTCATATGCTAAAGGAAATGGGCATTAATACGGACAATAATGTAGAAACAGTAGTAGAAGCTATTGCTTCGTTTAATAGGTAATAGGTTCTTGTTCTTTTGGTTAAATGGCTTAAGTAATGGGTTAAAATAATTTTTCACTGGAATTATGAAACCTAATAGTGATGTAAAAGCTAAAAGGGCATCTCTAAGGTGACCTTAAAATATTAATATGTTTGAAGGAGATGACAAAATGTCTAAAAAAGGTGATTGGGTGCGCATTCACTCAATAGTACTCAAAGCAGAAGAAAGAACTGGTAGAATCCCTGAAGACACTAAGAAATGTGATTTTCAGCAGTGGACTAAAGGGTTTTTACAGGAGGAATCCGCTAATATCGGTGATGAAGTAACAGTGAAAACTGCTGCTAACCGTATTGTAAAAGGAACTCTCGTGGATGAAACGCCTTATTACACACATAGCTATGGTAAGTTTGTGCCTGAAATTATAGAGATTGACAAACAGCTAAGAGAGATTATGTATGGAGGTGATAAATAATGGCTTTAGCAAAAGATTATGATTCCGTAATGAGAAGGGCAAATGAGATTATGAAGAAGTCATTGGGACTTGACTATCAGAAATTCGAGTCAGGATCAATAGCATTCGATTATGAAGCATTAATGAAATCAACAAACTATACATTGGAAGAAGTTACAAAGATTCAAGCAAGAACATCAGTAGGTAACACTCCGCTTATCGAGCTGAGAAATCTATCTGCTTTATCAAGAAAATATGCTAAGCCAGGTTACGGTGCAAGAATTTTTGCAAAGGATGAAGCTGCTAATGTTTCTGGAAGCTTTAAGGCAAGAAGAGCGGCTTGTGCAGTTGCTCACGCAAAGAAATTAGGGTACAAAGGTGTTATTGCAGCTACATCTGGTAACTACGGAGCTGCAGTAGCATCTCAGGCAGCTATGCAGGGATTAGAATGCATTGTCGTCCAGGAGTGCTATGATTCCAAAGGAGTTGGACAACCTGAAATAATTGAAAAAGCGAGAAAATGCGAAGCCTATGGTGCTGAAGTGGTTCAGCTTACGGTAGGGCCTGAGCTATTCTACTCTTTCCTGTCAATTATGGAGGATACAGGATATTTTAACGCATCTCTTTATTCGCCCTTTGGTATTGCAGGTGTTGAAACACTTGGATACGAAATCGCTATGCAATGCCGCAAACTTCTGGGAAAAGACCCAGATATGGTTGTTTGCACTAATGCAGGTGGTGGCATGATAACGGGAACAGCCCGGGGGCTTCTGAAAGCAGGCTGCACTAATACTCAGATGATTGCTGCTTCAATCGACCTTACAGGTCTTCATATGGCTTCTGATACTCAGTTCAACAAGAAGTCTTGCACTACAGGGCATACTGGTTTCGGTGTTCCTTATGCAACTGATCCTGATCATTCCGATGTTCCACGTTCAGCAGCAAGAGCTCTTCGTTATATGGATCGTTATGTAACTGTAACTCAGGGTGAAGTTATATACATTACAGAAGTTCTTGCAAACTTAGAAGGTATCGAGAGAGGACCAGCAGGAAATACTTCACTTGCAGCCGCTTTCTCGCTAGCACAGGAACTTCCTGAAGATGCAATCCTTGTAATCAGTGAAACTGAATACACAGGAGCGGGCAAGCATATTCAACCTCAACTTTCCTTCGCAAGGGATAACGGAATCGATATTATCTTCGGAGATCCTGCTGCAGATAATAAGGTGGGTGTAAATATCGTTCTTCCTAGGAATCCTGGATACATTAAGTATAAAGAAGCTGATATTAATCGCTTCAGACAGTCGCTTATTAAGAGGGCTTACAAGAAGGCTGGAGTTACTAATCCGTCAGAAGCAGACCTTAAATACTTAGCAGAAGAGACTAAGACAAATGTTGAATTCGTAAAGAAAACCTTAGGGTTATAATCATAAGCTAATAGCGTATAATTCTAAAGATATTAAACATAGACTCTATGTTTAAGGGATTTATAATCGCTATAAAATAGTTTCTTAGGATTTTGATTGATTATGCAGAGTAGATATAAAAAAGAATTTTTAAGCCGTTATTTTCCAAATTTAAAGATTCCAAAAAAATTAATAATTATACTAGGAGGTATATACATGAGTAAGAAAATTGTTTTCTGTGGTGGTGGAAATATGGGAGAAGGTATTATGAGAGGGCTGCTTAAAAATAGGGCGGCCACTCCGGAAGATATCACGATAAGTGAGCTAAATCCAGAGCGTTGTGATTATCTATCCAGAACCTATGGTGTCTCTGCCCTTACAGATGCAACTGATGCTATAAAAGAAGCGGATATGATCATTATAGCTGTAAATCCACCGCATGTACCAATGGTTACCAAGACACTCAAGATGCTTATTAACGAGAATACTATTGTGATGTCAATCGCTGCTGGTATAGGAATTGCAACCCTTGAGAGTCAGTTGGGAAGTGACAAAAAGGTATTGAGAATGATGCCTAATACTCTTATACAGTCTGGCAATGGTTATAGTGCTGCCTGCGTAAATGGGAACATTGACCATAGTGATAAGGAGTTCATCACAGAGATCCTGAATGCATTAGGTCAGACCATGTATATTGCGGAAAATATGTTTGATACCTTTACAGCCTTTAGCTGTTCAGGTCCCCTTTGGCTATATAAAACGATAGAGGCATTAATAGATGCTGGCGTGTATGTAGGCTTTAGCCGTGGGGAGGCACGTAACATAGTTATTAAAAATATGCTAGGGGTGGCACAGGTACTCGATGTGACAGGTGCTCATCCGGCAGTAAAAGTTGATGAGATGACCTCTCCCGGAGGAGTAACTATCGAAGGACTAAAAGTACTTGAGCAGGAAGGTTTCGCAGGGGCTTTGATGACATCGGTTAGTGCCGCTGTCAAGAAGGCTAATTCTATAGAATAAGCCTGCAAATATTTTGGAGAGCATACTTTTTCGTAGTAAAATTAGACCTCTATAGAAGACTGTTTAAATTACAAGACATAAATGTGTCATATATAATACATTCGCTTAAATTTAATGCGTAATATATGATACATGATATATTTTGGAATCAATTTAACATGGTTTTGCTCGGATTTATACTAGATTTCACTTGGGATAATAAATATTGTATGGATTAGAATGTGTCAAATATTTCCCTTTTTTAGTTTTTAAGATTTATTGTTTTGGTTTATTCTCATAGTTGCGACGAATTTTACACATATAGAGATAGGTTTTTTAATTAGTTTAATGAGTTATTCTTTGAATTTTGACTTTTATGCTTGGCACAGTTTTTGCTTATATTATATTTTATAGGATTATATAAATGTTTTAATGATTCGATTATTTAATCGGAATCTAAGGAGATATTTAACTATATAAACAGTCATAATTTGCCATGTCGGCCAAAAATGAAGGATTAAAAAATGTTTTAGCATCACATCTTTAGGCTAGGAGGTATAATTTAATGATATTCAACATTCAGAAATGTTCTATACATGATGGAAATGGATTACGTACATTAGTATTTTTTAAAGGTTGTCCTATGAAATGTTTATGGTGTGCAAATCCAGAATCCCAGTCATATAAATCTGAAATCATGGAATCGCAAACAAGATGTATAGGGTGTGGTGCTTGTCAGAAGGTTTGTCCTGAGTCTGCTATCACATTGGGTTCCGATGGATTTAGGATAGATAGAAGCTTATGTAAGCGTTGTTACAAATGTACAGAACGTTGTTATTCCGAATCAAAATTCGTAGTGGGAAGAGATTATTCTGTTGAAGAACTTTTCGCTGATATAGAAAAGGATCGTATTTTCTATTCAATGTCTGGAGGAGGTGTAACTTTTTCTGGGGGAGAACCTTTGACTCATCCAACTTTTCTTGCGGAAATAGCAAAGAAGTGTCATGAAAGTGGAATCAATGTCATTGTTGAAAGCTGTGGCTATGGTATATATGATGATTTCAAAAAGGCTTTGCCATATATAGATAGTATGTTTTTGGATATAAAGCATATTGACTCAAATATACACAAGTCTTTGACCGGTAAGGGAAATGAATTAATATTTGACAATATCAAACGTATTGCTGAATTTGGTATCCCCATAACGGTGCGAACTCCTGTCGTACCAGGATATAATGATTCTCCTGAGAATATTATTGGTATTTCGGAGTTTATATCTATAATACCAGGGATTGTAGAATATGAGCTTCTGCCATACCACAATTTAGGTGAGGCTAAATATAAATCTTTGGGAATACCCTATGCTTTAAAAGATGTTTCCTCACCATCAGATGAGGAGATGAGAAAATTGGTCGAATACTCGAATCAAACACTTCAAGATTATGGGAAAAAATGTTTTTTTGTTAAAGATAATAAAAAGGAGATAATAACATGATATCAGAAAGAATAGCAAGACTTAATGATAAGGTGCGTAACACTCCTGCGACTATTTGTTTGGATCGCGCACGATTAGCAACTGAGTTTTACAGCGAATTATCCATGGAGCCTTTTATACTCAGAAGAGCAAAATCATTTGAATTTGTTTTAGCAAACAAAAAAATCTTCATTGATGAAGATTCCATCATAGTGGGACATCTTGCATCTCGTTTGCATGCAGTACCGGTTTATCCTGAAGTAACTGCATGGTTACGTGATGATCTGGAAACTCTTGACACAAGGAGCTCTGATCATTTCGAGTTTTTGCCAGGTGAAAAGGAAGAACTGAGAGAAATTGTTGATAAATGGGAAGGCAGAACCTTTGGGGATTTGACTGCCGCTCAGATTGATGATGACATGAACGCTATGATAGATATTGGTATTTTCACAAAGGGTGTTTCTAATCTGTCAACTATGAATCATGCACCGGGATACGATGAAATGGTTAAAAAAGGTTATCGTTACTATATCAACAAGTGCAAAGAAAATATAGCAACTTTAGACCATATGGATATTGATAATATGGAGAAAAAGATTACATGGGAAAGCATGATTATAGTAATGGAAGCAATTATCAAATTTGCTCATCGATACGCAGAATTGGCTGAGGAAATGGCTGTTGAATGCCCTGACTCCCAAAGAAAGAACCAACTTTTGACTATTGCAGAGAATTGTCGAGTAGTTCCTGAAAATTCGCCACAAAATTTTCATCAAGCTACACAATTTGTATGGTTTACCCATCTTGCATTAATGATGGAGGTAAACGGCGGAGATCATTGCCTTGGTCGTTTTGATCAATATATGTACCCATTTTATAAGGATGATTTGGAAGATGGTGTCAGTGAGGAATTCATCGCCGATGTTATAAATGAGTTCAAACTCAAATTTGAGGAACTTTGGGTACTGCGTACAGAACGAGAATCGCAAGCTTATCCTGGTTGCCCTCTTTGGATACACATGATGTTAGGTGGTGTACTCCCAAATGGCAAAGATGGTTGTAATGAGCTTACAAATCTCATCCTTCATTGTATGGAAGACTTACAGACAAAAGAACCTTGTATATCCTTTCGTTATCATGATAACGTCAATCAAGATACATTTCGATTAGCTATAGCTGTAGCGAGAAAGGGAGGAAGTCACCCTGCATTCTTCAATGACAGTACAGCAATTTATCACCTTCTTGGATTAGGTTTTACATTGAAAGAAGCCAGAAACTGGGGAATATGTGGATGTATAGAGCCCATAGTTCAAGGTAAGACTGATTTTCAGTCAAATGCTGGATACTTTAATCCAATTAAGATTTTTGAGGTTACACTTAATGATGGCATGGATCCTCTTACTAAAAAACAAGTTGGTCCTCATACCGGCGATGTAAGAAACTTTACATCAATAGAACAGTTGATGGCTGCATATGCTAAGCAGCAAGACTTTTTTATGAAGAAGTTTATAGATGTATTTAACAGAATAGTTTCTACTCATGCTCATGCATTGCCTACTATAACCGGATCTTGTTTCACAGAAGGATGCATTGAAAAGGGAAGAGTATTGCAACGAAAGGGTGCAAATCACCGTTATTCTGCCATTGCCATATCCAGTGTGGCAAATGTAGCTGATTCCTTAGCTGCTATTCAGGAATGTGTATTTGATAAGAAATATTTAGATATGTCCGAGTTAATGTCCCTTATTGAAACAAATTTTGAAGGTAAAGAAGATATGCGTCAACTTTTGATTAATAGAGCACCTAAATATGGAAATGATATCGAGATGGTAGATGAATATGCACATTGGCTTATAGATTTATGTAACGAGCAGGCAATACAGTATACAGATGGTCGTGATGGTAGATTTACTACTGTTGTAGCATCACAGTCTTATAATGTTGTTCTAGGTCGTTTGATTGGAGCTACTCCTGATGGAAGACATGCTTATGAAGATCTGGCAGACAATGCATCTCCTATGATAGGAATGGATAGAAATGGGCCTACAGCTGTTATATGTTCTGTAGCTGCTTTAGATCCATTGATTCCACAAAGTGGAATACTTCTAAATCAGCGTTTTGATCCGGCTATAGTAAAGGGCGATAAAGGACTAGATATTCTAGAAACAGTTATTCGCACGTATTTCATGAAACATGGTCAACATATTCAAATCAATGTCGTTGATACGGATACATTATTAGCAGCTCAAGAAAATCCTCAGGATTATCGTAATATATTAGTTCGTGTAGCGGGATATTCTGCTTACTTTGTTGACCTTGAAAAAGACATACAGGATAACATTATAGCTAGAACTGTACAAACATCACTGTAATGTCTAATTGCAGGCTATCACATAAAAATGATAACTCCATCTACAACCTATGACATCTGTATCTTTAGATGTCATGGCTGTAGATAATCTGAAAGCAATTACGTTAATATTTGTTAGTTATAAAGCAAACATTCTTTATAGGGAGTAAAGCAAATAGATTTTAAAAAGCAGATAGTTAATATTTACAATCAAGGTAATTGCATATATAGAGGCTCAGGTAAGAAATATGGAATTGCCGCATCTGCTATAAGACAACGGGCAATAAGATATAATGAAATTCAATCATTTCAATTTAATAGGGTGAGGCTATAAATTAGTAGTATGTATTTAGAATTAATTTAAACTGAAGTAATTAGATAACTATACTGAATAGTATTATTTACTATAAAAATATAGTTTTAAAGGAGGAGTTTAAAATTAATAGTGGAACTATTTTTAACATTCAAAGATGCTCTATACATGATGGACCGGGGATAAGAACATTGGTGTTTCTGAAAGGATGTCCATTAGAATGTTTATGGTGCGCTAACCCGGAATCCCAGAATCCCAAACCTGAAATCTCATCACTATTCAAAAGGTGTATAGGCTGCGGAATCTGTGAAAAAGTATGCCCACAAAATACAATAACAGTTGATGATGGAGTTTACGAAATTAATAACGAACTCTGTGATAATTGTGGACTATGTGCTGAAGAATGCTATGCACTATCAAAACAAATGATAGGTAGAAAAGTAACAGTGGATGAAATTATGGAAGAGATTAAAAAAGATGCTGTCTTCTATAAGAAGTCAGGAGGCGGTGTAACTTTATCCGGAGGTGAGCCTTTATCACAAGCAGATTTTTCTTTGGAAGTGCTAAAGAGATGCAAGGATATGAATATTCATACTTCTATTGAGACTTCCGGATATTGTGATAATAGTGTAATTAAAAACATTGCAGAATACTTGGATCTAATATATTTCGATATAAAACATATGGATTCAGAAAAACATAAAATGTATACTGGAGTTCCAAATGAAAGGATACTGGAAAATTTAAAAACTTTCAATAGCATGAGAAAGGATATTATTGTTCGTGTACCCATAATACCTACTTATAATGACAGCGTTGATAATATAAAAAGTGTAGCTAAATCTTGTCTTTCCTTAAAGTCAGTGAAGAAAATTGAGCTACTGCCCTATCATAATTTAGGTGAATACAAGTATAAGTCAATCGGCAAAGACTATAAGTTATCCAGTTTGAAAGAACCTAGTGTGGAATCAATGAATAGACTATGCAATATTATCAAGGATGTAGGAATTGATTGTGAGGTAGTAATGGCATAGGATTTAATAATTACCGCTTATTATTATCCCAATTACTAAGGCAATTAAAGTCCATTTAAATTAATTATTATTGTGTTTTGAAGAAATTAAGTATTTTTGGAAATTAATCGGTAAAATGGTGCAGGTATATTATTAAAATAGGCTTGCATTTAAATAAAAAAACCTATTACAAATAGGAGAGATTAAAAATGGATGGTAAAGTAAAATCTTAGACCATCGAACTCGGAGTATTCCGAGAGTCTGTTATAAAAAAGGAGGATATTTATGTTAACAGCAAGAGTAAGTAGTTTAAAGCAACAACTTCGTTCAACAAAGCCAAGTATATGTGTAGAAAGGGCTAAATTAGCAACAGAGGCATATAAAACATTTTTTAACCAACCACCGGCATTGTTCCGAGCTCATTTACTCAAACATCTACTAAGAAATAAAAAGGTCATTATCAATGACGGTGAACTTATTGTTGGTAACTTAGGTAGTAAATATAGGAGTGCTCCTGTATTTCCAGAATACGGTGCAAACTGGATGATTAGGGAAATTGATCAATTTGAAACAAGAGGAACGGATCCCCTAAGTATATCTGAAGGAGAAAAAGAAGAATTGCTAGAAATTCTAAAAGGTTGGGAAGGTTGTGGATTTTCTGAGATAGCGGAGTCATATTTAGAAGAGAGAACTTTAGATGCTGAAAAAGCAGGAGTATTAACTGTAGCTCTAGAATAACATCTACTGGCCATGTAGTTCCAAATTATAATAAGTTATTGGATGTTGGTTTAACAGGAATAATAAATCAGGCAAAGGAAGAGCTGGGAAAGATAGGTCCTAGAACTCATGAAAATCAAGCAAAAGTTGATTTTCTAGAAGCTGCAATAATCGCATGTGAAAGTGCAATTATGTTTGCAGAGAGATTTGCAAATGAAGCAGAAGAATTAAGCAAAAAGACTGATGAACCTGTGAGAAAGAAAGAATTGGAGGCAATTGCAGATATATGTAGAAATGTACCTAAGAATCCACCTAAAAGCTTTCATGAAGCCTTACAATTCCAATGGTTCATACATTTAATAATGCAGATTGAAACTAACGGGCATTCAATTGGATTAGGAAGATTTGACCAACACATGTATAAATTCTATAAAAAAGATATTGATGAAGGTATATTGACAAAAGATGAGGCTGTGGAGCTTATACAATGTTTATGGATAAAAATGACGGAACTATTAAAAATAAGAGATAGTTTTGAAGCAGAAGCTTTTGCGGGGTATCCTTTGTGGCAGAATATGGCAGTAGGAGGTCAGACAAGTGAAGGGTTAGACGCAACGAATGAATTATCCTTCGCTATATTAGATGCATACCGTGGTGTACAAACAGTTCAGCCTTCTTGTTCATTTAGGTATCATGATAATATTGATAGAGATTTTTTCCGTAAAGCATTAAAAATGTCACAAGATGGCTTAGCAATGCCGGCTTTTTATAATGATAAGCTCGTTATCCCAATGGTATTAGCTAAAGGAGCAACAATTGAAGAAGCCAGAGATTGGAGTATTGAAGGTTGTGTGGAGCCATATGTAACTGGTAAAACAGATGGGAGACCAGTGGTAGGGTATATTAACGGATTAAAGATTGTTGAGTTAATTCTTAATAATGGAGTTGACCCTATGACGGGAAAACAAATTGGGCTTAAAACGGGAGATATTAACTCTCTTAAAAGCTTAGAAGATATTATGGAAGCATTTGAAAAACAACTAAAGTACTTTATAAAGCTAATGTTAGATGGATATAATATTGTCGGTTCATTGCATGCAACGAGATTACCAGCAATATTTGCATCAACAACAGTTGATGATTGTATAGCAAAAGGTAAATCACTTCAAGAGGGTGGTGCAAAATACAATTTCTCTGCAGCATTTATCACAGCATTAGCGAATACGGTTGATGCTATAGCGGCAATAGAAACAATTGTATTTAAAGATAAGAAATTAACACTGGAAGAACTTAACCGAGTACTGAAGAATAATTTTGAAGGCGAAGATGAAAGGATTAGGCAACTATTATTGAATAGGGCTCCAAAGTATGGAAATGATGATGATTTTGTTGATGGACTGGGAAGAAAAATTCTTGCAATGTACAATCATGAGCTGGAAAATTACAAGGATTCGAGAGGTGGAAGATACATCCTTACAGTTTTATCTACGTCCTTCAATGTTCTACAAGGAAAATGTACCGGAGCTACACCAGATGGACGTAAAGCCTTAGAACCTACTTCTGATAATGCATCACCTTATGCCGGAAGAGATATAAATGGGCCAACATCAGTAATCAAATCTGTGTCCAAATTAGATCAAATGAATTGTTTAGCTGGAGCATTATTAAATCTTAAGTTTGACTCCAATATAGTTAAAGGTGAGAAGGGATTGGATATCTTAGGGGATGTAGTAGAGTCATATTTTGATATAATGGGCGAACATATTCAATTTAACGTTGCTAGCGCAGAAACTTTGATTGCTGCACAAAAAAATCCCGAAGAATATGCGAATCTAATGGTAAGGGTAGCCGGATACTCAGCATACTTCATAGAACTAGACAAAGATGTACAGGATAATATTATTAAAAGAACAGCCCATACGGCATGTAATTAATGTGATATTTTAAAGAGATTTTTTCAAAAACTAAAATTAATATATTTAAGCTTTAGGTTAATGTTTATGGCCTTTTACTAAAATCTTTATTTAGGGGATATGGCTCCTTTAGGTTCTGAGAGATTGTAAAAAAATATTTCAATAAACATTTAGGAGCCATATTTTCTATAGATATTGGATAATAGACTGTGGATATACTTATTTAATACTATTTTAGATTTGCTGATATTAGTAAAGGAGAATAAAAAAATGGATATAAGAGTAAAAGGAGATACCAAACTTTTTGCGAGTATAGGCGACCCGGTCATGCATAGCATATCACCGCAGATACATAACAGTATATTTAGTTTAAATAGTCTAAACAATGTTCACATTCCTCTAAGAATTCCGAAAAATTGTCTTGAGAGTTATGTTATTTGTATTAGAGGTAATTTTGCTGGTATAAGTGTTACTAAGCCTCATAAACAAGATATAATAAAATATTTAGATTATATGGCTCCGGAAGCTGATAAATATAAAGCTGTAAATACTGTAAAAATTGAAGATGGATTATTAAAAGGTTTTAATACTGATGGATATGGTTTTATAAAGAGCCTAGAATTACATGATATAGATGTTAAAGATAAAAATATTTTGTTAATAGGTGCTGGAGGAGCTGCCAGAGTTCTAGGTTTTGAAATATTAGGGTTAGGTGGGAAACTTACTATTGCTAACAGAACAATAAATAATGCAGTGAGATTAATGGAAGAACTTTCCCAGTATTGGCCCAGAGATAAAATTAGTATATGCCCAATTAAAGAATTAAGTCATGGTTATTTTGGAGTAATAAATGCTACTCCAATTGGAATGTACTAATATTGGGGAATCACCTATTGAAAAGAGGATTGTGAAAGGAGCAAACTTTGTATTTGATTTAATTTATAATCCAGAGAGAACCTTATTATTAGAATATGCAAGAAGTTTAGACTGTAAATGTATAAATGGATTTTCAATGTTATTTTATCAGGCTATAAAGGCTCAGGAAATTTGGACTAATAGGACAATAGATGAAGAAACTCTATTGATAATAAAAAAAGAAATTGAAGATTATATAGGAAAAGACATATAGGTAGTTTAAGTATGAATTTTTTCATAGTAACCTAAGATCATTATTTAAATGCAGTTCATATTAATAAATACAAATAATTAATATAGATTTGATATTAAATAGAGGAGGTAGTTATTATGAAGTAATCTATCAAGAGTAATCAGAATATTTTGAAATGAAGGAGTATTTGCGAAAAAAATATAATTTAGGAGGAAGACATGACTACTAAGGAAAATATTAAGACCCCAAAATTTTTTCATGCTTTAATTTTATCGATAGCGTTAATACTTATTTTATTATTAAGTGTCACAGTTTTTGATTTAGACATACAATTAGCATTGTTTATGTGTATAATAATCACTGTAATATATACGATATATTTAGGCTATAAATGGTCAACAGTAGAGAAGATGATGATGGAGGGAATTAGCAGCATATTAATTGCGGTATTGATTCTTATGCTAATTGGTATAGTTATTGCAACATGGATAGCTTCGGGGACTATACCATATATAATTTATATTGGATTAAAGCTTATATCTCCAAAGTTTTTCTTGCTTTCTGCATGTTTGACATGTGCATTTATGTCTATGGCTACTGGCAGTTCTTGGTCATCAGCAGGAACAGTAGGTATTGCATTTATGGGAATAGGAGCGGGGTTAGGAATAAATCCGGCAATGACAGCAGGGGCAATTGTTAGTGGGTCATATTTTGGAGATAAACAATCTCCATTTTCTGACACAACAAATCTGGCTTCTGCATTATCAGGGACTACTTTATTTGAACATATGTCATCTATGATGTGGACAACTACTCCTGCTTTAGTAATTACATTGATTCTTTATACAATTTTAGGATTTAAAAATACTACTACAGTAATAGAGAATAGTGACACAATAAATATGTATTTAACAAACCTTGAAGCAAATTTCAATCTTACTCCTCTACTGCTATTACCAATAGCTATTCTAATTATAGTAATAGTAAAGAAGAGTCCTGCTCTACCAGGATTAGTAATTTCTTCTATTACTGGTTCAGCTTTTGCAGTTATATTTCAGAAGGTTGCTCTTAGTGATATTGGAAGATATATGTTTGACGGATATACAATATCAACAGGTGTGGAGCAGATAGACAAGCTATTAAATAGAGGTGGTCTATATAGTATGTTATGGACAGTGAGTTTCTATTTTATGGCATGTATACTAGGTTCAATATTAGATAATACTGGCATATTAAGAGTGCTCCTTGAAAAATTAGCCAGTATAACTAAATCTGTTGGGGCTTTAATTACATCTACACTAGTATCATCTTTTTCAATGTGTGTATTTACCGGTTCATTGGAAAGTGCCATGTTAATAACAGCAAAACTTTTTGGACCAGCTTATGATGACCTGAATCTGGATCGTAAGGTCTTATCAAGGAGTTTAGAAGATGCAGGTACAATGACAGCTGCCTTGATTCCATGGAACTCAAATGGGGTTTTTATGGCAACGACTTTAGGAGTTGCAACATTTAGTTATCTTCCATATGCATTTTTAGGTATTTTAACACCCATAGTAGCAATTATTTTTGCATTTACAGGAATAGGAATATTCTATAAGGATCCCCAGAAGGTTACAACTGAAGATAATGTCCCTATCGACTAATAATTATCAAGGGTAATTGATATGCTCCTCTAAAAAAATAAGATTAGAGGAGTTTGTCATACCTAGAGATAGCCTCTTAAGTGTATTTTGAAAAGTTTAAAATTTGAGTAACAATAATACCAAGGGGTTAATGTGATTTTTTAACTATAGAAAGCTTGGATTATTCAAATTCATAGACTTTAAAGCACAATTATGATAAAATTATTTTTTGCTCGTGAATAATTTGGGATAAATTACCTAGAAGTTGAATACTCAAATAGGATATAATATGGTGATTTGAGGTAAAAATTCCGATATAAATATTACAATAGTTAATAAAATAGAGAGGACGATATTAATGGGTAATAGAATTCAAGGAACTACAGTAATTACAGGGCTAATAGGCTACCCAATTAAAGATAGTAAATCTCCACATATACATAATTCAGCTTTTCAAAAGTTAGGACTGGATTATGTATATTTAGCATTAGAGACTAAGGAAGGGTTGATAAATGAAGCCTTAAATGCAATGAAATTATTTGGTGCCAGAGGCTTTAATATAACAATGCCACATAAAGAGGCAGTTATTGATTACTTAGATGAGGTTACTGAGGAAGTGAAAATAATTGGTTCAGTCAACACTGTAGTAAATGAGAATGGAAAGTTAATTGGATATAATACTGATGGAAAAGGGTTTGTTAAATCTTTAAAACTAGATGGTGTAAATTTTGAAGGTAAGAAAGTTGTAATAGTTGGGGCAGGGGGAGCTGCTAAATCTATTGCCATACAGCTTGCTTATGATGGCGCTACTGAAGTTGTAGTAATGAATAGAACAGTAAGCAAAGCAAAAGATATAGCTGATAGAATAAATAAAAATATCTCTACCTGTAGAAGTAGAGCATTAGAATTTGATGAATGTGTTTTAAAAGAAGAATTAAAGGATGCGGTCTTATTAGTAGACTGTACTCCAATAGGAACACATGATACTGTGGAACAAAGCATCGTTCATAATTCAGACATCTTTCACAAAGATCTATTTGTAGCTAATATTGTATATAGCCCTATAAAGACTAAATTCTTATTAATGGCAGAGGAGGTAGGATGTAGGACTTCAAATGGAATAGGTATGTTACTTTATCAAGGTGAATTGGCTTTTAAATTATGGACAGGAGAAGATATGCCAATAGAATATATAAAAGAAGTTTTATTTGACAAAGAAGATTAACAATGACTCAATGGAGCTTATTTAGAGGAAATGTGAATAGTTTTGCACAATCTTAATAAACTGTTGTTTATGCTAGCCTAAAACTAGGGCACCATTTCAATTTAAAACTGATTCACCTTAAAATATATTTCTCCTAAATCTTATTACAGAACTGGTATCAGCACCTAAATATGATACCAGTAGTATAATAAGGATTAAATTAACAGATAAAATAATAGGAAAAATTGAAGAATTGTTTAAAGAAAATGAGAAAAAATAAACCTTTATGAGGCAGGAATATAGTTTAGGAGAAACTCTGGAATTTGACTGGGGTGAAGTAAAGGTAAAGGAGCAGGTAAGAGAATTAAGAATGTTGGACAGAGTAATTGATACTATAGTCATCCAGCTATTGTATCTACTGAAATATTTAATAAGGCACAGGAAGAAATGGATAAGAGAGCAAGATTAGTTTACAAAAAAGATGGTACAGTGGAGTCAAATTCCAGAAAATATCTTTTGGGAAATTTACTCGTGCTTCAAGGGTTAATGAATACTTAAAAGATATAAAAAAACAATATGGACTGACAGGAGATTGATATGCTCCTCTTATGGTAGACAGATAAAAAATAAAAATCTTGGACGTGGCATAATAAAGTAGATACAAAGATAAGAGAAAAATATGAGAGGATGACTACCTTATGAGACGTTCATACGACAAACAATTTAAGATTGCAGCAGTTAAGTTAGTACTAGAGGATGATACGCCTGTTGCAGAAGCTGCAAAAGCAT
This sequence comes from Tissierella sp. P1, assembly GCF_002266425.1. GTDB lineage: Bacteria > Bacillota > Clostridia > Tissierellales > Tissierellaceae > Tissierella > Tissierella carlieri. Next base: position 131,492 of record NZ_NPMN01000006.1, read on the forward strand.
TAAGTATCTATTACAATTCTTTATACTGTTGGATAAATGAATATGAAGAATATGGAGAGAGTGTATTCCCAGGATATGGAACTGTACTCTATTCTTATCAATATGAAATTAAAAAATTACGACAAGAAAATTCAGAGTTGAAAAAAGAATTGAATATACTAAAAAAGTACCAGGCCTTCTTGAAGCGAAAGAACAAGTGAGATTTCAATACATTAAAGATAACCAAGATTCCTTGAACATCAAGAAGGCTTGTAAAACACTGGGCGTTTCAAGAGTTGGATATTGCAAATACTTAAATCATAAACCATCCAAACGCGATCTAGAAAATGAAGCATTGAAGGAAGTAATCAAAGAGAGTTTTGATAAAAATAAAGGTAGATATGGATCTATTCGCATAGGAAAAGTACTAGAGCAACGTAGAATTCATGTAAATCGTAAGCGAATATCTAGATTAATGCGTGAAATGAATCTATGTCCTAAAGGAACCAGATATAATTATAAGAAATATAATCAAAAAAATAGAGGTGAAGAAAGGCCTAATCTACTTAATCAAATGTTCGTTACGGATACCAAAAATAAAATTTGGGTAGGTGATATTACATATGTACCAACTAGGAAAGGAACCCTCTATCTTGCAGTATTTATTGATATGTTTTCTCGAAAGGTAGTTGTATGGTCGATTGTAAGTAGAATGAAAAATACCCTTGTATATTGAAGGCGGGAGAATTGTATTAGGGAAAAATATAGCTATTAATATAAAATAAAACATATAGACAGAAGTTTATCAATTAGGAGGTATACTATGTTGAAAAAATCGATATACTTAATCACTGGCGTTATGGCATCTGGAAAATCAACAGTTGCGGAACTACTTGCCTCGAAGATGGAAAAGGGAGTGCATCTGCGAGGTGATGTATTTCGAACAATGATTGTATCAGGACGTGCTGAGATGTCAGAACAGCCGTCTGATGAGGCAATACGACAGTTGCATCTACGTTATCGTCTAGCAGCAGATGCTGCAAAAACCTATTATGATAATGGATTTTCCGTTATTTTGCAGGACAACTACTATGGTGAAGAGATCTCTCGGATATTGGATATGTTGAAACATTACCCCGTTCATGTAATAATACTCTGTCCTAATGTAGAGACAGTAAAAAAGCGTGAAAAGATGAGAGGAAAGGTCGGATATACTGGATTTACAGTAGAGGCTCTATATGCAGATTTCATGGAAACGACTCCAAGGATCGGCTTTTGGCTAGATACATCGGAACAGTCTCCAGAACAATCAGTTGAGGACATTTTGTTACACTTTAGGTAGTTATAGAACTCAATAGGTATGCCATTATTTTCCCTAACTCACGTGAAATGCTACGTACTATTGTTTAGGGAAAATAAATAAAAATATTTTATTAATAGCTTATATTAAGTGATTTTCATTAAGTATATTATAAATTTATTGCTGGATATATTGATACCAGTTCAATTCTAAATTTTTGAAAAATAGAAACATAAATGTTGACTTTTTGAGTATAATAAAATATCATAATATAAACGAACACGAACAAAATGGCGTTGATGAGGAGGAGTACATACTCACCTGAAGCAGAGCGAGAAGATGGTTGGTGAAAATCTTCGTGAAGGAAGTATGGAAGTAGCCTTTGAGCTGTGAACTGAAAAGATATAATCTTAGTAGGCTTCAACGGAAATTTCCACCGTTAAAAGGAAAGCAGTATCGGATTATGTATTCCCGTACTGTCAGAGTGCAGATAGTTTTATCTGAATTTAGGTGGTACCACGGACGCATACGATTCGCCCTAAGCAAATGTAAAAAAGCTTAAGGCGGATTTTTTGTTTTGTGTTCGTAAAAATTAAGGAGGTATTACCATGAAGAAAAACTATGAATTTAAGCAAGTAGAAAAGGAAATGCAAAACTTTTGGAGAGAAAACACTATCTACAATTTTGACCAAGAAAGTCAAAATGAAATCTATTCTATTGATACTCCACCGCCAACTGTTAGTGGTAGTTTACACATTGGACATATATTCTCCTATACACAGGCAGAAATGATAGCCCGTTTTAAACGCATGCAAGGCTATAATGTTTTTTATCCTTTTGGTTTTGATGACAACGGTCTGCCAACGGAAAGGCTTGTTGAAAAAGAGGAAAGTATTATTGCAAAAAACCTTCCAAGAAGCGAATTTATTAAAAGGTGTGCTACAGTCTCTGAAAAATACGAAAAAGAATTTAAAGATTTATGGCAATCTTTGGGGTTCTCAGTTGACTGGTCGCTTCAATACGAAACCATTAATCCTATGGTTCAGCGAATATCGCAAAAATCCTTTATCAAACTTTTAAAATATGGAAAGGCGTATATGAAAGAGTCACCAGTTTTATGGTGTACTGAATGTCAGACTTCAATAGCCCAAGCAGAGTTAGAGACTATCGAAAAAGATACTACCTTTAATTACCTCAAATTTAAGGTAGGTGAAGAAAGTTTATTAGTAGCTACAACCAGACCTGAATTACTATATGGATGCGTTTGTCTATTTGTAAATCCAGAAGATGATAAGTATAAAAAATATATTGGCAAAAATGCCACTGTCCCTTTATATGATTATAAAATCCCTATATTAACAGATAACAAAGTTGATATGGATAAGGGAACGGGTGTAGTTATGTGTGCGACCTTTGGTGATAGTACTGATGTAGAGTGGTATGAAACTTATAAACTGCCTTACCGAAAGGTTATTTTATCTGATGGCACAATAGATGAAAGTGTTCCATTAATCGGAGGTTTAAAAGTCTTAATAGCTCGAAAACAGATTGTTGGCTTACTTTTAGAAAATGGATTTATTTTAGAGTCAAAAAATATCACGCATACTGTTGCTGTACACGAACGCTGTGGGAAGGAAGTTGAAATTCTACCGTCAAAACAGTGGTATATTGATATTCTCACTAATAAAGATCAATTTTTAAAGGCTGCCGATGAAATTAATTGGTACCCTGAATATATGAAAAACAGATACGTATTATGGGTTGAAAATCTTAAGTGGGACTGGTGTATATCTCGTCAGCGTTACTTTGGTGTTCCTTTCCCAATATGGTATTGTAAAAATTGTGGTAATGTTATAATTGCAGATGAGGAGATGCTACCTATAAATCCTCTTGAAACGAACCCAGATAAGTCCTGCTCTTGTGGTGCTAATGAATTTATACCTGAGAGTTCTGTATTTGATACATGGGCTACTTCATCAGTTACTCCGCAGATAAATGCAAAATGGGGTGAGGAGAATGATATTTCAAATAGAATTTTACCAATGAGTTTAAGAACACAGGCTCATGAAATTATACGTACATGGGCATTTTATACTATAGTTAAAAGTCTTTATCATACGAACCAAATTCCTTGGAAGGATATAATGGTTTCTGGTTTTGTTCTTGCAAAAAAAGGTGAGAAAATAAGTAAATCAAAGGGGAACTCTCAGTTAGAACCAAAATTGCTTATTGAAAACCATTCTGCTGATGTTATAAGATATTGGGCTGCCAATTCTAAACTTGGAACAGACACATTTTTTTCAATTGATGAATTAAGTATAGCTAAAAGGTTTATCACAAAGTTATGGAATGCATCTAAGTTTTCAATATCTCATTTACAGGACATTAATCTCAATGCTGATGTAGATTTAAAGCCTGTAGATAGATGGATAATTGAGAGATGTAAACAAACTACTGTTAATGCAAGAAAGCTTCTTGACCAGTATGAAATAGGACCAGCTCGCCATCAAATTGATGATTTTTTCTGGAAGGATTTATGTGATTATTATCTTGAAATTGTTAAAGAACGCTTATATCAACCCGAAATACATGGACATAAAGAGCGTCAATCGGCACAATATGCCCTATATTATTGCATGCTAAATATATTGAAGTTATACGCTATTTACGTTCCACATATCACCGAATATATTTATCAAGAATTTTTTAGACAGAAAGAGAATAGTATTTCTTTACACAAATTGTATTGGGAAACTGAAGAATTTATTGATGATGAGATTATTCTTTTCGGAGAGAAATTAAAGGAAATTATTGCTGAAACAAGAAAGTATAAGTCTGAAAATGCTCTATCAATGAAAACAGAAATAGAAGAGGTTATAATTGCTACAGATGATAAATTTATGGAATTATTTAAACAAACTATAGGTGATATAAAAGCTTGTTGCCGAGCAAAAAAATAAAAATAATCCAAGATATTTAATTAAACTATAAAAAAGACTGCCATAAGATTTTAGATTATTTTATTTATTATTTACAACCTCAAGTAAATGTGATATTATGGAGGAGCTTATATGTAGTAAATTTGGGGGTCATTATGGTGAATCGTATTATTATAGATAAAATGACAAGAGAAATCTGCTCTGTACAATTGAATTCGATGAAGCATTGTACCGAGCTTAAACTGAAAGCATAAAGCTTTCCATTCATCGGTAAATAGGTTGTTTTAAGCGTATTTTGTTACGCTTTATTTTCGTACCTATTTTCCGAGTAATTATGATTAATTTATTAGGCCGTGGACAATGTTTTGTCTGCGGCCTTTTGTGTGAGCTCAAACTAAATTTTGAGCGGTAGTGTACGTTAATAATACGGTACTATTAGGAAGCAGAAGGTTGTGTGTTTATGCACAAGACCTTCTGCTTTTTTTTATTAGAAAGGAGTTTTAGACATGAGCTTATTAAAAATTAAAAATTTGTCTCATATTTATGGAGACAAGATCTTATACAAAGATGAATCACTTGTATTGTTCAAGGGAGAACACATGGGCATTGTAGGGTGTAATGGTACAGGAAAAAGCACCTTAATTGGAATGTTATCAGGAGAAATTATCCCCGATAGAGGGCGTATTGTTTGGCAACCAAATATAAAACTTGGGCATCTTGACCAACATGCAGTTGTTCTGGGAGAATATACAGTTGCAGAGTACTTGAAAACAGCATTTCAAAATTTATATATTTTGGAAGAAAGAATGAACAAGCTGTACGAAAAATATGCTTCTACTAGTAATGAAAAAGATTTATTACAAGCAGCAGAGTGTCAAACCATTTTGGAAACTCGAGAATTCTATCTTATAGAGTCACGAATAGAAAAGGTAATGAATGGACTTGGGTTATCTGCCATTGGTGGGGATAGACTGCTTTCAAAGTTAAGTGGGGGTCAACGAGCAAAAGTAATTCTTGCGAAGTTACTGCTGGAAGAACCAGATGTTTTATTACTTGATGAACCTACGAATTTTTTGGATAAGGAGCATGTGCTGTGGCTTTCAGAATATCTATCTGTGTTTCCAAATGCCTTTGCCGTAGTTTCACACGACTATGATTTTCTTGAAAAGATTTCGAGTTGTATTTGTGACATTGACGGAGGAATAATCAGAAAATATACGGGAAAGTATTCTGATTTTCTAAAACAAAAAGAACACTTAAGAGAGGAACATATTCGCAGATACCATGCTCAACAGCAGCAGATTAAAAAGACTGAGGAATTTATCCGCAAAAATATCGCAGGTGTAAACAGTAAAAACGCCAAGGGAAGACGGAAACAACTTGAACGTATGGAACGAATAGCTCCACCTTCTGTTACAATTTCAAAGCCTGATTTCTGCTTCTTAGAAAGTCCTAGTTCAGCCCATGAAGTTCTAAAAGTAAAAAATCTTGAGGTGGGTTATTACTATTCTCTTCTTCCACCTCTAAGTTTTATTATAAATGGTGGTCAAAAAATCGTGATTACAGGTTTTAATGGAATCGGAAAATCTACCTTGCTTAAAACTTTAACTGGATGTATTGAAAAAATATCAGGTGAGTTTATGTTTGACAGTTCTGTGAGACTTGGGTATTATGAGCAGGATATTATATGGGAAAATCCTTCACTTACACCCATTGAGATAATTACTAAATATTACCCGTCTTTAAACATCAAAGAAGTACGCCGCCAGCTTTCACGATGTGGCATAAGCAATGATCATGCAATACAGGCAGTATCAACATTAAGTGGGGGTGAACAGGCAAAAGTGAAGTTATGTAAGCTAATACTATCTCCTTGCAACTTTTTAGTTCTTGATGAACCGATAAATCATCTGGACTTTGTTGCTAAAGAGGCACTTCAAAATAGTTTAAAGGATTTTGGCGGCACTGTATTAATAGTGTGTCATGAAGAAACATTTTACCGTTCATGGGCAGATAGGGTAATAAATATAGAAATAACATAGGGGTGTTACGATGAAAAACAATAATCAAAATCAATGGAAAAATAAAATAATACGTTTTTTAACCGCTCAGACAGTTTCTCTTTTGGGTTCTTCTCTGGTTCAGTATGCGATTGTTTGGTATATTACTTTATCAACCTCTTCAGGTGTAATGCTTACAATATCTACTATCTGTGGATTTGCTCCTCAAATTATTATTTCTTTTTTTGCAGGAGTATGGATAGATAGATATAGCCGTAAAAAATTGATAATGCTATTAGACGGTATTATAGCTGTTGCTACTTTAATTTTGGCAATACTATTTTTAACTGGATATAAAAATATTTGGGTTTTGTTTGCTGTTCTTCTAGTACGCTCTACGGGTACTGGAATACAAACACCTGCTGTAAATGCATTGATTCCACAAATTGTTCCAAAAGAGCATTTAATGAAAATTAATGGGATTAATAGTACTATTATGTCACTGATAATGTTTTTGTCACCAGCACTTAGTGGGGCTATTTTATCTGTATACTCGCTGGAAACTATTTTGTTTATTGACGTAATAACAGCAATTATCGGTATTAGTATCACCTCTAATATTGTAGTGCCAACTTATAACAGAGATAATATAGGTAAGTCAAGCTTGTACGAAATTAAGATGGGCTTTGTTTACTTAAGAGAAAATCCATTTGTGAAGCGATTGCTGCTTTTTCAAATTATGGTACTATTCTTAATAAGTCCATCTGCTTTTTTAACCCCCCTTATGGTAAGCAGGACATTTGGAACAGAAGTATGGCGTTTAACACTTGGTGAAATGACATATAGTGCTGGTATGACTCTTGGCGGAATCATAATTGCAGCGTGGGGTGGATTTAAAAACAGGATGGATACCACTATTTTAGCAGGTGCGGCTTATGGGTTGCTTATGGTTGCAATGGGATTAGCTACAATATTTCCGCTTTATCTTGTATTTAATTTGCTAATAGGAGTGACTGCACCTTGTTATAATTCGCCTATTATAGTTATGATACAGGAAAAAGTAGAATCATCCATGCATGGTAGGGTGTTCAGCTTTATGCAAATTGCAACCTCATGTGCATTACCGATTGGTATGGTATTATTTGGACCTATTGCTGATAAGGTAAGGATACAAAGTTTGTTAATAGTAGCAGGCAGCCTTGTAGTGGTTTGTGCTATTTCTGTGCTGTTCTTTAATAGAAGGACAGCAAAGGATTTTTAGAAGATGTAGTGTTAATAATATTTATAAACTTAACCAATATTAAATTATTTTAGGAGGAACAATGAACAATACAATTAATTTGATAAAAGAACAATATGGAATTGAATGTGTAACAATTACACAGCAGATTGGTGGATGGTCTGCATTAGCATATAAATTAAGTGATGGTTTCAAAAATTATTTTCTTAAAGTATATGAAAAAAATAGAGCTTCTACGCCAAAACTTACAGCTCTCATTGACACATATATCCCAATAACCCTGTGGTTAAATAAAAATACTGAACTTAGGGGAAAACTTCCTGTACCAATATTGACAAAAGATGGAGAAGCAAAATGTGAAGATAAATATGGAATATATTTACTTTATGAATATATAGACGGTGAAACCATTGGCAGTAAAGGGTTAACAATTGAACAGACAGTTCAACTTGCAGATATAGTAGCAACGCTTCATTCGTACGGTAAAGAAGTACCTGTTTCAACAAATGCAATTCGAGAGGAGTATTATTTACCATTCCTATGTCAAATGCAGAAAATATTTAGCGAATCACATTTCTATATTCCATATGATGTAAAAGCTTTGATAGGAAAATATAAGCAATCAGTATTGAAAATGATAGAAAAAGTTCGAAGTTTATCTAAAGTCTTGCAGTTCAGTAAACCTAAGATGGTATTATGTCATACGGATATTCATCCATGGAATCTCATACAAACCAGCCAGGGATTGATCCTCATAGATTGGGAGGGACTAAAGTTGGCCCCTCCTGAAGCAGATCTAGCACTTTTATCAGAGGAACCTTATTATGAGGAATTTATTAGAAGTTATAGAAAAAATATCGATATTGTAATTCATACAGATATAATGCAATTTTATAAGATGAGACGCAACCTAGAGGATATCTGGGAGTTCATTGAGCAACTTTTATACGATAAGCAGGAAAATGAAGAAAGGATAAAAACCTTAAAATACCTTGAAGGAGAATTATTCAGTATAGATAAAAATTTCTTATGAGAGAGAAACTAAATATATAGGAGATAATAATGTATAAATATTAATAGAGAAATACGGTGGAATAATTACTTTAGAAGGGATAAGTAATGAACTTAACAGACTAATGATTCTTATTATACCATCTAAGAAAAAAGAGTTTATATCATGAGGCTTGTATTGATTGTATACAAGCTCATGATATTACTTTTGTTTATGGTATTGTGTTAATAAAAAAAGAATAGGTTAAAATAGTAGGATGAGGTAGAAGGAGAAATAAGATACAAGAATAAGTATATAGGTGAAAATATTATATATAAAGCATTTATTAGTGGCTATAATGTTTTGGTAGGAGTATATTGAAGTATTAGAAAAAGGAGAGGGAGTATGAAAAGAAGAATAGGAATTGTTGTAATGTCAATGATTTCTCTTTGTATTGCAGGAGTATTTATTTTTCAGCAGATAAATAAAGGGACTCGCCCCAACATCAATGTTTCTAAGCGTGAAATTTGGAAATCTGAAGTTTATGACTATATAATAGAAACTGATCGTGAGCATGTTATTATTTATAACCATACTAAGGATAGTTTGTTGCCTTTTGCATACGGACGAATGGAAAAGGATGGCACAATTTATGCTGATAAACTTCATGGAAATCCATTGCTTAACATTATACTATGGAAGAGCATGCCTTTTGGCAAATTTCAGAATGGCGCTCTAAAAGACGATATGGGGTATGTAAAACATTTTTCAAAAATAGAAGAACTACCGAGAGTTAAGAATAATTCTTTTACAAAGAATCCAGTTCAAAATTTTGAAGTATTCTGGCAGATTTTTGACGAGAATTATAGTCTGTTTGGATTGACGAATTTTGATTGGAAACAGATATATGACGAATATAAGTCTAAAGTAACACAAAATACTTCCCAAGACGAATTGCGGCAAATATTTAAAGAAATGATCCTGAAGCTAGATGATAGACACATTCAGGTTATTACTGGTATTAGTAGTATAAGCTCAAAAGTGGAGAATAACCAACGGCAAAAACTATATTTAGATAATCATGAGGAAATGCAAAAAAACATACGCGGATATATTACAGGAGGACTAAAAAGTAAACTAAATGGTCGGATTCAATATGGGAAGATGGAAGAAGGTTTTGGTTATATTTTGCTGAATTCTTTTGATTTGTTTGACAAGAAGGAAATTGACAGGGCTCTTGATGAAGTAGTGGAAGAGTTTGAGGGAAATAGTGGGATGATTATTGATTTACGTTTTAATAGGAAGGGATCAGATGCGTTCGCTTTAGCTACTGCCAGTCGATTTACCAACGAGAAAAAATTAGTATTTTCGAAGCGTGTAAGAAGCGGAAGTTATTATGAATTTTTTGAGGCGCCTCCTATCTATATTGAACCTGATGTAAGTCGAATTAGAACAAATAAAATTGTAGTTATGACAAGTCAGGTAACTGCAGGTGCTGGAGAAATTGCTAGAATGGCATTTGGTGAGATAGAACATGTTACAGTTATAGGTGAAAGAACTAATGGAACTCATTCAGATATGTTGATAAATATTTTACCAAATGAATGGATTGTTACCCTTAGTGCCGAACAATATATTGCAGCAGATGGTAACATGTACGAAAAAATCGGCTTTAAACCAGATGAAGAAGTGCTTATTAGCGAAGAGGATATTAAAGAGGGCAAAGATACCGTATTAGAGGAGGCAATAGAAATATTGAAACAAAGATGAGATATCTAAAATAGTAGATTAAGGAATCAAGGGTATTATTAACAAAAAAATATACCTCATTATACAAATATGAACTAAAAAGGAAAGAGCAAATATAAATTGAAAAATAATAAAAAATTGTTATATATGATGTAATATTTAATTATAACGATTCTCTATTGTCATCCCACTTGTTTATGTTATATTATAATAATATCCAGTGATGTTAAGGTACACAATTTATTGAAAATATTGAGGTGTTATGATGAAAGATAATATTTTAGTTTTAGAAGCTAAAGAATCAAATTATGAAGAATTACGAGAGATATTCTTTACTGTTCGTCGAAATACTTTTCATTGGATAGAACCAGAAACGTTAAAATTATCTGATTTTGATGAAAGTACAAAGGATGAATTAATATTAGTTGCATCAATAGGAAATAAAATTGCTGGATTTATATCAATTTGGGTACCAGATAAATTTATTCATAATCTATTTATATTAGAAGACTTTCAAGGTAAAGGTATTGGGACAGTTCTTGTTAATGAGGCCATAAAAATGGTAGGATTACCATTAACCTTAAAATGCGTAAAATCAAATATTAATGCTTTAAATTATTATAAATCCCACAATTGGAAAATTGAGAAGGAAGAAATGGGGAGTGAAGGATTATATTATTTAATGAAATATAGTAATCAATCATAAAGGAATATATTATATAGTTGAAGGGGAGAAAAAGATGAGCACAAGTTTATTTCATTCATTGGAAGGTAAAAATGTCTGCTTTAAATCATTAAGTATAAATGATGTTAAAGAGATACATAGTTATGCGTCAGATGAGGAGGTTTCACGCTTTATCGGCTGGAACTTAATGAATACTTTGGATGAAACTCATGAACATATTGAAATAATGTTAAAACGTGAGTCAGCAGGTACTCATCTATATGCTTCCATTGTTCTAAAATCAACTCAGGAAATTATAGGAACTGCCATGATTTTCAATTTTGATCAAAACGCGAATCATGCTGAAATTGGTTATGTCTTTCATAAAGAATACTGGGGTAAAGGTTATGGCACAGAGAGCGTTGCTTTAATAAGTGATTTCGCATTTGAAGCACTTAATCTTCATAAGATTCATGCAAGTGTAGTGGATGTAAATATTGGCTCTGCTCGCATACTTGAAAAGAATGGATATGAATTAGAAGGACGATTAAAAGACCACTATTTTATAGAAGATAAATATTATGATGCATTGCTTTTCGGCAAAATTGAAACTAAACAAAATTGATTTTCAAAAGACCTATGATTTTTTAAAAACTCTGCCAGAGCTGTAAAACAGATTTAAAATACAGAAAGGTTTAAGGCGAGGGATAATAAATTTATATCCAGACTATGATAATAGAAGGGATATTTGTTATGTTCAAATGAAAATACGATTATATCAATTGGAATTGGGTATTTATAGTGATAAAATGCCACGAAATCAAATGCAAAAATGGAATGATTTATTGATAAAGTCTTTTTCACGTGACATTTCAAAATCAAGTTGAATGGTGTGAGTAATAAATGAATCTAAATATTGACATAGAAACCATTATAATAGTCCTTATTTTAGGTCATCTTTTTTCTGGAATATTAGGTATTGCTTATATGATACAACGCAAAAAAGATATAACTACATATACATTTCTATTTTCTCGGCTATTTGAAACAGTTGCATGGATTCTGATTGGTCTAAGAAATATAATAAATAACTTTATTTCTATATCAATAGGTAATTCATTTCTAATTATTGGGACAACTTTACAAATAATCGCTTTTCTAATTATTAAAAATTGTTACACTAGTATAGTAAAAAAATTCTATGGGATTTCTACTATAGTTTCTATTTGTATCTTTAATCTTGTAGCTCTATTTTATAATATTGAGAGTGCAAGAGTTTCTGCCATATCTATAATCGTATCTATATTATGGTTCTTTCCAATATATGTATTATTAACAGATAAAAACTCTTCAGTATTACAGCGAGTTATTGCTGTTATTTATGCTGTAGAAATAGTTTTGCTTATTTTTAGAGCTTATATAGGAATAAAATTAGGTGAATTGATGAATTTGATGTCTCATAACATATACAATGTCTTGTTTTTTATTTGTTTATATCTAATAATGCTAATGGGGAATGTTGGCTTTATTCTTCTCGCAAAAGAAAAATCTGATTTTGATTTAATAAAGGCAGCTACTTATGATGAACTTACAAATATCTTTAATCGTGGAACATTTCTATTACATGCAAAAGAGAGCATTTCACTATTTTCAAGAAGAAAGGAGCCTGTATCATTTCTTCTTATTGATTTGGATAATTTTAAAAGGATTAATGATGTTCATGGTCATTTTGCAGGAGACATGGTACTTAAAGATTTTGCAGCTATTATAGAAGGGCAATTACGAAATTATGACTTGTTCGGAAGATTTGGCGGTGAAGAGTTTACTATATTGCTTCCAGGAACTAATGAAAAAGAAGCTTTGGAGGCTGCAGAAAGATTGAGAAAGAGTACGGAAGATACTTCTGTTAATATCAGCGTAAATAGTATCATAAAATACACTATAAGTATAGGGATAGTAACAACCATCCCAGATGAAAACACTTCTATAGAGACACTATATAAATTAAGTGATGATGCTTTGTATATGGCGAAGAAGAATGGCAGAAATCGGATAGAAATTATTAAAGCATAAAAATAAAGATAACAAATACTAATTCAAATATTGTCACCTGATTTAGCATCAGGTGTTTTTTTACTCCAAGAACATTAATATCATATTAATCCTATTAGTATTGCAAGTCATATCAAGTTTTTATTAGTAATGGATGATATAATAATACTATGAGGGAAGGAGGGATAATAGTTGTCTTTAAAAACGATAGAAATTATGGTTGATTGGATTGAAGATAATATAACAGAAAATCCAACTCTGGTTGAAATGTCCAATTATGTTGGGTATTCCCCATTTTATTGTTCAGCAAAGTTTCATGAAAATGTTGGAATTACATTTAAGCAATATGTATCTAAACGAAAATTGAGTCTTGCTGCAATAGAAATTAGAGATACGGAGTCTAGGTTTTTAGACATAGCATTAAAATATGGTTTTTCTTCTCAAGAAGCCTTTACAAGAGCTTTTGTTGACGCTTTTGGATGTACTCCTTCTCGATATAGGAAGCGATTAACTGCTATTCAAATATATATGAAGCCGAATGTATTTCTGATGCCAGAAGAAGAATTTCTTGGTACTTTAAAAGATTGAATTAGTAGATAGAAGGAGGGTAAAATGTTTAAAAAAATAGGAAGAAATGATTTATGTTGGTGTGGGAGTCATAGAAAATATAAGAATTGTCATGGTGAATTTGATAATAAGATTGAATTGTATAAGCTGCAAGGTCATTTAGTACCTTCAAGAAAAATGATTAAGACACAGGATCAAATTTCAGGAATACGTGAAAGTGGTAAAATCAATATAGCAGTTTTAGATACCATAGAAAAATATATTAAAGAAGGTATAACCACTGACGATATCGATAAACTCGTCTATCAAAAAAACAAAGAACTAGGAGGAATCCCTGCGCAACTTGGATATCAGGGATTTACAAAAAGCGTATGTACTTCTATTAATGAACAAGTTTGTCATGGAATACCATCAAAAAATGTAGTATTGTGTGATGGGGATATTATCAATGTAGATGTTTCAACGATTTATAAAGGATACTTTTCGGATTCATCAAGGATGTTCTGTATTGGTAATGTGGATGAAAAAAAGAAAAAACTGGTTCATGTAGCACGGGAATGCATAGATTTAGGATTAAAGCAAGTAAGACCTTGGGGGTTTCTTGGGGATATGGGTCAAGTAGTTCATGAACACGCTATTAAAAATGGATACTCTGTTGTGAAAGACTTTGGGGGACATGGGATCGGCATAGGTTTTCATGAAGATCCTTGGATAAGTTATGTTTCAAAGAAAAATACTGAAATGTTAATGGTACCGGGCATGATATTTACAATAGAGCCTATGATCAATATGGGTACAGACGAAATATTTTTGGATAGGGAGAATGGCTGGACTGCTTATACAGTAGATGGCAAGCCATCGGCACAATGGGAAGTGATGGTACTAGTGACAGATGATGGCTATGAGGTATTGGCATATTAAATTAGCTGTAGAAATAAGAATTTATTAATTAAATTACATTGATAAAGCAATGAGCCTAGGTAGGTTATTACTTACCTAGGTTTTTTATGTATAAATATATAGTGTTAAGAAAGTCTATATTTTACTAATGAAGAATGCAATGTTTGGGATACTCTCAAAGAATAATATATATCCAGATGGGGCGAGAAGTATATTATTCTATGGTGAAGATGTCTTTAAAAAGATTAAGAATTTATCACTTTCATATTCTTACAAAATTGTTAGGAGATTGTAAGGTAAATGTATGGCAAATCTATGGTTGATATACTATAATTAATTGATAGAATGCGAAAGGAGCAAATAAAAATGAAAAAGAAGATAATTACTTTCATTACATGTATTTTTCTTATTGGTATTTTTGTACTAGGTATATTTACAGCTCCGACTATTATTACTGGATATAAAATGTATCAATCTGTTATAAATGATATAAGTCTTGAAAATGCAATTAATCAAGTTAGGGATGATGAAAATTATATAAAACTTGATAAAATCTCAGATGAGTATTTACAGCTTGTTTTAAAGTCGGAGGATAAGCGATTTTATCGTCACTTCGGTATTGATTTTCTCGCAATAGGGAGAGCTATGTATAATAATATAAAGGCTCACTCCTTAGTGCAAGGAGGAAGCACAATAACTCAACAACTTGCGAAAAATTTATATTTTTCTTTTGAAAAAAAATACGAACGCAAGATTGCAGAGACTTTTGTAGCAATTGACCTTGAAAAGATGTTAACAAAAGATGAGATACTGGAATTATACTGTAATATTGTCTATTTTGGTGAGGGATGCTATGGGATTAAAGAAGCAGCTAATTATTATTACGGAGTAGAGCCTAGTGACCTATCAACTGAGCAGGCATATGCTTTGGTATATACATTAAAAAGTCCAAATAATTATAATCCAAATGTCTATAAGCCAATAGCTGTTTATAAATTTTTATCTTATCAAAATGCTATCTAGAACAATGATATTAATAATAGAATTTACTGTAAGTTGGAAAAGTATATCCATATAACTTAATCTATTGCTTAATACTGATGCAAATTATATTTGAAGTTGATTAAAAGTTATTCAAGAATAAATTAATATGAAGGTTACAGTTTAACACCAGACTTATTTCTGGTGTTATTCTTTTTATATACTAAGAAAAAGGAGGTTTATAAATATGGAAACAATTAGAATCGATGCTTTGTGCAAATCATACGGAAATACACAGGCTGTAAATAACCTTAGCATATCAGTTGAGCGGGGAGAAGTATTTGGATTGCTTGGTGCAAATGGAGCTGGGAAAAGTACTACAATTGAATGTGTTTTAGGGACAAAAAAGTTTAGCAATGGGTCGATCTCAATTTTAGGAATGAATCCGCAAACAGAGAGAAAGGAATTATTTGAACGAGTTGGAGTCCAATTTCAAGAATCAAATTATCAAGACAAAATAACGGTAGCAGAACTTTGTGAGGTTACACAAGCTCTTTATAAGCATCCATCAGATTATGTAGCATTGCTAAAACAATTTGGACTTTCTGATAAGTTCAAAAGCCAAGTAAATGAGCTTTCAGGAGGACAAAAACAACGCTTATTTATTATACTTGCTTTAATTCCTAATCCGGACGTTGTTTTCCTAGATGAATTAACAACAGGATTAGATGCCAGAGCAAGAAGGGAGGTATGGAAATGCCTTTCAGATTTGAAAAAGAGAGGGCTTACTATCTTTTTAACCTCCCATTTTATGGATGAGATAGAAGCATTGTGTGATAAAATTTGTATTCTTAAAAAAGGAACCAGCATTTTTTATGGAACTGTACAAGAAGCGATTTCAAAGAGTCCATTTGAAAAATTTGAAGAAGCTTATCTATGGTATACAGATGAGGAGGAATGTAATAATGAAAATATTTAAAACAATGTTAAAAACTGAGTTGAAATTATCCCTACGAGGAATGGATATGTTTATTTTTGCAATTTGTATGCCTATAGTGGTAACAATTATTTTAGGTATTATATACGGAAATAAGCCGGCTTTTGATGGTGCAGGATACACATTTTTAGAACAATCTTTTGGAGCTGTTGCTACGATTGCAATATGTGCAGGAGGTGTGATGGGTTTACCCTTAGTTGTGTCTGACTATCGCCATAAGAAGATTTTAAAGAGATTTAAGGTAACGCCTATAAATCCCGCTATGATTTTAGCAGTACAAGTGGTAATTTATGTACTTTACTCTATTGCTTCACTTATACTTGTTTATGCTGCAGCAGCAATTTTCTTTGGTTTTCGATTTAATGGTTCATGGCCTCAGTTTATAGGTTCTTACTTTTTGGTAATGATATCCATGTTTAGTATAGGTATGATGGTAGGTGGTATTGCTCCAAATATAAAGATAGCAAGCATTATTGCAAGTGTATTATATTTTCCTATGTTAATTTTTTCAGGAGCAACTTTGCCTTATGAAGTTATGCCAATAGCACTTCAAAAAATTGCAGATATTTTACCTCTAACGCAAGGAATAAAACTTATAAAAGCGGTTTCACTTGGTTTGACGATAGAAAGCGTAACAATGCCTATTATTGTCATGATTGCTCTTTCAATAATATGTACTGGTGTGGCTCTTCGATTCTTCAAATGGGAATAATAGAAGGAGCTTTATGATGCGTGATATTACTATTATAAGAGAAGTAAAAGGAAATAATTTAAAAAGTATTTCAATTAAAATTCCAAAGAATAAAGTTATTAGCAAAAAGTGAAAGTTAAAAACATAGATTGGTTTACATAATATGGAAAAAAGGTCATTTCTCTAGAGAAAATGACCTTTTTTTCTTTCTTCATTATATTATAGCCTACAAACACCAAAGATGCAAGAAATAATTTGAAATATTACGAATTATAGAGATTATATGATATAATACTCTTCTCATATAATAGGGCCATGTATTTATTAGTATCATGGACTTTATTTTTTTCTGTATATTATATAGAATTAATGTACTGTCATTTCACCGCTTAAACGTTTTTTTATTTATAATTTTATATTGGAGGTGTAAGTCTTATGCAGGCTCAAAAACATCCAGCATTTAATGCGGAAGATAGATATCTAAAGGATACTTGCAAATGTATAGACAGCGAGATAGATTATCTTGCAAATGAAGTAGAAAAAATGGATGAAGAATTGTTAAAACTTAAGAGAGCTGTAGGTGGTAATTATAGCGATGATGTTATTGTAAAAGCTACAATTCATGAAGCGAATAAGAGAAAGCTTAATCAGCTTAGAAGAGCTGAAGATAAACCGTATTTTGGAAGGATCGACTTCAAAGAACTTGGGAAAAGTGGATACGAAACCTTTTATGTAGGAAAAACAAGTTTAACCAAGAAAGATGATAACAAAATGCTTATTATTGACTGGAGAGCTCCTATGGCAAGTTTATACTATAGTGGTGAAATAGGAGAGGTAATGTATAAAGCACCTGGAGGATTAATAATAGGAGATTTGGAGCTTAAAAGGCAATATGAAATACAGAAAAAGGAACTAATTAATATTTTTGATAAAGGACTTACTCCTATGGATGAGTATCTTCAAACAGCATTATGGGAAAAGAAGGATAATAGACTTAAGGATATTGTCAATACCATACAAAGTGAACAAAATGACATCATAAGGGCAGATAAAGGAAAGGTTCTGATAGTCCAAGGAGTAGCAGGAAGCGGAAAGACTACGATTGTTTTACATAGGATAGCATATCTTATGTATACCTATCAGGAGATATTCGATGCTGAAAAGTTGCTTATTATAGTACCAACAATCTTTTTCTAAACTATATTTCCGATGTATTACCAGATTTGGGAGTTGAAGAAATAAAGCAATCTACATTTGAAGATATTGTAATGTCTTTATTAGATACAGAGTATAAGTTGGCAGATATTGAAACTAAGTTTTATAAGCTGCTAGATTATCAGAATCTATCAGCAGAATACAGAAAAAATTTACAGTTAAGTTCGTTTTTTAAAGGCTCTATGATATTAAAAAATATAATCGATAAATATGTTATTGATTTATCTTCGAGTTTAGTCCCTAAAATTGACCTTAAAATCAATGGCATTATTATATATTCATATGATGAAGTTCTAAAAATGTATGAAGAAGATTATAAATACCTTCCTATTGTACCACGTTCAAAGAGAATACAAAAATACATCGAATCAAATATTTCAGATAGAGTTAAGACTATTCAGGAGAAAGTTACCAGAAAATGTGATAAGAAAATAAAAGAGCTAAAGGATTCTGTAGAAGATATAGAGACTATTAGAGATAAGATTATACGGGTATATGACAAGAGGGATATGATTAATAAAAATCTGGAGGATTCCATGTATAAAGCCATAAAACGATATTTTGATCAATGGGAAGACCTTGATATCCTAACACTATATAAAGGTCTAATATCAGATTGTGAGAAATTGGAGAAATATAGTAATGGAGAGCTCGATAAAGGAAATATTACATTTATAAGTGACTATTCTAAGAAAATATTTGATAATGAAATGCTGGAGAGAGAGGATTTAGCTGCGCTGTTATATCTTCATTTAAAGCTTGAAGGACTATCTTTAAAAGGAAAGTATAATCACATAATAGTGGATGAGGCACAGGACTATAGTGAGCTTCAAATGTATATATTAAGGCAGCTTAGTAGTAATGATTCTTTTACAATAGTGGGTGACATTTCACAAGGAATACATTCATATAAAGGTATAGGAAATTGGAAAGAGTTAATGGATAATGTATTTACAGGTTCTGATAAGGAATTACTAAGCTTAAAAAAGTGTTATCGTTCTACAATGGAGATAATGAACTTTGCTAATCAAGTTATAAAAAAATGGAGAAAAGAAGAAATAACTCTTGCAGAGCCTGTATTAAGATCGGGAGATAAGCCCCTAATTATAAAAAAGAATAATGATAATGAGATCATTAATGATATAGCTTTAAGGATAAATGAAGTTAAAGAAGAAGGTCATAAGTCAATTGCTGTAATATGTAAGACTACCGAGGAGAGTACAAAAGTATGCCAAGCATTGAAGAATGTTATGGATGATAATATACATTTAATTACTGATAAAGATACTTCCTATGGAGGTGGAGTAGTAGTAATTCCAACATATTTATCAAAGGGGTTAGAATTTGATGCTGTTATAATATTTAATTGCTCAA
This sequence comes from Tissierella sp. P1, assembly GCF_002266425.1. Classification (GTDB taxonomy): domain Bacteria; phylum Bacillota; class Clostridia; order Tissierellales; family Tissierellaceae; genus Tissierella; species Tissierella carlieri. Next base: position 151,131 of record NZ_NPMN01000006.1, read on the forward strand.
ATGATAATTATATTGATGATGAACTTCATATAAAACTGCTATATGTTTCAATAACAAGACCTTTGCATAAGCTTTTTATATATTATAAAGATAAACCATCAATATTATTAGATATTGATGGTGACTACTTTGATATTTTATAAAGGTCTGGATATTTACAATAGCATATTATGTCTGATGACATTTTAAGATAGATTATAGATGATATATGATAATTTAAGTGATGATAGCTTAGAATTAAGATAAGAAATAGGAAAATCAACCCGAAATTGAGAGTGTTGAAGGGATTGAAAAATAGGGAGATTTTAAATATGAAAATATGGACAATACAATCAATTGATATCTGGGAGAAGCTAAAAGAAGAAAAGATTGTAACATGTGATGAAAAATTGGCATCCTATTTAAAAGATGAAGATTATTCATTTTTAGAGCAATATAATTGGATTAGAAACAAAATGATAAATAAAATTGGTGATAGCTCTTATAAATCTAATATATATCCTATATGGGGATGGTACATTTATAAAGGTCAACATAAGAAACCAGATTTAAGGCACTCTGCTCATGGGCCATCGGGAGAGCAAATAGCTTGTATTGAATTAGAGATTCCAGATAAGAAAGTCTTATTAAGCGACTTTGATTTATGGCATTATGTTCTGAATAATTGGTATATAGGAGATAGTGGAAATGAAGATGAACTAGATGCTGAATGGGAATGGTTGGATTCATTACCAAAAGAAGAAAGACAAGGTTTAATTGAAAAATCATGGGATAAAATATTTAATATAAAAGAATGTCTTAATAATGAAATTTACTCTTCAGGAGAATATATTCAAGGTACGTTTTGGGAATTAAGACTTGATGAAGTAAAAAAAGTACAAATATTTAAAGCGAGATAGTATAAGTATGTTTGATAATGTTTACTGTGACTCTCCAAGCTCTCCGCCGAGTATAGATGTAAAGCTATCTTATAGAACTATGATTGTTTATGAATATTGGCTGTTAAGCAAATGGTATTCATAAACCAAAACCTTAGGATTTCAATATTATATCCTAAGGTTTTTCTAGCAACTAGGTTAATAAAAGTAATAATTTATGCAGGAGTGAACTGACTGTTATAGAGTCTTTCATAATATCCGCCATTTTTTAATAACTGATTATGAGTTCCACTTTCCACTATATTCCCATTATCCATGACCAAAATCAGATCTGCTTCGCGTATTGTTGAAAGTCTATGAGCTATAACAAAGCTTGTTCTACCTTCAACCATTTTTAGAAATGCTTTTTGTATATGGATTTCCGTTCTGGTATCTATATTGCTTGTGGCTTCATCTAAAATAAGCATTGGCGGATCGACGAGCATTACCCGAGCAATGGTGAGGAGCTGCTTTTGTCCTTGAGATAAATTTCCACCAGCGTCAGAAATAAATGTGTTATAGCCATTAGGTAAAGATTTTATAAAGTTGTGAGCCTCGGCAGATTTAGATGCTGCAATAATTTCTTTATCTGTTGCATTTGGATTGCCATAAGAGATATTGTCTCGTATGGTACCTGAAAACAGCCATGTATCTTGAAGTACCATGCCAAAACTGGATCGTAAGCTGTCACGGGTGATGTTCCTAATATCAATACCATCAATGGATATAGACCCATTATCAATATCATAAAACCGCATAAGTAAGTTTACGAGAGTCGTCTTACCAGCACCGGTTTTACCCACTATGGCAATCCTGGTGCCAGATCTCACATTCAGGTTGAAATCTGTAATCAGAGGACGCTGGGGATTGTATGAAAAAGTCACATTATTAAAGTTTATTTTACCTTGACTGTGCTTAATATTAATAGCATCTTTAGCATCAGGTCTTTCTGACGGCATGTCAATAATATAGAATATACGCTGCGCTGACGCAATTGCAGACTGTATCTGGGTGAATATTCCAGTTATGTCATTAAAAGGCTTTGCAAATAGATTCGAGTAAATAAGGAAACTTGATATATTTCCAACTGTTATTTTTCCTAGGATGACCAAAGTACTGCCGATAACACCTATAGTAGAATAGGTAATATTGTTTATAAGACGAGTAGTAGGTCCAGATACGGAGCCATAAAACTGTGATTTTAGGCCAGAACTATGTAATGTATTGTTAATTTTCTTAAACTCTTTAAAAGAGCGGTCTTCATAATTAAAAGCCTTCACAACTTTTTGCCCGCTAATAATTTCTTCTACATAGTCATTTAATTTCCCCAAATTTCTCGCCTGGGCCTTAAACATTTGCTGTGAACGGTTAGCAATAAATCGTGCCATTAAAAAAGAAGCAGGAGCAGAAAAAAGCACTACTATTGTCATAATTGGGCTTATATACAGCATAAATCCTATTGCACCTAAAATGGTAACTACAGCCGTGAGCAATGTTGATATACCATGAAGCATTCCATCTGAGACTTGCATCTATATCATTTATAAAATGACTTATTGTATCGCCATGAGGGTGAGTATCATAGAATTTTAGAGGCAAGGTACTAATTTTGTCAAAAAGTTGATGGCGCATATCATTAACAGTTTGATATGATATCCAATTCGTTAGATAGGTCAAAAGCCACACAAATAGATTACCAATAGCATAGATTAATGCCAAAATGATTAAAGTTTTGAATAGTGACCTGAAATCTACAGCACCTATTCCAATCATATGGTCGATAGATTTACCTATTAGAATTGGGCCAATCAAGCTTGATGTCACACTTAAAATTGCAGCTATAAAGGACCCAAACACATGAGCTTTATATTTTTCAGTGTATTTTAAAATTCTTTTTAATATATCCTTGTTCATATAGAACCCTCCTTACTTGAAAGTTGTGATATACATATTTCTTTATATACTTCACAGTTATTTACAAGTTCTTTATGTGTGCCAAAGCCTACAATATGTCTGTTATCAAATACAATAATTTTATCAGCTTCCTTTATTGTGCTCACTCTTTGAGAAACAATTAGTACGGTCATATTCTGGCTTATTTGATTAATTGCTTGCCTTAGGGCTGCATCTGTAGCAAAGTCTAATGCACTTGCAGAATCATCAAGCATCAAAATATCAGGTTTTGAAACTACAGCACGAGCGATGGTCAAACGCTGTTTTTGACCGCCTGAAAAATTTAATCCACCACGTGATACCTGTGTGTTATATCCTTCTGGAAGCTTTGAAATAAATTCATCAGCCTGTGCAATTTTAGCTGCTGCTATAATCTCTTCATCTGTGGCATTTTGTTTTCCCCAGCGAATGTTTTCAGCTATGCTCCCTGTGAACAATACAGCATTTTGAGGCACAATACCAATTTTATTACGTAGCTCATGAAGCTTATAATCTTTAACATTTATTCCATCCACAAAAATATTACCTTTTGTCGTATCATAAAATCTAGGTATAAGGTTGATAAATGTAGATTTTCCTGATCCGGTACTGCCTATAAGTCCAATGGTCTCGCCACGATTAATAATTATTGAAATATCTTCAAGGACCATATCACCTGTAGTACTATAAGCAAAGGAAACGTTGCTGAATTGAATTGATGGAGCATTGTTATTAATAATGCTGCAAAAGTACTTTGCGTTGTCTGGAATAGATGCAGTAACTGCTAGAATCTCATTTATACGGTCGGCAGAAGCAGATGCCTTAGTAAATATAATTATAAGGTTGGATACTACTATAAGTGCAAGTAGTATTTGAGTAATGTAATTTACAAAGGCAATAATCTCTCCATGGGAAAGCCTTCCTGTGTTAACATGAAACCCGGAGATCCATAATATGCCTATAATGGTAGCGTTCATTACAAATGATGTCATAGGATTGAGCAATGAAGATATTTTACCAACGGCAATAGCGGAGTCAGTTAAATCATCATTAGCGGCACAGAAGCGTTGCTTCTCATTTTCAGTTCTGGCAAATGCACGGATTACTCTTACTCCAGAAAGATTTTCTTGTAATATTAGTGCAATTTTATCAAGCTTTTTTTGATATTTGCGGTAGAGAGGTGAGGATTTACTTATAACAAGGTACAATATAATTGTGAAAATAGGTGTGGTAACTAAAAAAATTAGTGATAACCTGAAGTCTAGTATCATGGCCATGACAATTGCACCTATACATATAAAAGGTGCACGTATGACTAGACGTATTAGCATGGCAACCGCAAGCTGAAGCTGATTTACATCATTTGTAATTCGATTTATTAGGGATGATGTACCAAAAGTATCTATTTCCGCATAAGAAAAAGAAGACATATGTTTAAAAAGAGTATTTCTTAAACCTGTACCAAAGCCCTGTGAGGCACGCGCCGCATAATATTGGCATATCATGGAGCTGCAAAATCCAAGTATTGCCATCAGAAGCATAAGTCCTCCCATTTTAAGTACATAATCTATATTGTGTTTATCAACGCCGTTGTTAATGATGAGCACCATAATTGTGGGCAGTAGCAACTCAAAGATCGCCTCTAGTAGCTTAAAAGCTGGACCAATTATGCATTCTTTTTTATATGGTCTTAAAAAAACTTTAAGCTTGAACAAATTTATCATCCTCCACTTGTAATATAATGGTTAGAAATATATTGCATGTTTTCATATCTCCGGCTATAATTGTATCATACGATTTTCCATATTTAAAATATCTATTCTGTATATATAATATATGAAAAAAATATATCTTTCTTGGAGGTTTCTATGGATATAAGACAATTAAAATATTTTTTAGCCATTGCAGAAGAAGGTCAAATAACTTTAGCGGCTAAAAAACTTCATATGGCACAGCCACCCCTAAGTCAACAACTCAAGCTTTTGGAAGATGAGCTTGGTGTAAAGCTTGTAGAGCGAGGCTCGCGGAACATACAGCTTACAGATGCAGGGAAGATATTGATGAACAGGGCACACCAAATCTTAGAATTATCGAATTCTGTTGTAAAAGAAATTGAAGATTTCAGTAAGGGACTAAAGGGAACATTATCAATAGGTACAGTTTCATCATCAGGTGAAACACTTCTAAGCGGAAGGATATCAGAATTTCACAAGGAACATTCTGGTATTAAATTTGAAATATATGAGGGGAATACTTTTACACTTATTGATTTGCTAAATAAAGGTATTATTGAAGTAGCATTGCCAGAACACCATTTAATGCTTTAAACTTTGAGTGCAAATATGCAGATGATGAGCCTATGGTAGCCGCAATACCAAAGGAATATTATTGGAACCCAGATAAGTTTACTATATCAATCAATGAACTAGAAAATAAGCCGTTGATTATTTACAGAAGGTTTGAACATCTAATTTATGAAACTTGTATGGAGCATGGATTCGAGCCAGAGATATTCTGTAAAAATGACGATGCTCGGACAGCTCTTATGTGGGCAAATGCAGGGTTTGGAATAGCTATTGTACCTAAGTCTGTATTTGAACTTGCTGCTAATAGAAATCTGATTTACAAAGAGATAGAAAGTGAAAAGTTGAGAACTCAAATAGCTGCAATATGGGTAAAAGACAGATATATTTCTCCCATTGCATTAAAATTTATAGAAAGCTTTGGAAGAGTATAGGTATAAAATATAAAAGGCCACTCCTAGAAAATTGCTGGGAATTTATATTTTATGAATCTGTTTTTCTTCTTGATACAATATAACTTAATTTTTAATATCAGATATAACTTTAAATTTAAAGGATTCACTTTTGGAAGTAAGTTCTTTTTTTATTATAAGTTTCATAAAGAGTTCATTGATAAAAATCGCTATGTTAAGATGGAAGTTTTAGATAGACTACTTATTTTTTATTTACTAGTTAAAGTAGGCATGTGCCTACAAAAAATAGTTGACAATTTATATATATAGGTGCAATTGTCATGACTAAAATTCATATATGATATGAGTGGGCAATTGATTACTATAGAGACGGTGATTTGGATAACAGAGAAAAAGCAAAGCTTAGGGATACTGAATGGGAAGATTTTATTATTACAACTGATGAACTTTGTAATCTTAAGAGTCATGGAGTTATTTTATCAGATTTAAATTGATTCAGTAGAATACTATAGTCTGATGATATATCAAAGAAGTATATTCTTTAAATAATATATTTAGAGAAATTAAAATTAGTAGCATAGGGGAGAGTTAAGACCATATTAAAGCAAGGATTTACAAAAGGAGAATATCGATATTCACATGAAGACGTTGGAGGTTTTTCATTTATAGAAACCGTCCGAAAATCAAATTAATTTAATTACTGATACTAAGTAAGATATATTTGTAAAAAATTGCAAATCGGTCATAGGACTGTATTTTGCGATTTTTTAAGTCATTACTAACTATAGCGATGCTGTTTGAAAAAAGGGTCAAGGTATTATATAATGACATGAGAATAATGTATATAATAAAAAGGTGATTAAAGAATGTATAATATACTAGTTGCAGATGATAATGCGGAGATATTGGAAGTACTTGAGATATACTTAAAAGAAGCAGGATATAATGTTTATAAAGCAGAGGATGGTCTACGAGCTATTGATGTACTAAAGCTTCATAAGATACATCTCATTATTATGGATATTATGATGCCAAATTTAGATGGTATTAAAACCACTTTGCGTATTAGAGAGAGTAACAATATTCCTATTATTTTCTTATCGGCTAAGACTGAAGAATATGATAAGATAGAAGGGCTGGAAGTAGGTGGAGATGATTATATAACTAAACCCTTCAGCCCTCCTGAATTATTAGCCAGAGTAAAGGCACAGCTTAGAAGATATACAAAATTAAATGCTGGGCCGTTAGATCAAAATCAGATTGATATAAGAGGATTGACAATAAATCAAAGGAATAAGACAGTAGAAGTTGATGATGAATCAATTAAACTCACACCTACAGAATATAAAATTCTATTATTATTGGCAAAAAACAAGGGAACGGTATTATCCTTGCAAACCATTTATGAATCAGTATGGAAACAGCCATTTTTAGATTCAGAAGGCACCGTAATGTTTCATATTAGTAAGCTAAGAGAAAAGATAGAGCTAGACCCTAAAAGACCTATGTATTTGAAAGTTGTATGGGGTCATGGATATATGATTGAATGAGAGGAAAGCCTATGAAAAATAAAAACAATAGGACATATAGAATTATATTTTTTATTTCAATCTTACTCATAAGTATAAGTGTAGTATCCTCCATTGGTATATGGAAAAATAGAAGATTTTTCTTTGAAGGATATATTTATAGTAATTATCTGAATAATACTGTTAGTGACTATTGTTCCCAAGTATATAGATTTATAACGGGAGATATGTCGGAGGCAGAAGAAGAAGCGTTTCAGGTACGAAATAAAGGAGCATATTATTATATTACAGATGATAATACAAAAGAAACCTTTACTAACCTTCCGGAGGATATGAATCATATTGAATTTTCTTCTCAGCCTAATATTTTATCCTTTGAATATAGTGATTATCAAAGGACATCCTTAAAAGGTATAGGAGATTCAAAGCTATCGTTTACATTAGATTATAGGAATATTGATTCGAAGCATATTAACTTTTCAGGCTTCATATTTATCGATAAAAATGATAAAACGACCTCAAGTTTATTTGGTTACGCTATTGATACAGGATTTAAACAGCAAAAAATATTATACTTAGAGATTAAAATTACTGTAATTTCTCTTTTATTTGGCATTATACTGTACATTGCAGTATATAAGAAAGCAATAGAGAATTTAAATGAAGGAATAAGTGTAATACCAATAGATGTAAGATTAGGAAGTCCCATATTGACTTTTATCCTTTTAGTATTTCTATTTAATACCTATTTATATACGATAGGGCTTTTTTCGGCATTGTTGAGACGTATTATTTTATATTTTACCTTTGTTATATTGACATTCATCATGCTAACGGGTTCCATATTGTTGATAATAAAAGCGGGTGAATATAAAAAGGACAATATGAAATTTAGTCAGGAATGGGAAAATAGACTTACAAAAAATATACCTGCATGGATTATAGGATTGATTTTGCAGATTATTTGGTACTTTTTTGTACTATCCTTCTTTGGACCGGGGAATACCATATACGATTACATTTCAATGATTAAAACTAAGTGGCCTATAGTGATCGTACATAATTTAATTATTTTGATATTTTTTATATTAATTCGTCAAATCATAATAAACAAAAGAATATATACAAGAGAAGTTATAGACATTACACAAAAAATAGCAAAGGGTGATTTGGAGCAAAGTATTCCAGTTATTAGAAATGATAGCTATGGTAAAATAGCCCAAAGTATTAATGAAATAAAAGAAAGCTATATCCATGCACTTGAGGAGCGAAAAAAGAGTGAAAGGTTAAAATATGAGCTGGTAACTAATATTTCTCATGATTTAAGAACGCCTCTAACATCTATTATAAACTATATCGAATTAGTTAAGAAAAAAGGAGTATCAAAGGAAATAGAAAAATATATTCTTAATGCTGATACGAATGCAAAGCGGCTTAACATTTTAATTGAAGATTTATTCGAATTGTCGAGAATAGAAAGCGGTAACATTCAGTTGGATATTTCGCAGGTTGATATTGTGCTGATGATTAAGCAAATAGGCTACGAATATAAGGAGAAAATGGAGGAAGGGAAACTTGAGTTAATTATAAAAACTACAAGCAATTCAATCCTATGGTCTTGTGATAGTCTTAAAATGTGGAGGGTATTTGATAATATTATAAGTAATGCAGTCAAATATTCTTTGCCGAATACAAGGATATATGCAGTATTTACAGAAAATATAGAAGAGCGACAGCTTATTATAAGCATAAAGAATATAGCTTCCTACCAAATGGATTTTGAAACCGATGAGTTGTTTTTACGGTTTAAAAGAGGAGATAGTTCAAGAAGTACAGAGGGTTCGGGATTAGGTCTTGCCATAGCCAAGAGTATCATAGAGCTCCATCAGGGCAATATCGACATTGAGACAGAAGGGGATATGTTTAAGGTTATTATTCAGCTAAAGAATATATCTATATAGAAGAGAAAGCGTATTATAGTCAATCTATATTACGCTTTTTTCTATGGCTAAAACAATCCTAAGCAAATCCTAAGAAATTTTATCAACTTCTTCTTATATAATCTATATGTAAATAAATCTAATTAGAAGAGGAGAGGAGATAATGAAAAAAACCTTACTTGCTACTATACTAATTCTAACAATATTAGTTGGATGTACTGGAAATATCCAGAATAGTGATGAAGAAACTCTTAACCTGTCAAAACAAAAGGATGAAGAGGAATATATACCCCTAAGATGGAGGGAGAGCTTACGGTTTCAGCTATGTTTGAGCAAGAATATTTAACAATAGCAGCCCAAAAGTTTATGAGCAAGTATCCTGATGTAAATATTATCATAAATTCATATGTGAGGACAGAAGGTGATAATGTTGTCGGTACTTCTGAGGAATTTTCCGCAGAGAGCTATAGAAATCAGTTAAATACAAAAATAATGACAGGAAAGGCTGAAGATATTATTCTTACAGGACATCTCCCAATTCATAAGTATATTAATATAGGTGTATTTGAGGATTTGAGCAATTTATTGAGCCTTACCCCTGAGATTAATTCCGACAATTATTTTATGAATGTGCTAGAAGCTCCAAAGAATAAAGATGGAAATATATATATGCTGCCACTTATGAGTAGATTTCAAGTTGTTAGCTTTGATAAACATTTGGTAACGGACAGTGGTAAAAAAATAGAGGATGGCATGACAAAAATCAGCTTTGGAAAAGCCTTAGAATTTGCACAGGAGCTTGTAGATAATACAAGCAGAAAAAATACCTTTTTAATGCTGGAGTCAGGAGCACATTTATTTAACTATGCTTTCAGGGACTATTTTAATCAGTTTGTTGATATAAACAATAAAAAGGTAAATATCGGAGAAAAGTATATCAGTTTATTGAATCATGTAAAGGATTTAGAGAATAATGGTTATTTCGCAGCAAAGGGTAGTATAGATTTCTATAATATGGAATACTACTTTGCATTTAACGTTGACTTTGACACACAGGCTGCTTTCTTCAATTTACTTCCAGATACCTATACTTATGCAATGCCATTGTCTGATGCCAATGGGAATGTTTATGTAAATCCAAGTAATAGTGTTGGAATCAACAGTAATTCTAAGCATAAAGAATTAGCGTGGGAGTTCATTAAGTTTTTATTATCAGAAGAAGTACAAAGTTTACCGAGCTTCTATGGACTAGGTGTAAATAAAAAAGGCTTTGATAATTCCGCTGAAAGAATTTTAAAATTATATAACAAAGATGAAAAGGTTAGCAAAGAAGAATATAGAAATCTTTTAGAAAAATGGGTAATGGAAATTAATGCTTATGATATAAATGACCCCGTCATTAGTGAATTTATCTGGGAAGAGAGCAACAAATTTTTTGATGGAGAACAGTCGGCAGAAGAAGCGGCCAGAATACTGCAAGCAAAGATAAGCAAGTATTTAAACGAATAATATTTGGAAGTGAGATGATTAAATGAAAAAGAATAATAGAATACCAATTATTATGTTGAGCATCAGCTTATTAGGATTTTCATTTTTTTATCTCTTTCCCTTTATTTTCTCTTTAGTTTATGGGCTGACTGATAATCCCATAAACATGAAATTTGTAGGTCTTAAAAACTTTATTGATTTATTCCAAAATCAATATTTTCTGCTAGGGCTTAAAAATACGGCTATTTTTATGGTAGTCAGTGTACCTCTTAATATGTTGTTATCTTTGTTTATAGCATTGGCTATAAACAAGCTTACAAAATATAGAAATCAGTTTAGCATTGTATTTTTAATACCATTAGTTATACCCTCAGCAACTATTGCATTCTTTTGGGAAAATCTTTTTAGTGTAAATGGTTTTGTCAATAAATACTTAAGCACTTTTGGAATGGATAAAATAGACTGGTTTCAGAGTAAATACGGTATGCTTGTTATGATATTTATATTTCTATGGAAAAATATAGGCTATAATATGGCTCTTTTTATCAGTGGACTAAATAATATTCCGGAAGAGTATTATGAATGTGCTGATATTGAAGGAGCTAATTGGTTTTACAAATTTACAAGGATAACTTTGTTATATTTGATGCCTACCATATTTTTGGTATTGATTATGACCTTCGTCAATTCCTTTAAAGTTTTTAAGGAAATATATATTATTACAGGGGAATATCCCCATGAAAGTTTGTATGTTTTACAGCACTATATGAATAATATGTTTCTGTCACTAAACTATTCAAAGCTTGTTAGTGCTGTATATATCTTGACTATTGTTATTGTATTCTTTGTGGCTATGGTATTTAAGGCAGAGAATAAATTGGCTGAGGACTTAAGAAGCTAAGGAGGTAGCAGCTATGAGTAAACCAACACATTATTCTAAAAGAATTTTTCATATATTCCTATTAACTGTATTTTCTATTATGGCAATCATTTATATTCTTCCCTTGGTCATTACCTTTACCAACTCTTTGATGAGTATGAATGAAGTGAGTAGTCATTATAGTACTATGGGAGATATTTTTCATCCAGAAGGAAAATTTGTTGATATGGCTATAATTCCAGAAAAGATTACACTATCTCAGTATATCCATATACTTTTAGAGAATCCTGTTTATCTCAATATGTTTTGGAATTCCGTTAAAATTGCTGTTCCTATTGTGGTGGGACAATTATTTGTATCCTCTATGGCAGCCTATGCATTTACAATACTTCAATTTAAAGGTAGGGAACTTTTATTTTTTATTTATATTATTGTCATGCTGCTTCCTTTGCAGGTTACCTTAATGCCAAACTATATAGTATTTGATTGGTTAAATATGACAGACAATTATCTCGCCATCATTCTGCCTGGTATATTTAATCCCTTTGGAGTATTTCTTCTAAGACAGTTTATGAAGATGATACCAAGTGCATATATAGAATCAGCACAAATGGATGGGGCTGGGCATATCAGGATATTCTTCAGTATTGTGTTACCTATGATAAAATCAGGACTTGCTTCTGTAGCTATGCTTACCTTTATTGACTATTGGAATGTAGTTGATCAGGCTGTTATTTTTATTAAAGATACTTATGCACAGCCCATGTCATTATTCTTAGCCAGAATCAATGAAGGGCAGATGGGGGTATCCTTTGCATCATCATGCTTTTATATTTTTCCAGTATTGATTATATTGTTTTACGGTCAGGAATATTTAAAAGAAGGAATAAATTTATCAGGATTAAAAGGATAACATTGAGAGGTGATTAAAACATATGAATAGCAAAAAATCTATAAAAGGAATAGGTATATTTTTAGGAATTACACTTTTTCTAACCTTTTTTTCTAAAACTATCTGCAATTTCAATCTTCCAACTGTAACAGCAGTATCTCTTACAGGTGGGAAATTAGTGAATACCATTGAAGGAACCTCAATTATTACTTATAGAGACAGCTATGATGTCTATGCAAAAAAAGAAGGAATAGTGAAGGATGTTTTTATTAAGCCCGGTGATAAGGTAATAAAGGGGCAGGCTCTTATAGAATTTGATTTAGATAAGGATTATATTGAGCAATTGACATTGGACATACGAAGAAAGGAACAGGATATTAAGCTTTTAAATATGAAATTAAATAATCTGAAATCTAAGGATTTGTCTCCCCAAAAAGGAGAAATTGAAAAATTGAATGTTGAGATTTCAGATGTAGAAGCTGAGATAGATAGTATTGAAAATGGCACATATGAATCATTAAAAAAATTGGAATATGAGTTTAATATCGATATGGCGGAGAAAAGGTTAAGTGATAAAAAGGAGCAATTTAACGCAGGAATGACAAACAGGTCAGAGCTTCATGAAGCAGAAAATAATCTTGAAATGGCTAAGTTACAATATGAACAATATATACAATCTGAAAAAGAAGCTAAAAACAACTTATTAAAAGATAAACAGGAACAATTGAATAGATTGTACGAAAAAACATTTTCCTTTGAAGAGGAAAATGAATATGCAATTACGGATTTGCATTTCCAAATAGAGAATATTCAAGATGAGCTTTTAATATTGAATAGAAAATTAGAACAGGAAACAGATGAACTTATTATTGAGCAGCTTACATTGGACATACGAAGAAAGGAACAGGATATTAAACTTTTGAATATGAAGCTGAATAATTTAGAATCTGAAGATTTAGCTGTAGAAAGAAGAGAAATCAGAAAATTGAAGAGTGAAATTTCAGATATAAAATCTGAGATAGATAATATTGAAGATGGCAGATATGAATCATTGAAAAAGCTAGAATATGAGCTTAATATTGATATGGCAGAGAAGAGATTAAATGATAAAAAGGAACAGTTTAATGCAGGAATGACAAATAGATCTGAGCTTCATGAAGCAGAGAATAATCTTGAAATGGCTAAGATGCAATATGAACAATATATACAATCTGAAAAAGAAGCTAAAAATGCTTTATTAAAGAATAAGCATGAACAATTAAATAGCTTATATGAAAAAACCTTTTCCTTTGAAAAGGAGAATGAATATACAATGATGGAAATGAATTTTCAATTAAGCAATACTCAGTCTGAGCTTTTGATATTAAATAAGAAGCTTGAGCAAGAAAAAAATAGTAAAATTGTAGCAGAAGCAGAGGGCATCATTATTGATGTAGAATGTGAGGTGGGAAGGTTTATAAACAAAAATGATGTTTTGGTTCAGATGCAGGATATGTCAAATGAATTTAAGGCAGAGTTAGTTATTGATGAGGAACAATTAGATCTGTTTAATACGGAAAGTTCTGTGGAAATAAAAGTAAAGGGTATTGCAGAAACATTGAAGGGTGAGATTATAGGTATAAATCCCAATGGAAATGAAGATGGCACAGGACATAAAATAACTATAACCCTAAAGGATACCTCATTTCAGCTGGCGGGGAAAAATGCTGATATAAAGATTAAAACTGAAAGTGAGCTATACAATTTCATTATACCAAATGATGCAATAAGAAAAGACATAAATGGCTATTATGTTTTGGTGCTTCGAGAGGAAAATAATGTATTGGGCAGAAACTTTATTGCTCATAAGACTTATGTGGAATTAATAGACTCGGATAATTCTCTGTCAGCCATTAAAGAATTAGCTTTGTTTGAACCAATTATTTTGACAAGCACTTCTCCTATTGATGCCGGAAGTCGGGTGAGATATGAAAGTACCGGTGATAAAAAATGAAAGTAAAGAAAAGAGTTCTGGTGCTTTTGTCTTTGATACTATGCTTAACCACAGGGTTGTGTTATCTTATAGGAAAATATATAGGAGAGAGTACAGCCAACGACCTTTATATGATGTCTATAGATAAGGAGTTCACTTTTTTTAATGCCAAGGATATTACTTTCTTAAAAGAGAAGAAACAGTCCTTTACTTTTATGGCAAGACAGTATATGAATGTTTATTCTAGTATGATTGAAGGTCGGTCAGAGATTATCGGAACCAATGAGGATTTTTCCTATATGAGTAAGTTGAAAATATTATCAGGGTCATTTTTCAATGATGCACAGATTAAGAAAAACAGTAATGTAGTTGTGTTAAGCAGCGGAGCTGCTTGGCATTTTTTTGGAAATATACAAAGGGTTGTAGGTAATGATATAACTATAGAAAATGAAAAATTTCAAGTAATTGGAGTGGTAGAAAAGGCTTTAGCACAGAAGGATGAAATATTTCTATATATGCCCTTTGAAAAATTAAATAAGCTTGCTTTTAATGAGTTGGAGGTTTTGGATATATGGCTTCAGCTTGACAATATATCGGAGATACAGCCAATTATAACAGAAATGGGATATCTGTCTGACAGCATAAATATTGTTGAAATGAGTCGGTACAAGGATATTGCTATGCAGCGTTTTAAATTTATTATTTTTATTATGGGTATAGGTATTATCATTTTTTTATGGAAAATGATATTGAATAATATAAGGAGCTTAAAGCAAGTAATAATAGAATTTTTGAAAGAAAACTATATAAGAGATATATGGTGGATTTTCAGTAATAGAAAAAGTCTCTTTCAGCTTTTATATTCCTTAGGCTATATACTGGCTGCCTCATTAATTTGGAAGATAACTCGATTTAGACCATGTATACCTGATGGGTTTTTTATGTGGAGGAATTATAATTTTAATGCCTTGATGGATATATTAGATTTTTACATTCAGTCTAGTATTGGAGTTCCAGAATTACAATATCTAAATCGTCTAAATACTATATCCAATATATTGTTTTTCCTATCTATATTATTAGCAGCATCTATTTTGGCCATATTATTTAGAAAAGATCAAAGGAATTCCCTGATTAGAACTGAGATGAAGGATGCATGAAGACATATAGAGAAAGGAGAGAAGCTCTTTGAAATTACAACTGAAGAATATTAGCAAGATATATGATAATGGGTTCACGGCAGTAAGAGACTTTAATTTAAATGTTGAAGATAAAGAATTCATAGTATTTGTAGGGCCCTCAGGCTGTGGAAAAACTACTACTCTGAGGATGATTGCAGGCTTGGAGGAAATATCAGATGGAGAATTGAAAATTGATGGGGAAATTATGAATGATGTATTGCCTAAAAATCGGGATGTTGCTATGGTTTTTCAAAATTATGCCTTATATCCACATATGACCGTATATGATAATATAGCCTTTGGCATGAAAATACGAAAAGTATCAAAGTCAGAAATTGACCGTAAGGTAAAAGATGCAGCAAATATTCTGGGTATTTATGATTTATTGAATCGCAAGCCCAAAACATTATCTGGTGGGCAACGTCAGCGAGTTGCCATGGGAAGGGCCATCGTCAGGGAACCAAAGGTTTTTCTCATGGATGAGCCCTTGTCGAACTTAGATGCAAAGTTAAGAATCCAAATGAGGTCGGAGATTGCCAAACTATATCATAGACTTCAAGCAACCATAGTCTATGTAACTCACGACCAGACAGAAGCCATGACTCTTGGAACCAGAATAGTCGTGATGAATGAAGGAGTAATTCAACAGGTCGACACTCCTCAAAGCTTATATCGTCATCCTAAGAATATGTTTGTGGCAGGATTTATTGATGCACAAATAAATTTTATTGATGCAACAGTAAAAAAAATTGATGAAAGAATCTATCTTCACTTCAATGGTATTGATATAATATCTCCGGGAATAGTTGAAAATGCACTGGAACATTATGTAGATAAAACAGTTGTAATAGGTTTACATCCTGAAGCCATACAGATCTGCGATAATGGTATAGAAAATGTAAAAGTAGATGTAGTGGAGCATCTAGGTTCTGAGAAACATTTATATTTAAATCTATCTGGAATGAATATCAATGCCAAAGTCAGTTCAGAATTAAATATAAAGGTTGGTGATAGCATAAAGATTTCCATTGATACAAAGTATATACATATTTTTGACAAGATAACAGAACAGGCTATAATTTAATATTAAAAAATTAAAAAAATGTTGACTTTATAAGTAAGGTATAATAAAATAAATAAAAATTAAAAGACCGTGAAGAGATGAGTAGATAAATTAAATTTTTTTACAGAGAGTTTCCGTTGGTGAGAGGAAGCGAAAAATATTTATTGAAAAAAGCCTCTGAGTCTTACATTGAACCTTTAAATAGGGGATGATGTAACGGGAGCTCCCGTTAAAGAGCTAGAGTATAATCTATTGACTATGCAGTTAAGAGACGTACTTGAAAAGGTTAATATGGTGACATATTGACAAACTGGGGTGGTACCACGAAGTAATAATCTCTCGTCCCCAAGACTTATGTCTTGGAGGTGAGAGTTTTTTTATTGTCATAAAGATAAATATTCTTGAAATTATAAAAAGAACTTATATCAAAGTGTTATTAAAGTATCTTTTTTTGAAATCCATTTATGGAGATTTCATATTTGAAAAGAATAATTTATGAAAGCTTTCGTGTTGGATTATAAAAATTTTAGGAATATATAAATATCTATTAAAAAATGAAAGGTGGTATTATCAATGTATAACAACTATACAGATTTAAATAATTTAAGTGAGATAATGCAAGATGCTAATGAATTTATGGTAGAAAGAGTGAAAAAATTAATCCAATTAAAGAAGTCCGGGATTAACCCATATCCATATTTTTTTATCACAAATTCCAATTCTAAGTATATAATGAAAAATTTTGATTCTATAAATAGTGACCAAGAATTTATTTTAGCAGGTAGAGTTATGCTCTTAAGAAGGATGGGGAAGGTTACTTTTTTAAATATCAGAGATCAGCAAGGAACAATTCAAATTTATATAAGCAAAGCAGATGTGGGAGAAGAGGAATATAATCTAATTAAACTAATAGACACAGGGGATATTATAGGAGTACAAGGGAGTGTATTTAGAACTAAAACAGGAGAAATAACTGTAGAGGCAAAGAAAATCACTATGCTTTCTAAATCCATAAGACCATTACCAGAAAAATATCATGGGATTCAAGATGCTGATTTAAGACAAAGACATCGTTCCCTTGATATGATAATGAATGAAGATGTAAAACAAAGATTTATTAACCGTTCAAAAGCTATGTTTGCCATAAGAGAATTTATGGATGGAAGAGATTTTATGGAGATGGAGACACCAATATTAGATACAAAATATGGTGGGGGAGAGGCAAAGCCTTTCATAACTAATGTAAATGCTCTAAACTGTGAAGTATTTATGAATGTATCTCCAGAATTATATTTAAAAAGACTAATGGTAGGGGGGATTGATAGAGTTTACACCATGGTAAGAGCCTTTAGAAATGAAGGTATAGATAGAACTCATTATCCAGAGTTTACATTATTTGAATGTTATATGGCCTATGCGGATTATGATGATATGATGAGACTTATGGAACAGCTATACGAATATGTATTCTTAAAAGTAAAAGGAACGACTAAGGCAACTTATGATGGAGTAGAAATTGATTTTAAAGCCCCATGGAAAAGAAGGACTATGTGTAATCTTGTAAAAGAAAATACAGGTATAGATGTAGAAATACTTTCAAGAGAAAATATAATAAGTTTAATAAAAGAGAAGGAGCTTTTATTAGGGGAGCAAGAAGAAGGGTTAGAGTTAGAGGAAACTTCAAAAGGAGATTTGATTTTGATACTATTTGAAGCTTATAGCGAGAAATACTTAATAGAACCTACCTTTGTAATAGATTTTCCATTAGATTCTTCTCCATTATGCAAGGTTCATAGGTCTAATCCAGAATTAATTGAAAGATTTGAACCTTATGCTTTTGGAGTAGAGCTTGGAAATGCGTATTCAGAACTTAATGATCCATTAAGACAGAGAATATTATTACATGACCAAGCTAATAAATTGAGAGCAGGACTCGAAACAGCAAGCCCAATGGATGAAGAATTTGCAGTAGCAATAGATACTGCAATGCCGCCAGCTGGAGGTTTGGGAATAGGAATAGATAGGATGATGATGTTTTTAACAGATTCTCCATCTATAAAGGATGTAATAGCGTTTCCGCTGATAAGAAGATAAATCAGGTATCTTATTAAAAACACTAATCTTT
The DNA here is from genome assembly GCF_002266425.1 of Tissierella sp. P1. GTDB lineage: Bacteria > Bacillota > Clostridia > Tissierellales > Tissierellaceae > Tissierella > Tissierella carlieri. The sequence goes on from NZ_NPMN01000006.1 coordinate 169,766, forward strand.
ATTAGAAAAGATTTAGTGTTTTTTACTGTGATTATAAATTCTACGACTATCATAAAATATGAGATAAAAAATAATGAAAAATAATATTGACTCCTCAAAGTGCAATAAAATACAATAAAATCTAATAAAATACTTGACCTGTACAATAAAAGTGTATATAATCATCTCAGATAGTAATACCGAAAGGATGGATATTTATGGAGGGCAAATTTTATACAGTTAATCAGGTTGCCGAAATATTAGGTATGCATCATAAAACTATAAGAAAATTTATAACACAAGGTAAGCTTGGGGCAAATAAGCTTGGAAAACAGTGGAGAATTTCAGAGGAAGATTTAAATTCCTTTATGAAACAAGATGTTAATACTAGCGATGAAGACATTAAAGAAGATGAAGAGATTGAGTTTTCAACTAATGAAATAAATTTAAGTATCATAAGACCAAAAATAAATGTATCTGCTGTTATAGAAATCAATGAAATAGATATGGAACAGTATATGAGAATATCTAATACTCTTATAGCTATTATGAACTGCAAGGACCCAAGCATTGGCAAATCAACAATGAACATGAAGTACTCTAAAAAAGACAATAGATTAAGAGTAATGTTATGGGGCACTATGAAGTTCACTGAGGAGATGTTGAGTACAATTTCACTTTTTACAGAATCAACTAATTTATATTAATTATGAAGTTGGGGAGGAAACAATATGAATTATAATTTAATAGATAAGGGCGATAAAAGATATATTGAATGTATTTCTAATGAAATATTGATTAGTAAAGAAACAGATGCTATGGATCTTATTGCTGCTTGTTTCGAAAATAATACTAATTTATTGATAATCCACTATGAAGCACTTTCTGAAGATTTTTTTAATCTTAGAACAGGATTAGCGGGAGCGATATTGCAAAAGCTAGTGAATTATAATATTAAGGTTGCAATAATTATAGCCAATGAAGAAAATTTAAATGATAGATTTAGAGAAATGATTATTGAAGCTAACAAAAGAGATGATTATAGGGCATTTAAGAGCATCACTGATGCAGAAAATTGGATTTTAACTTAAAATAGGAAGAAGTGTAATTATATTATATAGATATAGATAGATGTTTTTAACAGCTTCTTTATCTATAAGGGATATAATAGGACTATACCAAAATTAAATGAAGATAACATGAAACTGATGACAGCGTATATCTGACTAGCATATATGTGGTAGGTGATTTGGGGATTGGAATTAATGAGATAATCAATATGGTTTTAAATAAATACCTGTTGACAATAAGAAGATTAGATTATATACTTAACTAAAATCGTAGTTATATGAAGAGGAGATTTAAGGAGATGTACACAATAGTTCTTAATTAAACTATTAAAATTAAATAGTTTAAAATGCTTTTAAAATTCTATAATAGGATTTTATTCAATGATGCATTTTGAGAACAATATCATCTATAAAACTCTTTTATATAAAAATGGAATAACTATAAATGAATGTATATGCTCATTTATAATTTAAATATATGCTAAGTATATATTATAGTATTAATTTTAATTTAAATATAATAAAAGACATTTATATAAATAAAATCCTCATGGATGATATTGTTCATCTATGAGGATTTTATCTTTTATGTAAGGAGGAATGTTTATGTTGTTAGAGGTTTTAAATATAAAAAATATATAAAGATATAGTAATAATTGATATGGATGAAGACATAATGAAAAGTGAATTAAAAAAGTATAAAGGAGATGGGATATATGAATAAATTTGGTCCAAGCCCAAACAGTATTTATCCTAATGAAAACATAAAGAATATTTGCTATATAAAAGA